>JALZAV010000016.1 GCA_030948145.1 Candidatus Dormiibacterota bacterium
TAACGGAAATCGGCAGCCGACATCAAGTTAACCGAGAACTCGGTAGAAGCGCCAGAAGTCGAAATCGATCGGCAGCTCCTCGATATCCCGGAAGCCCGCCTGCTGCGCGTACGACCGCAGGGTCGCGGGGCGCATGACGGTGCCAGTTGCGGCTGACGGCTGAGCGGCCATCCCGGCGGGCAGGCAATGGAGCACGCTGAACCCATAGTAGAGCCGCTCGATGTCGCCCGGATCGACGGTAAATTTCTCGTTCACACGCTCATCGACGACGAGGACCATGCCACGGTCGGCGGCCAGACGACGCATGGCCCGGAGCGCTTCCACCGGTCTCGCCATATCGTGGATCGTCTCGAACGCGACCACGAGGTCGTACTTCTCCGTGAGCGTCGGGTCTGCCGCGTCCCGGACGGCAAACGTGACGCGATCCGCGACGCCCGAATCCCTCGCGTTTTGCCGCGCCTGATGCACCGACGCCTCGTCGAGGTCAAGCCCATCGACGCGCGCGCCTGGGTAGGCCTTGGCGATGCTGATCGCCGACCAGCCGAGTCCGCATCCGACGTCCGCGACGCGCGCCGATGGAGTGGCGCGGAGCCGGGCATGCAGCTCGGGGATGGCAGGAAACCATTCGCTGCCAAGCAGGTTGATGAAGGCGACGCGATTGCCGGCCGCGATGCCCTCGCGGCAGTCCTTGCCGTACGCCTCGTATGGCACCCCGCCACCGTTGCGAAAAGCGTTCATGAGCGATGGCAGGGGAACAAGCACACTGATCATCTGCTGCGGGTACGCGCCCATGAAGTTCGGGTTGTCGGCATCGAGGAGGACTTCCGCGTGCGCGGCGGGAAGGGTGTAGCGGCGCGCGCCCGCCCCGGCGCCCGGATCATCAACATGGAGGACGCCAGTTACGGTTTGCTGTTCCAGCCACTCCCGGACGTAGCGTTCGACCGTGCCAGTCCGGCCGGCAAGCTCGGTTGAGGTTGCGGGCCCATCCCCGGCGAGCGACCGGTAGAGGCCTAACTGGAGGCCGAGGTACATCGTGGCCATGTCGAACGTGCCCAGACAGGAGGCGACAAGCCGAGTGAGTAAGCTGCTCGCGTCGGCGGCCGCTGGATCCATGGAGTGGAATCCTACGCGTGTGATGTAACTTCACGCCCCCGCCCGCGTTCTGCTCGTAGATCACCTGACGGGAGGCCGGGCTGGAACCGCAGAGCCGGGAGTCGTTTGAAGCGCCGCTGCGCGAATTCGAGGATCGAGTCCTCGGCTATGCCCGCACGCTTGTCAGGAACGAGGCGCGAGCCGAGCAGATCACCGAGCAGGCCTTTGCCGCCGTCCTGACCTCACGTGGGCGCGGGGAGAACATGGAGTCGAGACTCTGTGCGGCAATCCGCAAGCTGGCCGGTGGCAAGGCGGTTGGACCGCTCCTGCAGACGCTTCCGCTAACCGACCGGCGCGTCTCCCGTGAACTGCACCTGCGGATCCTGGATGCCGTCGAAGATCGGCAGTACACCTCGCGGCCGGCCCGCTCCCGCCTCACTGCCGTCGGGCTGGCGGTGCTGATCCTTGCCGGCGCAGGCTTGGTCCAGCTGCAGCGAACCCGGTCGGATGCGCTGGCAGCTGCCGCGCCCACGATTTCGGACGTGGCGCCGCCGGCGGGCGCCCGCGAGGTCGGAGTGGACGGACAGTTCCGGATCCAGTTCACGCGCCGTCCGCTCGGAACGCCAACGCTGACGCACCAGCCATCGGACGGCAAACAGCACGTCACCTTCTGGGACGGCACCACGCTGCTCGTCGAGTACAGCGGCCTGCGCTTCGGCCAACGCTATGAACTCGTTCTCGACGCCCAGTACCAGAGTCACCTTCGCGACATCGGACACTTCGTAAAACGCTGGACCTTCGTTGCCGAAGGGCCGCCGCGGCTGGTGAGGACGGAACCGATCGACGGCGCGGGCACGGTCGCCCGCTTTGGCCAGCTCAGCATCGGGTTCAGCCGGCGCCCCACCAGCGACCCGGTCGTGACGCTGCAACCGCCGGCGATGCTGGAGGCCGGCGCCTGGAATGGAACGGTCTGGACGGCTCACTATTCCGACCTGCAGCCGCGGACCAACTATGCCGCCGACGTCACCGTGGCGTCCAGCGATCCGACAGCCCGTACACACCAGACCTGGACGTTCATGACCGAAGCCGGCGCGCCGCCGGACGCGGTTCCGCTGGTCTGGTACTCGACCTCCAGTCCCTGGCTCTCGCCGTCCGGCGACCCGATTCGCTACGTGGCCCTCGACTGGAGTGGGGCCAACGCCGGGTCCGTCTACCTGACCGGGAAGAGTGGCAGCCGCCAGAACGCGGACGGATCGTGGATCGGGCTAACGGACGGAAGTGGCGCGATGAACCGGCAGGGCCGCGTGGTCCCGACCCGGACGCTGGGCGGCGCCCTCTGGTCGGACGTTCCCGGCCGGTATTGCAACATCGGCTTCGATCCGTGGAGTCCCGTGCAGTGGCTCGAGGTGGGCCAGGTTGGCGGCACCGTCCGGCGGGTCGTCACGCTCGGCCCCACGCCCGGCCAGAGCGGCTTCTCCCTGATCGCCTGCAGCGGCCTGACGGATCGTGCCGTCCTCGGCCAGCAGGTGCAGGGTGGATACCTCGACGTACGCGTTATCGGGCTCTCGACGGGACGCACCCTCTACAGCCACGCGTACGCCAACGCGCCGCAGATGCTGGTCGGTTCGCGCGATGGCCGCTACCTTGCGGAGAGCAGCCTCGGGTCGGGCGCTTCGGCTACCGTGATCCACCGCCTCAGTGACGGCGCCGTTGTCGCGAGGTTGACCGATCAGCGCGTGGTTGGATTCTCCTGGGACGCGTCACTGGTGATCACCGCGCCGTCCTGGGGAGTGCAGACGCCCGGCGAGATCCGGCTGCTTGACTGGCACAGTGGAGCAGTGCTGTGGCGCCTCGCCGGCAACCCGGCCGCGACGGGCCAGCTGCCGGTCGTGGCGCTGCCGCAACCCAACGGTAAGAGGTTCATGGTTGGGGTGGGGAACCCGAGCTCGAGTGGCGACGTGGATGGGATCTTCCTTCTCCAGGCGGACGGTCACGCCGACAAAATCGTGAACGGATCGGTCTTCCTGGCCGCTTTCTCGGGCTGAGATTTGGGGCGCCCCGCTCGCAGGAGATAGGTATAGAGCAGCACCCCTGAGGTCAATCCAACCGCCGCCTTCACCGCCGTCGGTGCGGTCGACGGGCTCAGGTTGCCCTCGATGATCCCAGCGATGATCAGCAGCGGCGCGAGTCCGGCGAGGATGATCACCGATTTGCGTGCGGCGAGCACGAGCGCATCGCGTCGACGGTAGGCGCCCGGCATGACGAGGGCCCATCCCATCATCAGGCCCGATGCGCCGGCCGCCACGACGACCGACAGCTCGATGACGCCGTGGGCGATGACGAAATCGAGCAGACCGCCCCCGATACCGTAGGCGCTGGTCAGGCCAAGCAGGCCGCCCAGCTGGATGCCGTTCGTCATCAGGAGGTAGATCGTGGGCAATCCGAGCAGGACGCCAAAAGCGAAGGCCAGGATCGAGACGTTGATGTTGTTGGTCATGATCACGCCGGACATCAGCGGCCGGTCGGATGCCGCGATCTGTGTCCAGAGCTGGTGGTTGTGGACCCCCTGAACGATCTGGGCGGGCACCAGGGAGTAGGCCAGCCGTGGATCCAGGCGGATCGCGATGAAGGCGATGATTGCCGGCCCGAAGAGCAGCGCTCCCGCCGCCAGCATGTACCGACCCGAGGCGCGGTACGTACGCGGTAGCGTCAATCCATAGAAGGTCGCGATCCGGTGCCCCAGGTTACCGCCTGACTGGTAGACCGCGGCATGGCCGCGCGCCACCAGTCCGTTGAGGTAACCCGCCACCGGCGCGGTCGGATAGTCGCGCTTCGCTCGCGCCAGGTCAGCCGTCGCGCGCCGGTAGAGGCCCGCCAGTGCGAGCACCTCGGTCGGGCGCAGCCCGCCGAAACGACTGGTCCCGGTCCTGCCGAGCAGGGCCTCAAGCCGTTCCCACTCCGGCCGGCGCCGCGTCACGAAATCGTCAGCGCGCATACAACAATCATGACGCAGCGCAGGGTTACGACCTTGCCCGGGATTACACTGCAACCCGTGCAACCCCCGGATCAATCGGACGACCTCGTCATCGCGACCCCGGAGCGGGTCGCCTTTGAGTACGAGATTGCCGGGATCGGCAGCCGATTTCTGGCCCAACTCGTCGACGGGCTGATCCTGTTCGCGATCGCGGTGGTCATTCTCATCGGTGCGATCGCGATCGGCGTAATCTTCAATTCGGCGCAGGTCGCGATCCTCTTCGGACTGATCCTCGGCTTCATCCTCTTCGCCGGATACTTCCTGATCAGCGAAGCAGCCATGTCCGGGCAGACGCTGGGGAAGCGCGCGGCTCGGCTCCGGGTCGTCGGGGACCGGGGTCAACCGATCACGGTGGGCCAGGCGGCAACCCGCAACCTGATCCGGATTGTCGACTTCCTGCCGGTCTTCTACGGCATCGGCATCATCACGCTTTTCGTCAATGGCCGCGGCAAACGCCTCGGCGATTTCGCCGCCGGCACGCTGGTGGTGCGCGACCGCCAGCGGATCAGCCTGCATGACCTGGCCAGCGCCCCCTCGACCCCACCGGCGGCCGCCGATGCGTCCCCGGGGGCTCCGGCGCCGCCCCCGTCGATCTGGGCCCAACCCGGGGAGACGCCTTCGGTCACCGCCATCGGCCCGTCGTCAGGGGAGGCGGGGGGCGTGGACCCGGCCCTCCGGCGGCTGGTAGTTGCCTACGCGGCCCGCCGCGAGGAGCTGCCGGTGGCCCGTCGGCAGGCGCTCGCCGACAGCGCGGAGCCGGCCCTGCGTCGCGCCCTGCCGGAGCTGGTCGCCACGCACGGCCCGCTGGCGGCCCTCGACCAGCTCGCGGAACGTGAGGGCGTCTCGCCCTTCCGACCCATCGACCGCAATGCCCGGCTGGCGATGGCGTTGGGGGTGATCACGGCGGTTCTCTTCTTCGTCCCGCTGCTTCCGATCGCGACCGGCATCCTGTCGATTCTCTTAGGGCGGAGAGCCTTACGCGAGATTCGAAAGGCGCCCGATCGCGTGCAGGGCGAAGAGCGAGCCAAGAGTGGGCGTCTACTTGGCATCATCGGGCTGACGATCACCTCGATGCTCCATCTGCTCGCCCTGCTGGCGTTCCTCTTCCGGACCCCCTAAAGCCGCGTCCGTCCGGCGATTCCGGTTTCCACCGGGTGCCACCACTCGACCCGCGCCTCGCCGAGCTTCCAGCAGAGGAAGACCGTTCGACCCTCCCGCCGCCAGAAGAAATCGATCAAGCCCAGGCTCGGGTCGCGTAGGACGATCCCCCAGTCATCCAATTGCCGCAGGTCTCGTTCGAGCGCCCGCGTCTGCTCCCCGACCCGTGGGCTCGGGAGCCCGCCCCCGTTATGGGCCGCCTTTTCCCGAACCGCGGCGACGGATGTATCCGCGGCGAGCGTTTTCTGCGCCTCACGGATCCGCTCCACGACCGGGCGCACGTCTGGCAGCAGGGCGTTGGCCTCCTCCGGCGTGTAGTACCGCTCCGCCATCAGCCGGCGTTCATGCCGCGGAGATCGGCGCCATCGCCCGCAGGCGAGCCACCATCCCGGGCAGACGGTCCAGCACCAGGTCGATGTCCTCGTCGGAATTACCCTTCCCCACCGAAAGGCGCAGGCTCCCCAGGGCGCGGTCACGCGGATAGCCGAGCGCCAGGATGACGTGACTGGGCTCGAGTGAGCCGGAGGTACAAGCCGACCCGGACGAGGCGGCAATCCCCTCCATGTCGAGCTGAAGCAGGAGCGATTCCCCTTCGACGCCCTGGAACAGGAAGCTGGCGTGATGCGGGAGCCGCTGCACGGGATCGCCGGTCAGCTCCGCGCGTGGAATGCGGTCCAGAACCCCCTCGATCAGACGGTCGCGCAAGCGCGTCAGGTGCTCCGTGTTTTTGGCGAGATCCCGTTGCGCGATCATCAGGGCCTTCGCCAGGCCGACGATGCCGGCGACATTCTCGGTGCCGGCGCGCCGGTTGCGCTCGTGCCCACCGCCCACGATCTGCGGTTGCAGGCGGACGCCGGACCTGACGATCAGGGCGCCGGCCCCCTTGGGGCCGTGCAGCTTGTGTGCCGACATCGAAAGCAGATCGACACCAAGCTCGTCCACCGAAGTTGGGATCTTGCCTGTCGATTGGACCGCATCGGTATGAAAGTAGGCCTCGCTGTGATTGCGGGTGATTGCCACCAGGGTCGCGATCGGCTCGATCGTTCCGATCTCGTTGTTCGCATGCATGACACTGACCAGGATGGTGTCCTTGCGAAGGGCGCGCTCGAGGTCCTGCGGGTCGATCAGCCCGGTCCGATCGACCGGAAGCCGGGTGACTTCGAAGCCGTCGCGCTCGAGCTCTTCGGCGGAGCGCAGAACGGCGTCATGCTCGATCGTCGAGGTGATGACGTGCCGGCCTCGTTCGGCGTTACGCTCCGCGACGCCGCGGAAAGCAAAGTTATCGCCCTCGGTGCCGCCGGAAGTAAAGATGACCTCCCTGGCGGCCACGCCGTAGAACCCGGCCACCTCGTCTCGGGCCTGGTCGATGGCCTGGCGTGCCCGCTGGCCCAGGCCGTAAACGCTCGACGCGTTGCCAAACTCGCCGGTGAGGTACGGCATCATTGCCTGCAGGACCTCCGGGTCAAGCGGCGTCGTGGCGGAATGGTCGAGATAGACCATGGTCGTCATTCTAGGTGGGGTTCCGGACCGGGTTAGGAGGTCTGCGGGTGGGTCCGCCGCCAGCGGACCAGCTCCTTGAGCGGCGCGTTGAACGACTGCAGTTGCTGGTGAACATCGAGCATCTCGTCGCTGCTGATCGGTCCAGCCTTCGCCGCCCGGGGAAGCCCGTCCGGATGCTTGGCCTTCTTGAGGAGCAAGACGGCGACAAAGCTGACGCCGCAATTCGCGCACGTGACCTCGACCGTGCAGTGCCCGTCACTCTCGTTGAGCAGGTTCACCTCGCAGTCAGCCAGCGCTTGCGAGCAGGCGAGGCACTTGTAATACTTCGCGCGCTCTTTGATCAGGGCGATCAGGTTCACTGATCCCACTATAAGGCGCGAGCGCCACTGGACCAAACCGTCAATCTCCCAGGCCGTAGATGCGGATCACGGGCCCGGGCCGCTGGTAGCCGGCGTAGCCGGCGAGTGGCACATAAAACGTATCGATGGGGTCGAAGACGGCATCGGCCGGGCATCCGGACGCCGTTGGGCTGAAGCTGGCGACCAGGCGCGCCTCGGTCTGAAGCTGCCGCTCGAGTGGGGTCGGCCCCGCGCAGCCGAGATCGGGACGTTTGCGGGCGACCACGACGATCGTGACGCCATCCGCGCGGAGCCCGGCCGCGGTCGCGGTCTGCAGGTCGCCCTCGGAGAGGTCGCGAATTCGGTACCTGGTTTCGAGCCGGTTCTCGAGGAAGGCCGCCACGTAGGGGTCAGCCGCGCCAACACTTTGCGCTCGGCTCTCGACCATCGCCTGGTCGTGCGCCGGCCCCGGCTTGTATGGGATCGCGACCAGGCCGCCGCTGGGTACGTGGTCGTTCAACCAGGAATACGCCAGCGTCCGCGTGTCCGCCTCCTGGATCAGCGTGTCGAAGCGAAGGTCGTGGCTGAACGACGGGAGTGCGACGACTGTGAGGATCGCGACGATCGCCAGTGCCCGCACCCGAACCGTCGTCATGGCGCGGATCAGGTCGGCAACCGCCCGCCCGGCGAGCACCAGCAGCGCCGGGATCAGTGGATCCGCATAGCGAAAAAAAACGGAATGCCCGGGGCCGATGACGAGGTAATAGGGCACGACGAACGCGAGGATGATCCAGTCGGCTAGCGTGCGGCGCCACGCGGCGTACCCGAGGCCCGCGAGGGCGACCAAAAGGAGTCCCGGGTCGAGCCCGTACCAGAGCGCGAGGGTCATCCGGACAAAGCCAATCTCAGGCACTGTCTCACTGGCCAGGTGCGACACGATGTAGCCGAGGCCGTGCTGCGTCATGGCCGGATCGAGGCTCAGGAATGGCGACGTCAGAAGCAGGGTCGTAAGGCCGATCACGCCGATCACGACCAGGCGACTTACGGCCCGCAAGAGATTGGATCCCTCGGTCCGGACGCGCCATACCTGGCTGGCGCCGGCGGCCAGGAAGGCAATGGCGCCGTTGTATTTCAGGCTGGCGGCAAGCCCCAGCGCGACGCCGTTCAGGAGCAGCGGGCGCATTCCACGAGAGCCGGCCGTGCGGTAGGCGACAGAGAGCGCGACCGTAACCGCGAGCGCGAGTGCGGCGTCCGGCGTGCCGAAATGGCTGTCCCGCACCGGGAGAAACGCGAGCGCCAGCGCCGCGCCCGCGATCAGTCCGGCGCTCCAGCCGTAGGCCCGACGTCCGAAGTCCGCCACCACCAGGACGGTCAGTGTCCCGATCACGGCGCTCAGCACGCGAACCCAGAAGTGCGCCGACGGTTGGTCGGAAACGAGTCCGGCGAGGCGCAATGGCGCAAGCCACGCCGCCGAGATATTGAAGAAAAGGTGTGGCCAATCGGCGAAGTGGGGATCGAGCACTCCGTGCAAGACGCCCATGGCGCGCCCGACGGCGACGTTCTCGTCGGGCCGGTAGATCGCCGGCAGGCCGAAGTTCAGCCCAAGAAAACGAAGACCGAGGGCCAACAGCCCGAGGACGACGACGGCCGGCCCGTAGAGCCGGGGCCGCCGGCGCGAGCTAACTTCCGGTCGGGAGGGTTGGCCCGTAGACGTCAACCGGGACGGGCGTCGGCTGGTGCTTGCGGAGCTCGAGCTTCTTGACGGCGTCGATCGCGGCCGTGGTGGCGTCGCCCACCGCCGTCGTGATCTGGCGGGTCAACTGGGAGCGCACATCACCGGCGGCGTACACGCCGGGCACGCTCGTTTGCATGGTGGCGTCCGTCGTCAGGAAGCCCAGGGGGTCGTGCTCGACGTGCTCGCGATGGTCGAAGAACTGGGTGTTCGGAAGGAACCCGATGAAGACGAAGACGCCGGTGACGGGCAGCGGTCGCGTCGCACCCGTCTTGATGTCTTTGAGGGTGATTCCCGTGACCTGGCCGTCGTGGCCGATGACCTCCGTCACCACCGTGTTCATGATGATCTCGACCTTGGGATTCTTTTGGGCCGCTTCGACCAGGATTGCCTGGGCCCGAAAGCTGTCGCGGCGGTGGATGAGGTAGACCTTCTTGACGTAGCGCGTGAGGAAGACCGCTTCCTCAACCGCGGCGTCGCCTCCGCCGACGACCACCACCTCTTCGTCCTTGAAGAACGCGCCGTCGCAGACGGCGCACTGGGAGACCCCGTGGCCCTGGAACTCGTCTTCGCCGGGAATGCCGAGCTTCTTCGGCGAGCCGCCGGCGGTCAGGATGACGAATTCGGCGGTGTAGGAGCCGTTCTCCGTTTCCACCACTTTCTTATTGCCGTGCGATCGGATCGCCGTGACGCCCGTCGTCTCCAGGGCCACACCGAACTTGGTCACCTGCTCGGCCATACGTTGCGCCAACTCGACGCCGGTGATGTGATCGAACCCAGGGTAATCCTCGATCGCATCCGTGTTCAGCAACTGGCCGCCGGGCACGCCCCGTTCCAGCAGCACGGTTTTGACCCGGGCCCGACCCGCGTAGAGCGCGGCTGTCAGGCCCGCCGGCCCGGCGCCGATGATGATGACGTCGTACTCGCGGTCCTTGTCCATCGGCGATGCGGCTCCATGATAACTAAGCAATTCCTACCGATCAGTATTCCCGGAAGCCGCACGCCGTAACCCTCTCCGGTATATAACAGCGGGAGCGTATGCGCGAAGAAGACCCGGTCGGAGCCCCGGCGCTGGCGAGTTCCCCCAAAGTCGTGGCGCTTCCCCGGCCGGCCGGCGCGGCCGACCAGGAGCACCTGACCTGGGCCTACCAGACGCACGTTACCGCGATCTACCAGTATGTCTACAGCCGCGTCGGCAACCGCGCCGACGCCGAAGATCTCACCTCAAAGGTATTCATGAAGGCGATCCACGGGATGCGGAGCGACGTGTCGGTTCCGGAGCTCCGGAGCTGGCTGTACCGTGTCGCCCAGACAACCCTGGCAGATCACTGGCGCGAGTACTACGCGGAAGACACCACCGGGATCGACGAGGACATCTCGCGGGCGCCGATGGCCCGTGAGAACGTCGAGGCCGCCCAGCGGGTCGACGCCCTCCTGGCGACCCTGCCGGACCAGTACCGGCGGGTGCTCGAGCTCCGGTTTCTCCGCGGCTATTCCGTGCGAGAAACAGCCCACGAGTTGAGCCTCAGCGAGACGAACGTGAAGGTCCTGCAGTTTCGGGCCCTCAACCGAGCCGGCCGTGAGCGGGGGAGGACCTCGTGAACGACGACCCCGAGCAGCTCGACCAGTACGTCGAGGACATCCTGCAGGACCACCGGCCGGAGCGCACCCCGCTGGCCGACCAGGATGCGTTGGGCGCGCGCCAGACCGCCGCCATGCTTCACGCGGCCAAGCCGGGTGCTGGGTTGCCCTCGAGCGACTTCCTCACCCGCATGCAGGGGTCGATCGGCGAATGGGTCAAGGAGAGGTCGCCCGAGGTCGCGCCCAGGGCTCGGCCCAGCCGGCGCTCGATGCTGCTCGCCGGGGCCAGCGGCTTAGCCGCAGGCGTGGCCGCCGCGGTCGGTGTCGACCAGTTGATGAAGCCCAAGCCGCCGGTCGCCAACCAGGTCCTGGTCGAGAAGGGCGCCTGGCAAACCGTGAAGTCGATCGCGGATCTGCCCGAGGGGACGCCGGTCGCCTTCCGGTCCGGGGCGATCGAGGGCTTCCTGGTCAGAAACGGGCAGGAGGTCAAGGGCCTCTCCGCCGTCTGCACTCACATGGGTTGCATCTTGAACTACAGCAAATTCCGGGATCGCTTCGAATGTCCCTGCCATGGAGCCACCTTCGAAAAGGACGGGCAGCCCAGCGATCAGTACGCGAGCCCGCTGCCGCGCCTGCCCTCGCTGCAGGTCAGGGTCACGACTGGCAAGGTGCAGGTCTACACCGTCTGAGCGCCCGGTAACCAAACCGGGCCGCCGGGCGTTGACCACGACGAATGGACTGGCGCACCTTCTCCGATAGACTCGATTTGCGGACATGACCGATAGCGTAAAAACGCCCATCCTCGATCGGGTGCAGGGCCCGGCAGACCTGCGCGCCCTGAGCGAGGCCGAGATGCAGGCGCTGGCCGAGGAGATCCGGGAGTTCCTGGTCGAGACCGTCTCGAAAACCGGCGGCCACCTCGGACCGAACCTGGGGGTGGTGGAGCTCACGCTGGCGATCCACCGCGTCTTTAGCAGCCCGATAGATCGCATCCTCTTCGATACTGGACATCAGGCCTACGTCCACAAGCTGCTGACCCGGCCTCGAAGCGGGTTCGCACGGCTGCGGAAGCTGGGCGGCATGAGCGGATATCCGAACCGGACGGAAAGCGAGCACGACTTCATCGAGAACAGCCACGCTTCGACCGGTCTCAGTTACGCCTCAGGCATGGCGGAGGCGCTTCGTCGGCAGGGTGATCGCGGGCACGTCGTGGTGGTCGTCGGGGATGGCGCGCTGACCGGGGGCATGGCCTACGAGGCGCTCAACAACATCGGGCACCGCAAGACGCCCGTCATCATCATCCTCAACGACAACGGCCGCTCTTATGCCCCCACGATCGGCGGACTCGCGCAGCATCTCGCGCAGCAGATGACGGTGCTGAACCCGACCTACCACCGCACCAAGAACCGAGTCGATCGCATGCTCCGCGTCGTGCCCGGTGGCGGCAAGGCGATCGAGGCCGGCCGCCGCGTCAAGGAGGGCCTGAAGGAATTGGTCTCGCCGAGGAGCTTTTTCGAGTATCTCGGCATCAAGTATTCGGGCCCGATCGACGGCCACAACATCGGGGATCTCGAGCGGACGCTCAACCAGGTGAAGCGACTCGGAGGCCCGGTTGCCGTGCAGGTCATCACCACCAAGGGCCGCGGCTACGGGCCGGCCGAGCAGGACGAGATCGACCACTTCCACAGTCCGAGCGCCTTCGACGTGCTCACCGCAAAGCCACTCAGTCGAAAGGTGACCTACACGGATGTCTTCGGCGAGGCGCTCGTCGCCGAGGCGGAGAAGGATCCGAAGCTGGTCGCAATCACGGCCGCGATGGGCAGCAGCGCGGGGCTGGGGCCCTTCCTCACCCGGTTCCCGGATCGATTTTTCGACGTCGGGATCGCCGAGCAGCATGCGGTCACCTTTGCCGCGGGACTCGCCATGGCCGGGCTCCGGCCGGTGGTCGTCGTTTACTCGACGTTTCTTCAGCGCGCGCTCGACCAGGTGATGATGGATGTCTGCCTGCACCGCCTGCCGGTCATCTTTGTGCTGGATCGCGCCGGGATCACGGGCGAGGACGGGGCCTCCACGCATGGAGTCTTCGACCTGACCTTTCTCCGGGCGATGCCCGGGCTGACGCTGGCCGCCGCCAGTGACGCGCAGGAATTGCGCGACCTGCTGCACACGGCCGTCACCCTGCCGGATGCCGGTCCCTTCGCGATCCGGTTCCCGAAGGGGGCGGTCATTGAGGGCGTCGCGCAGGCGCCGCGCGTCCTGCCCGTCGGCGAATGGGAGATCGTTCGCCAGGGAGGCGGGGCGTTGCTCCTCGCCACGGGCAAGATGGTGTCGGTCGCGATCGAGGCGGCGGCGATCCTCGAGAGCGATGGGGCGGCCATCACCGTGGTCAACGCCCGCTACATCAAACCGCTCGATCCGCGGCTGGAGACCTGGGCGCGGCGCCACCCGACGATCGTGACGCTCGAGGACAACGTGGTCACCGGCGGCTTCGGGTCGGCCGTCTCGGAGGTGCTCGCGCCGCTCGGCATCCCGGTGACAGCGCTCGGCGTGCCGGACACGTTCATCCAGCAGGGCACGCAGGCCGAGCTCTTCAGCCAGCTAGGCCTCGATGCCGCCGGCGTCGCCGGTCGCATCCGACGTGCGGTCACCGAATCAGAGCCCGCCGGAGAGTCGCTGACCCGATAGGCGGCCGCCAGCTGCTGTAACGGCTCCTCGTAGCTACCCGCGCATGTTCATCCATTGGCGTGCATCGATCGCTGCACTCGCGCTCGCGGGGGCCCTGGCGGCCTGCGGAACCCAGGCGTCGTCCGGCTCCCCCGCGACGCCGACTCCCAGCCTGCCGCCGGCGCCGACCACCAGCGCCCCGCCGACGCCGACCCCCAGCGCGCCGCCGGCCCCGGGCGCGAGTCCTGTCGTCCTCGCGCATACGGTTGGCAGCAACGGGACAATCCTTGTGGCCGCGTCGAACATGATGACGGTATATACGTTCACGAGTGACTCCCCCGGCGTCAGTGCCTGTAAGGGTGGATGCGCGACCGTCTGGCCGCCATTGACCGTCCCGGCTGGAACGTCGCCAACGGGCGGTTCGGGTGTGACCGGCACACTGGCAACCATCACCCGCGACGATGGCAGCCTGCAGGTCACCTACAAGGGCTTACCCCTCTATTTCTTCCACAACGACGCCAAACCTGGCGACACAAAGGGTCACTACTCCGGCTGGAACCTGGTTACGCCGTGAGGTCGGCGTCGCCTTTTGGCACAACGTGCAGGCGCGGCGCTTCAGTGGCCGCGGGCGCCACATCAGGCGACGGGATCGGGTCGCGCTCAACCTGTGGGAGCTCACCGGCGATTGGCACGGTCAGGCTGAAGGTGCTGCCCTTGCCCGGTCGCGAATCCACCAGAACATCCCCGCCGTGCTGGCGGGCGAGCTCGCGGGAGAGGTAAAGGCCGAGGCCGGTCCCGCCGACGTGGCTCGTGTCTCGATTGCGGATGCGCTCGAAGCGGTTGAAGAGCCGTGGCATATCTTCCGCTTCGATTCCCACGCCCTCGTCCCGGACCTTGATAGCCCCCGAGCCGCCATCCTGCAGGACGGTGCACTGAATCGTTCCGCCCTCGGGCGAGTACTTGATCGCGTTCTCGAGCAGGTTGGTCACGATCGTGACCAGGCGGTCCTCGTCACCGAGGATCGGCACCGGGTCGGAGGCGTTGTCGAGGACGAGTCGGTGACGCTGGGTGACCAATGGCTTGATCCCCTCGATCGCCTCCCTGGCGACCTGGCGAAGGTCCAGCCGATCGCGCTTGAGCGCGAGGCGGCCGTCCTCGAGGCGAGCCGCCTCGAGCATCTGCCCGACCAGCATGTTCATCTCCAGGGCCTTGGCCTTCAGCACCTCGATCGCCCGGACGCCTGAGTCCTTGAGCTGGCCGAGCGATCCCTGTTCCAGCATCGAGAGATAGCCATTGATGACGCCGAGCGGGCTGCGCAGCTCGTGCGAGGCGAGGTTCAGGAACTGCGACTTCGTCTTTTCCAGCGCTGCCATCCGCTCCATCATGCGTGCGCGGTCGAGGGCGGCCGTCATGTTAGTTGCGTAGTACCAGAGGCGGATCATCTCGTCACTGCCGAAGAATGGCGTGAAGGGTCCCGAACGGACGACGAGCGCGCCTGGACCGGTGTCGAGCGGAAGGCGGATCACAATGGCATTCGGACGCTTCGAGCCGGCCCCGGCCACCAGGGTTGGCTGTCCCTTTGGGTCCGCCTGCGCCGCGAGCTCGCGAACCTCGTCGCCGTGCATACCCTGGATGGCGAGTAAGTCCCCGTTCGCTTCGATGACAGCAACCCCATCCGCCCCCACCAGGCGCCTGGCCCACTCGGCCCCGCGATTCGCAAGGGTCGCGCGGTCCGGACTGAAGAGCAGGAGATCCTGTATGGCGCCGCGGAACTCCCCCTCCTCGGTATCGCGCCACATTCGCCGCAGCCACCCTGGAGGGGCAAAGCTGGCGTAGAGCAGGGGAACTACGAGAAGGGCCATCGCCTGGGTCACGAGTTGCACCAGCGGTGTCGACGCGGCGGAGCCTCCGATTCCCGCAATTAGAAGTACGATCACGAGCCCGGCGTAGCCGCCGCTCAGGGCACGAAGCCGGGCCCGCTGCACGGCCGGCTTGCCACGGGACGCCGCCCAGAGGCGGGCGATCGGCTCGAGCACGCACCCCGCCCAGACGGCGACCAGGATGAGCGTGGCGACCGTCTTGAGGGTATGGGGCTTCGGCCCGCTGACGCCGATCGCGACCACCTCGAGCGCGGTGGCGACTACCACCGCCGCCAGCGCGCCGATCCGGATCCGCGCCGTCAGCGGGACAAAGGTGTCGCGGAAAAGCAGCAACATGTAGCCGGATCCCATCAGGGTGACGAGCGTAAGCGTCGTGATCGGGAACATGAAGCGGGACGGGACAACCGCGTTCAGTCGGGCCAGGAGGGAGGTGACGCCGAGCAGGCCGATCGCGAGCGCGAGGTAGCCACGGCTCAGCTCGCGGTACCGCAGCCAGTCGACCAGGATGATGATGCTGATCCCAACGAACCCGGCGCTGACCGCATATTGCAGGAGGTTGAGCGCGTCGGTCACCCGACAACTGTACCGCGGGGGAATCAGCAATTAACACCATCCGGCACACTCCGAGAGCCTGCGGACCAACTATCACGTTTTATGCACGTGAAAGCTCCCATCCAGCCGATATCATCGGAGGGTCCCGGGGGAGGGAACCGGACACCTGGAGGTGCGCTCATCGCTTCGGATACGCTCCGCATCGCGCTCGTGGCTCCGCCCTGGTATCCGCTGCCGCCACGGGGGTACGGTGGCACCGAACTGGTGGTCCACCTGCTGCACACCGAGCTCCGCCGGATGGGCCACGAGGTCGTGGTCTTCGGCGCCGAGGGCTCTGGACCGGGCGTCACCGCGCTGGCGGAGGCCCGCTGGGCCCCCGATCTGGGCGGCGCCCACGAGTGGCCGCGCCTCGACACCTACCTGGCGCGCGTCTACAAGCGGCTCTCCGGTGAGCGCTTCGACGTCATACATGACCATTCCAGCCTCGTCGGGGCCCTGCTTGCCCTGCACTCGGGGGTTGCCCCGGTCGTCGTGCACACGGTCCACGGCGAGTTGCTGGAGCCGTATTGCACGTTTTACCGTGAGATCGAAGACCGCGTCCGCCTCTGCGCGATCAGTGCCAGTCAGGCGGCCACCGCGCCCGCCGTCCGGGTGGCGGCCATCGTCCCGAACGCGGTCGAGATCCCAACCACCCCCCCATCCAGCAGCCGCGAGCGCTACTTGATCGAAGTCGCCCGGATCACACCGGACAAGGGTCAGCACCTCGCGATCGAGGTCGCCCGGCGGACCGGGCGCAAGCTGATCCTGGCCGGCAAGGTCGAGCGCAGCGGCGAAGGCGAGCGCTATTTCGAGGACCAGATCGAGCCCCACCTCGGCCGGACAGTCGAGTACTACCCGAACGTCCATGGCGCCGAGAAAGCCCGCTTGATCTCGCGCGCGGCGGCCGGGATCTTCCCGCTGCAATGGCCGGAGCCTTTCGGCCTCGCGATGGTGGAAAGCATGGTGGTAGGGACGCCGATCCTCGCACTCAGGACAGGGTCGGCACCTGAGCTGATCGAGCAAGGTGTGACCGGCTTTCTGGCCGACGACGTTGACGGACTGGTCGCTGCCGCCGGCCGCCTCGACCAGATCGACCCCGTCCGTTGTGCCCAGGTCGCCCGCGAGCGATTCAGCCCACGCCACATGGCGGAGCGATATGTCGAGGTTTACCGCGCGAGCGCGGTTCGGGAGCCAGCCTTCAGCTCCGGCGAGAAGCCGAGGGACGCCAGCGCCTGAGCGCTACCTGGCGGCGAGCTGGTCCGAGCCCTTCGCCATCCGATCGATGATGACCTTGCCTTCGCCAATGGTCTCATCGAGCCAGTGGGGCTGCGCGTAGCCGTCGATCTTGAGCGGCTTGTAGTCGACCCGAATCAGCTGCGTGCCGTAGAAGGTGTAGCGGCCGACCACCCCCTGGCGCGTTTCCTCCGACCACATCTGGTCGAAGATGAAGTTGCCGTGGGCGTAGGCGATCAGGCGATAGCGGTAGACCTCGACCGGCTGGATCCAGTGCGGATGGTTCCCGATCACGAGGTCGGCGCCCAGGTCGATGGCGAGGTGGCCGATCTCCCGAGGATTGTCCGGCGCGATCCCAGCCCCGACCGTGGGGAGCAGCTCGTACTCCTTTCCCCAGTGGAAGGCGACCACCAGAACGTCGCAGCCGGGCCGGATCAGATCGATCTCGCGCTTCAGCTCGGCCCTGTCGATATGGTTGCCGACGCCGTTGAAGCCGATGAAGCCGAACTTCACGCCGCGAATGTTGCGCACCTCGGATAGGCCGTTGCCGGAGACACCGATGCCGTGCTTGGCAAGCAAGGCGATCGTCTCGCTCGTCCCGGCGACGCCGTAGTTGGTCGAGTGGTTGTTGGCCAGGTTGGCGACGTTCACCCCGGCGTAATCGAAGCCCGCGATCGAGCGGGCATCGCCGCAGAACTTGAAACCGCTTCGTGTCACCGGGCAGCTCTTGAGCAGCGGCGACTCGAGGTTGACGAAAAGCAGGTCTCCCGTCTTCAGGTAATCGGCCGTCTGGCGCCAGGGATAGAGGAAGTCCTTGTGGAGCAGTACCTGGTAGTTGACCTCCCGCGCCGGGATCACGTCGCCGGTCGCGATCAGCACCCGGAGCTTGCTCTGGTCGAGAATCGAGAGGTCGGGTTTGTTGGCGCCGAACACGCCCGCCAGGCTCAAGGGCGGTGGCGTGGGCGCCGGCGTCGGCGTCGGACTCGGCTTCGTACTGGAAACGGCCCCTATCCGCGCCCCGCTCGGCGCGGGACCGGCCTGGCCGCCATTCCCGCCCGTGCAGGCTGCCAGCATCGGCACGAGGACAAGGGCAAAGGATCGGGAACGCAAACCGCGCGTAGGATACACGACTTCGCGAGGAGTCAACCGGAGGCCTTGTAACAGCTTTCGCCGGTGCCTTGCTCCGCAAGGATGCTTGTGCTACCTTCTAGGGGTGTCCAACGACGGACTGGTCAGCCAGATGCGGCGGGGGGCGCTGGAGTATTGCGTCCTGGCCCTGATGCGGGACACGCCCCGCTACGCTTTCGACCTCATCGACGCGCTCGGCAAGACCGGAATGCTGACCACGGAGGGGACGCTCTACCCCCTGCTCAGCCGGCTTCGCCGCGATGGTCTCGTCAAGACGGAATGGCGGGAGTCGCCGGATGGACCGCCACGTCGCTACTACGAGTTGACCGCCGACGGCCGCCGCGCATTAACGGCCTTCAAGAACGAATGGACGACCTTTCGCGCCGCCGTCGACGGAATCCTTCAGGAGGCAAAGCAATCATGACCGCCCCGCACGCCGGCCAACTCATTGATGGTTATCTCGCCCGCCTGTCCGAGGCGGCTGCCGCTCTGCCCAAAGCCGAACGTCGCGAACTCCTCGAGGACATGCGAGGGCACATCGCCGAAGCCCGCGCCCGCGAGACCGAGCCTGAAACCGATGCCATGATCCTCAATATCCTCGACCGGCTCGGGGCGCCGTCCGTGGTGGTCGCCGAGGCTCGCGAGCGACTCGGCTTGCAGGCACCCCAGGCGTATCAGCCGGGCATAGTGGAGATCGCAGCGCTGGTTCTCATGCTCTTCTTCTGGCCGGTGGGCATCATCCTGCTCTGGACCTCCAGGGCCTGGAACTGGCGCGACAAGCTGATCGGGACGCTGCTGCCCCCCGGTGGCTACATGGGGTTCTTCGTGATCGGCGCAGTGTGGTCTTCTCCGGGTCAGTCGTGCGGCGGCGTTACCGACGCAGCCGGGGTTATGCACTCGACATGCTCAGCTGGACCGGCTGCATGGCAGCAGGCGCTCGGGACAATCTTCGTAGTGGCTTTGGCGGTCCTCCCACTGATCACGCTGGTATATCTGGCGATTCGGCTGCGGTGGGGACGGCATGTGGTGGCGAGGCTCGCCTAGTTTCCCGACTGGTGGTTGCTGTTGTCGTTTGACTTGTTGTCGTGCTCCCGTGCCTCTTCGTTCGCGAGCGCCTTGTCGACCGCGGCGACCAGGTCATCCATCGCCTTGATGCTCGATCCGCCTGACCTCGAGGCAAGCGCCGTCTTCTCGATATCGACCAGCCGGGCCTCGTCCTCGGAGATGCGCTGGTTGAGCGCCCGGCGCGCAGGCCCCTTCAGCCGCGCCACGAGCTGGCGAAGGTGCTCGAGGGCAACGTGGTCGCGCTGCGCGGCGGCCCGCACGGCAGCGGCTGGATCGACCGCGGCGGTCGCAGCTCCGCTCACCTGGTTCGCGGCGATCTGCAGGGCCTGTGGCAGTGAGGTGGCGGCCGGCAGGCTGTCCGTCTTCAGGGTCAGCTTCGGCGCTGTGACGGTGTGACCGGTCACGGTCGGACCCTGTACCGCGCTGACGGTGATGCCCGGCAGCGGGTGGCGCGGGTCCTGCGCGGCATGGGCCGCGATGCCGGTGCTGAAGGCAAACGCCATCACGGTTGCCAGCAGCCGGTTCGTCATCTGCGTCACCATTGGATTGCCTCGCCCCTAGGCTATCGCCGGGTTGCCCGCGCAACATTGCAGCTTTCGTTGCGTCACGATTCGACGGCGCCTTGTGTTCCGGCATCAACCCGGCGCCGCAATCAAGTGACAGCAGCCTACTGCGCGCCGCGTATCCCGATTGCCACTCAGCCGATGCGCGTCGGCCAGTCGTCAGTGCTCAGTACCAGCGTCACCGGACCGTCGTTGACGAGGCGCACCGCCATCTGCGCGCCGAAGGAGCCGGTCTCCACCCGCAGTCCGCTCGCCCGGAGCCGGCCGATGAACCGCTCCAGCAACGGCTGCCCGATTTCGGGCCGCGCCGCCCGTAGAAAGCTCGGTCGGTTCTGGCCGCGGGCATCGGCGAAGAGCGTGAACTGCGAGACCACCAGCAAGCCGGCCTTGACCTGCGTCGCGCTCAGATTGAACTTCCCGGCTTCGTCGGTGAAGACCCGCAGCTTCAGGATCTTGTCCGCGAGGTAGTCTGCGTCTCGCTCCCCATCCATGTCGGCAACGCCCACCAGGATGCAGAAGCCCGCGCCGATCGACGATGAACCGCCGTCCCAGCTCACCGAGGCCTCGGTCACGCGCTGGATTACGACGCGCACGAGCGGGGCGTGGCGATCAAGGCGGTGGATTCCAGCCGGTCAGGTGGGCGTCGGTGCGTTGCGTCAGCCAGCTCTCGATGTCCTGGAAAACCATCTCCCACTCGACCTCGTTGAAGATCTCGTGGTACATGCCGGGGTAGAGGATGAATGCTCGCTCGGGCGCGGTGGCGCGCGGAAAGAAGCGCTGACTCCCGGCCGGGTCGATCACCATGTCCTGGGTGCCATGGAGCAGCAAAAATGGCACCCGCAACTCGGCCGCGCGGGCGATGAGAGATTCGCCGCGCGCGAACGTTTCCCCATAGAGCCCCGCCGAGATCCGGTTATGCACGAGCGGGTCAGTGCGGTACGACATGTCCACCGCCGGGTCATGGCTGAGCAGCCCGGCATTCACCTCGTTGGACATGCTGAGGCGCGGCGCAACCCGCGGCAGGACCCGGGCAAGCGCGCGCTTGAAGGCCGGAACTTCGACCTTCACCTTTAGCGCCGGCGCACTGAAGACGCAGCGGTCGATGTGATCGGGATGACGCAATGCATAGGCGATCCCGAGCAGGCCGCCGAAGGAATGCGCCACCAGCACCAGGGGGCCGCCGCTCTCGTCGCGCGCGTATTTAACCACCCGGTCGATGTCATCGATCAAGGCATCCATGCTCGGTGTGTGCCCGCGTTGTCCCCCGCTGCGCCCGTGGCCGCGCAGGTCCATCGCATAGACGGTCGCGCCGCGCTCGGCGAACCATTCGGCGAATCGCTGGTATCGGCCGCTATGCTCCCCCAGCCCATGGACGACGACGAAGGTCCACGTCCGTGGGGCTGCCGGATCCTGCCAGCGACGGACCTGCAGGTCGAGTCCATCGGCGCTCTTCAGGGTGATGCCGGCGTCCGTCACGGATCGAGGTCTTCGAAATCGCGCTTGATATGCCGGAACCCGCGATAGATCCGCATCGCCTCGGCTTCAGCTTCCAAAAAGGAGGGCGCGAAGTCACGGATGCCGCCCTTGAGGCTGAAGCCCCACATCCCGGGCTTGTCTCGACGAAAGTACGGATTCGGCCGGTAGGTCGGCGGATAGAAGGTGATCGCCTCGCCTTCCATCTTCTTGATGACGGGCCGCGCGGCGAGCACGTCCTCGATCGGCATCCCCGACGGGAGCCGTCCTTGCCGGATGTCGAGGTTGCGGAGCTTGGCGATCGGATTCTCCTCGTCCTTCAGGATGGCACGCCCGTGGAAGCGCTGGGAGACGTCGTTGAGGAAGTAGAGCGACGCGATCGCGTCCGTCTCATCGCCGAGCAGCCGGATGAAACCCGCGCCGGACAGAGTCGGCCCTTCCTCCTCGCTGGCATGGCGGAAGTACTCGGCCTCGAAGAGCGAGGTGGTCAGCGGCGTGGCCAGCCAGAAGCGATCGCCCCGCCACGCGCGGCTCCGGGCGAAGTCGCGCGTGTCGCGCTCCAGCTCCGGGAGCCGGGCGGGCAGCACGTCGTAGACACGAAAAAAGAGCACACGACGCATGATTTTGGACCCGGAAGGCGGTCAGGACGGCGGCGGCGCGGCCGTTGTGGGTTCCATTTTAAGTAGTCGCACACTGTGCGGCGCCAGGCGAAGCCGCAGGCCGTCCGTGCGGACGCCCAAGCTCCGTCCGCCGCGTCGAGCCGACCAGAGATCGATGATCTTGAAGGCGCCCCCGGTGCCCGTGGCCTCGGCGAAGCGCAGGCGGTAGGGCCGTGGCTGGTCGCTCCAGTTGTAGACAGCGGCGATGAAGGTCCCGTCGGACTCCCGACGTACCCAGAGTGGCGGTAGCTCCTGCGGCGAGGCATACCAGTGGTCCGACGCCTCGCGGTCCGGCGCGCTGAACAGGTGCACCGGCTCGGCGGCGGGCCCACCGACCAGCCCCAGGACATTCGGATTCCGGAGCAGCGCCAGCCGGTCGGGCGGCAACGTCTCGAGGTCGTCGCTCAGCATGAAGATGCCGCCGGAGAGGGCGGCGATCGTGATCATGACGCGTGCCTGGTCCGGCGTGAGCTGCGGCGAGGCGGCCATCACGACGTCCGCGTCGACGATGAAGAGGCTGTGGTCGAAGAAGAGCCGGGCGGCCTGGTTGCGTGCCATCGAGAGGATGAGCGCGAACCCGATGTACGGCGGCGCGACCTTGCCATCGACCATCTGTGGGGCGCCGACGTCGCCGCCGGTGCGGCTGCCGTGGACAAGGCCGACGATCGGGAGGAGCGGCGCGCCGCAGGCGAGGATGAAGGCCTCCTCCGGCTTGCCTGGAGGGTTGACCGCGTCGAAGATCTTATTCAGGCCAAGCCGGAGCGCCTGTGTGCCGGTGACCTCCGGGTCGTGCCGCCGCCCTTCGTAGGCCGCGCCGTACAGGAAGTCCAGCTTGAAGTAGGTGAAGCCGTCCTTGCGAAGGCCGCGGAACAGGTCCTCGAGAAACTTGACGGAGCCCGGGTGGGTGGGGTCGAGCACGTGATAGGCGCGGTTCAGTCGCGGATCGACCAGGGGTTGGCCCTCGTCGCTCGTTACGAGCCAGTCGGGATGAGCCTGCGCCAGCTGGGAGTCCGCTGCGACATGGAAGGGTGCGAGCCAGATCCCGATCTCCAACCGGTGGCGGCGGACCGAGCTGGCCAGCGCCTTCAATCCCTGCGAGAAATACTCGTTGGCGACCCAGTCGCCCCAGCGTTGCCAGCGTGGCATCCAGCCATCGTCAAGCTGGATGATTGGGCGGTGGCCGGGGCCGGCCGTTTTCGCCAATTCCGGAAACCGCTTGGCGACAAAGGCGGCGTGCCGCGTGATGTCCTCGGCGGTGACCCCCAGCCCTAGGTGGTACCAGCTGCACCACCCTCGTGGGACGACGGGAAAGCTGCAGGCGCTGGAGGCCTGGCCGGCAAGTGCGATCGCCTTGCGCAGTGTCGCGGTGCCATCCTCGCCAAAGACCAGGAGGAGCGGATCGGAGACGATCCCCTCGCCTGGCGGAACCTCGAGTTGCAGCGCCTCGGGCATCCCGCTCCGCTGCTCCGGCTGCGACAGTGGGGAGCCGTGCTGTTCGGCGACGAAGTTGGGGATGTCGGTCGGCAGCGTGTCGTCGGGGTGCTGGTCGCGGTGGTAACGCCAGGTGAAGACCGTGGCGTAGCGCCGGGCCTTGAGCACCTGAGCCACGAACATGGCTTGCCCATCACAGATGGCTGCCGTCCACCAGGAATAGGCGGGCGGGTTCCGGTCGCCCTCCTTGATCGCCTCATCGAGTGGGTGGATGCCGGCGTAGTCCCACGACTGGTAGCCGTTGATCAGCGCGCTTGCCCGCCACGGCTCCTCGCCGACGTGCAGGGCCGAGCCACCACCATCCACGACCAGCGGCCGCCAGGCATTGAAGGTGAGCGAGGCCCCGCCGCGATTGTTGAGCTCACACTCGATGACGACACCACCTTCGTGCTGGATCAGGCGGGCGACCGCCACCGCCGGTCCGGCCTGCCAGGTAATGGTCGATGCATCCTCATGAGGTTGAGGTGAGGTCGTGCTCGCGTGCCACGTCCCGTTGACCTTGACAGCGCAGCCGGCCTTCCGCAGCAGCGTGCGGTGGCCGGCGAGCACGGTGAAGGTCCCGGCGGCCTGGTCGGCGAGGGCCTTGAGCTCCAGGATAGTGGCTAGTCGAGCGTGAGGTTCGGCGCCCGCTGGCGGCGGACGCGGCCGAACGGCTTGCGACCCTCGAGCGACTGGATGAAGACGTAGATGTGGCGGGCCGCCTGGGTGTCGAGGCCGCCGAGCCAGATGGGATGAACCTTCAGCTTGGCCGCGAGGAGATCTCGAACTTCGCGGGCCTCCTCATTACGACGCTCCGTGAGGTCCTGCACCGTCTTCACCCCTTTGCGTGAGATCGTCCCCACAATCTCCCGCGGCGCCAGATCGGGCGGTCGATGACCGTCAGCGCAATTTCAGCCGCTAATTATATGCGCGTCTCGGCAAAAATCAATGAAGCTGTTGGCCGGATACGATACTCGGATATGCCCCGAGCAAAGCAACTGACGGCGCACGTTGACAATCGGCCCGGCATGCTGGGAATCATTGGCTCGGCGCTGGGCGCGAAAAAGGTGAACATCCTGGCGTTCATGGCCATGGCGACGCTCGATGAGAATCACGGAACGATCCGGATGATCGTCGACAGGCCGGCTGCTGCAAAGAAGGTCTTTGCGGAACACGGGTGGGAGACAAGCGAGGAGGACGTCCTGGTCCTTGCCTTACCCGATAAGCCGGGCAGCCTCGGCGTGGTCGCCCATAAGCTGCGCGAGGCCAGCGTCAACATCGACTACGCGTACCTCGGTTCGGGCGGAAGCGCCCGGCGGGTCAACGCCTATTTTGGTGTTTCCGATCTGAAGCTGGCGCTACGCGCCGTTCGCTGAGCGCCTCAGCCGAGGACGCGGCTGCGAAGGTCCGCCATGGCAGCCCGCCATTCGTCGGCACTATCCGATTCCTCCCAGAGCTCACGAAGCTCGGACTGCTCACCGAGGATTCGGTCAATTGACGCATTCGCCCGCTTGATCAGATCCGGACTCGGTTTGAGCGGGTGGGCCTTCACCCACTTGTCGACCTTTTCCGTGTAGGCATCGGTGTATCCCGGTCGGCCGTTCAACCGAGCGAGCACTTCGCAGGCCGCGAGGGCGTTGTCTGCGTCGTCCCCTTGGAGGTACTCAGCCCCCGCGCGCTCGACCTCAGCAATGGCCGATTCAACGAGCGAAAGGTCCCTGGTCTTCTCCAGGTCGTACGCCCAATCATTCGCGCCGTCATTGTCGAACGCACGAACACCCCACGTCCCCATGAAACTCAGTATCTCAATCGGGCGGCTCAGCGGCTCCTCGTCGCACCAGCACACTTCCGAGGAGGTTCTCTTAGGCGGAAAGTGTCGTGAAGACGATCAGGCGGTGATCGTAGGTCCGGTGCGCTGCGTCGTAGTGGCCTGCGCAGGTGATCAGGTTGAGGAAGCGCCCCTTCGATGGCCCGAAGACCTTCAGCGCGGGAAATCCGTTGAGCGGGGAAACCTGTGTGGCTGTCACACGGAAAGTTAGCTCGCCACCTGAGGCGTCTGAAACGTAGATCTTGTCGTCAGGCGCCAGCTTGTGGAGATTGATGAACAGGGCATCGCCCAAAATGCTATCGAGGTGACCGTCGATAACCGCCTGGCCCACTGTCCCGGGGCGGGCGCTACTGCGCAACCACGCCGCATTCCAGATGTTGTTCGGCACGTCCATCGATCCTTTTCGGTTCACGCCCACCTTCTCAACGTTCGCATCGATGTTGAGGGCTGGGATCCGAATCCGCGTCGGCGTAATGGGTCCAGCCGCCGGATGGAGCGCGGCCGCACCCACAACGAATGGTTTCTCCGTAGAGATCGCCTTGCCGAATAGCTGCAGGTCCAGCGGGGCCCCCACCGCGGTGGCCGTGCCCGATAGCCGTACCGCGACCGTTCGGGGCGCCTGGGCCGATGCGCTCACGGTGACCATGGTGCCGAGCGAAAGGGCCACCGCGGCCAGCAAGACCTGGCGAGACCGGCGCCGGACCGCGAGTAGCACGAGGGTCGCTGTGAGGCCTGCGCCCAGCACCAGCGGGAGCGGCCCGACCGGACCGCGTGGAGCGGCGACGATCGCCATTCCGCTGGATGGTGGGCCCGGTACTGCCGCCGTCGGCTGGCCGGTGATCGACGCGCTCGCGCTATTGTTGCCGGAATTGGGGTCGAGCTCGACCTCGGCTGACTTCGTTGCCGTGTTCGTGATCGTCCCGGTTGCGGTGACCGTGGCCGTCACGGTGAGTGTGGCGGACGACCCGCTAAGCATTGCGCCGATATTCCAGACGCCGGTCCCTGCCGCGTAGCTCCCGACCGACGGCGAGCTCGAAACGAACGTCAGGCCGGTGGGGAGGAGGTCTGTTACCTGGACCCCGGTCGCATCCGATGGTCCGGCGTTGTGCGCACTGATCGTATAGGTGAGGTTCGAGCCGACGGTCACGGTGCTTCGGCTCGCGGTCTTGGTCACCCCGACATCCGCCTGGGAGACGATCGTGGTCGGATCGGATGCGGTGTCGTTGGTCGTGTTGCTCTCAGCGCCACCCGAGATCGACGCCGTGTTGGTGACTGGGCCGGCCATCCCCTGTGGGATTGCCACCGAGACGGTGATCGCTGGATACGCCGCGCTGCCCCCGAGTGCGTCAGAGCGTGTGCAGGTGACGGTCTGGGCCGCAATGCCACAGGTCCATCCGGTTCCCGACGCCGTCGTGGGCGTGAGGCCGGCGGGCACCGCGTCAGTCACCGTCACGAGGCCGCTCGTGGCGACCAGCCCGATGTTGTGGGCAGTCAGGGTGTAGACACCCGTGCTCCCGCGGACGACTGGGTCGGTATGGCTCTTGCTGAGCGTCAGGTCCGGTGCGCAAGTCGCCCCGGAGCCGGCGCCGGGCACCGAGCTGGCCAGGATGGTGGCCTGAGAGCCGATCGCCCCGGGTGTCGCGCCGTAGGCCGCTGCGTCGGTGGTCGTGGTGCCGTTGAGGCCTCCGCTGACATTGACCGTGCCGGCTGCGCTGCTACCGAGAACGACACCGCCGCCCCCTCCGCCACCGGGTCCGTGGTAGTTGACGCCCGCGCCGCCGGCCTGGGCCGGCCACGTGTTCGTCCCTGCACCGCCTCTGGCGCTGACGGTCAGGCCAGCCATGCCTCCGGACTGTGCGACGACGACCACGGTGCCGCCGGCGCCGCCGCCACCGCCGCCATCGTTGTCCGGAACAACGCCCGAGCCGCCATCCGCGCTCACGGTCCCGGTCCCGGTCACGCTCCCGGCGCGGATCATGACGATCCCGCCACCGTTGCCGCCGCTGCCGGCGTACGCGATGCCAGGGGAGTTATTCCGCGAGCCCGCGCCACCGCCCGCCCCGGCCGTGACACGAGTGGCCGTCGCCGGGAAGGCAGTACCGCCGAAACCGCCCATTGCGACATTGGTCTTCCACGAGTTGCCACCGTGCCCGCCGGTGCCACCGTTTGCGCCGCCGCCGCCACCGGTGTTCTCGTCGTTGACGAGCGGGTGTGGATCGGTGCCACCGCCGCCCGCGGTTCCCGGGGCGCCTCGCGCGGTGCTCCCGTTCGGGTAGCCATCCACACCGCTGTTGACGGGGGTTGCAGTCCGCGAGTCATAAACATATTGGGGCGTCCCGGCGATCCCCTCGCCTTTCTGGCCGTGGAAGGGGTTGGCACTGAGATTCACGTAGTCGGTTCCGGTCCCGCCGGTGGCCGCACCGGCGAGCTGGCGACCCAGCCCGGCACGGAAGCCTTCCTGGCTGACGCTGGCCGTGTTGCCGTTCAGGTTGAGGCTGCCCGCCACGTCGAGGACCAGCACGCCGCCGGTCGAGCCGTTGAATGGGCCGGCGGTGAGCGCGGCTCCCAGCGTGGCGGCAGCGTATTGGGGCACCCGGATGACCTGGAAGTCGCGCTGGCCCTGGCTCGCTACCGGCGCAGCCTGGTTATAGGTGTTGACGAGCCCGCTGCTGATCGTGAGGCTGCCCCCGGCGAGCGGGACCGCGCTGGTGGCGACTGCGTATTCGTAGAGGCCGGCGCTGTTGAGAGAGGTCGACCCCGTTGCCGGGTCGCCGGCGATGCCGTCGCCGTAGGCGCCGGTGTTCGTGAAGTTGATCGCGGCATCCTGCATCTGGATCACGAGGACAAGGTCACCGACCGCCATCGGCGTCGTCGCCCCCGTGGCGGTGCCCAGCGTGATCGTCGTCGCCCCTGCCGCAGCGGTCGCGGCACCGGGGTAATACGTATTGACGACCCCGGTCAGGGTCACCGTCCCATCCCTTCCCGGCGTTGCACAGCTGGGGCCCGCGGCCGTAACCGGTGCCTGAGCAGCAACAAGAACGGCGGCCGCGCCAACCAGGCAGAGGATGGCGCGCGCGATCCGAGTGAGGCTGGACATGGGTTCGTGACCAGAACGTCACCGACGGCCGGAACCGTCGGCCTTATCACGACGCGTCCCGAACCGTTACGTGATCGGCATCCCGTGGGCCACTATGGTTAGTGCTTGCGCGAGCCGACGATGAGCTCGTCCATCCAGGGTGGCGCCATGATGTGGACCGGAACCCGGTTTGGCCCCGCGATCAGGAGGAAGTCGCCGCGAGCAGCCGTTTCCAGATAGTTGACCTGGCGATCGGTCAGGTTGTAGGCCTTTTGCAGCTTGAGCGCTTCGGAGTGCTTTTGAGATCCGAGCAACAGGATGCTGGGGTTGCTCGCGAGCACGGCGCCGTCCTTTGTCTCAAAGAAGTCTCCGGGATTCTGACTCACCAGGATGAGACTGCCGCCGTACTTCCGGATCCGGCGGGCGAGTCGCACCAGAAAGCGTCGAATGGGCTCGTGTTCCAGCAGGAGGCCGACTTCGTCAATGAGAAGGTGGCGGGGACGGCGGTCGCGGCGCAAGGCGGCCCACAGCCAGTTGGCGACCAGCAGGTAGGCCGGCGCAATCAACTCCTCGCTGAGGTTGCGCAGGTTGATGCCGACGACGTCGGCCGCCAGGTCGACATTCGTCTCGGCGCTGAACAACCGACCGAGGTCACCAGTGACCCAGCGACCGAGGATGGTGCCGGACCTCGAGCCCGGATAGCTTTCACTGAGCGCCCGCCATACATCGGCGAGCACCGGCGTGGCCGTGCTGCCCGCGATCGTCGCCCGGGTGATCGTTTCGATCTGTGCGCGCTCCACCTCGTCGAGGCGCCCGCACATCAGTCCGATCAGGTCGAGGACATCATTAAGGTGGTCGGCGCGTTCTTCCGGGTCGGTACCGAAGAGTGCGGGGTCGAGTGCGTTGATCGCATGGCCCGACCCAGCAGCCAGATGGAAGTATGTCCCGCCGAGTTCGCGGACGAGGCCGCCGTACTCAGCCTCCGGATCCATCAGGATGGCTCCAATGCCTCGGGTATGCCCGCTCAGTAGCACCGAGGCCGCGGCGTAACTCTTGCCCGCCCCCGAATGCGCCAAGACGGCAATGTTGGCATTCGCGAAGCGACGTTCGTCGAAGGGGTCGAAAACCACGAGGCCCCCCGTCTCCTTGTTGTATCCCCAGTAATGTCCGTCCGGGTCGGCGAGGTCTTCCTGGAGCCAGGGCATCAGGGTTGATACAGCGTTCGTTGGCAAGATCTTTTCCTGGCCGAGCAGATCAACACCGAGCGGCCACGACGCCAGGAGGCCCTGTTGCATTTCAAAGAATGGCGGAATGGCGCGAAGCATGATTCGACGGCAGCTCGCTTCGAGTGCCTCGCTCTGGGCGTGCAGCTCAGCGGCGTTGCCGGCGCCAACGGTTAGGTAGAAGCCCACCGCGAAGGCCTTTTCCTCATTGCGAACCAGGGCCTGGTGCACGCTCAACGCGTCGGGAAGGGCGCCCAGCGTGCTGCGCGGAATGGCGCCGGACTCGACACTGGCCAGATCGTCCGCGCGCAGATCCTGGATGCGGCGATGGAGGCGAGACAGCGCCCGATCCGTCTCCAGCGGGAGAATGTGAATCCCGGCGTGAAGCTCCCCGTTGAAGTTCAGCAAGGGGAGCAACCATCCAGGCTCGACCTCCTCCCCCGGGTAGCGGTCCACAACGAATGACGCATAGAGCCGACCGGCCACCTCGACGCAATTCGCCCGCCGCACAAATGGCGCCTGCGACGCGGGGCGAGAGTTGCGGCGGTAGAGGTCAGCAAACAGTGCTGACAAGCCTTGATCGTCCAGCGCCTCGGCCTTCAGGCCAACTTGCCTGAGCTGCTCGACGAGGCCAAGAGCACGCTCTTGTAATGGACGGCCCAGGTCGGTCGCGACCCGTTTCGGCTGGTCAGCCGACCGGTCGAACCGGAAGCTCCACGACCGGAGGAAATCCTGTCGGCTTTCGGCTTGGGCGAGGACCACGAAGACATCACGTTGGTACACGGGGGTCTCTGCCAGATGGGCGTTGATGAAGCTCCGGGTCAGCGCTCCCAGGTACCGCCTTCGGTCGGGAAAGCCAGCGGGGGACGGCTCTGCCACGTCTCCAGCTACAATCCGACGAACGCGGATATAGAGTTGAAGCGGTCCACTCTGACCGTGTAGCAGTTCTCGGAACGCCTGAACGGAGCGCTGTTGCTGCTCCGGCGGTAGCCCGGCGAAGTTGAGCGACGAGGTGCGGACAATGACCCGCTGGGCGCCATTACTGAGGTAAACGACACCATCCTTGATCGCTGCAACCTCGCTTCCGAACGGCGACGACGAGAACGGTTTCATTCTCAATCCGTGCTCAAGGCCAGGAGGAACGTCGAGGACACGATTGCCGTGGAATATCGAGCCTCGTCGGTCGGGCCGATCGCTAGCAAAACGCTGCTTGGTTTGCTTCCGGTGGCATTCACGGCTGGATCGTCGTGGTAGAAGGGCGTGCCTTGATCGGTGCGCATGCCGACAACCAGAACATCGCGGCCGAGTGTCTCGGCCGGTGCCGCGGCCGTATCGACCAGGGCCGTATTTTTAAGCTGGTTTGGAATCGCGATCACATCAACGCGATCGCCCGGTTTCAGGGCACCGCCAACCGCGGTTGAAGGAGTGATCGGAATCCCGACGATCCGAAACCCCGCCGGGACCGGCAGTCCCGACCCGACAAGGTTCGCATTCCTGGAGGAGGTGATCTGGCGGGCGTCGACGAATTGGCCTTTGAGGATGGGATAGGCGACAAACTGCCCGACGACCTGGTCGGACGCCCGCATCACCTGGTCACCAACAGACGACGGGTTGACCTGACGCTGGGTCAAGTCCCCCTCTTGAACCCGCGAGCCGACCTTGAGGTCCTGGGTGGCAACCAGGACCGTCACCTGGCGGTTGTTGTCGTAGTAGAAGAATCCGGCGATACCCGATAACACGACAAACATCACAAGACAGAGTGTTCGCGTCATAGCCCCTCCTAGCCGCTCTGGGCGGCAAAATCGACACTAACTGAAAAGCTTGAGTCGATTCCGTAGATCCCGACATGCCCGTCGCTGAAACGGGTCTCGATAAACAGCCTGATCGGGACCACGTATTCCTGCAGTCCCCCGCGACTTAGACGATCGGGCAGGTTCCATTGCAGCTGCAATGGCGTCGTTGGCTCCCCGACCTGGCCCGTGTGTGTGCCGACGGTCGCGGGTGCGTCCGAGGCGGCCCCGAGATACTGCCAGCGCACCAGGTGCGAGTGCGCCGTGCCGGCGGCGGCGGTTCCAACGCGGATCCAGGCCTCCTGAGTGACCAGGGCGTGCACCGAAAACTGCGTGAGCGCTCCTCGTAGCGTGTCGACCTGTCGGAAGGCGTTCGCTCCGGCCGTCCGCCCATCGAGTGAAGGCGTCACCGAGACGACAGCGATCGGCGGGACGTAAGTCTTCACCGGCGCGATACGCGCGGTAGCGGAGGTATCGTTCGCGATCTCTACCGAGAACGGCTCCTCCAGGACTTGAACCGTCCCGTACCGATCGTAGCGAGCGGCTTGCGCGGTGCCGGTGATCAGTGCCAGAACCCGCGCATCGTAGGTTCCGGCCGAGGCGTAAGTGTGTGAAAGGTCGAGCTGATTACCGGCCTTACCGGCGATCAGCGCGCGCGACCCGTCTCCGAAGTCAACGGACCAGTGACGAACGGACCAGTCCTCGATCGCCATATTCAGATAGAGGTTGAGATCCTGGGTCAATGATCCGCTCAGGGCTGCGGTCAAAACGGTCGGAGTGCCCGCCAACGGGCGCGACGGTGACAGGGAGGTCAACAGATCGAGGTCGAGCCGGGCTGCCGCCTCTGGCACCGGCGGCTCCTCGACAGGGGTGACCCCTGGACTGGCGCAAACGGAGGTCGTGGTCCCAAAGTTGAAGGCAGGTGACCCTGGTGGCGGCGCGTTGATCTGCCGATTGGTTGCGCGGTCGAAGACGTAAACGGTCCAAAGCCACGGACATGACGTGCCGCCGAATGGCTGCCGGACCCAGTTCGCGTAATAGGGAGACAGGTGGCCGCGACCGGTCGGCGCCGGGTAGGCGGATGCAGCATCCCGGACCTGTGCGTAGACGAAGGCATGCCCGGCATAGCCCGAATTCGTCACAAGAGAAACGGACAGCGCCGGCGCGTCGAGGCTGTGCCCGTCTGCGGCAGACGCCGTCAGCAGTCCCGCGGCGATCACGACCGCTGCCAGGGCGTGGACCGTCCGCGGTTTCATGATCTGATGTCGGCGGTGGCGGTTACGCTCAGGCGACCGCTTCCGACGGGCCCGACGAACCCGATCAAACTCAAGCGATAGGGCACCTGGATCCGAGCGCAGACTGAGGGACGGTTCAGCCGCGTTCCTGTAAAAGGATTGAGGCTAGGGACATCGTTGATCACTCGAATATCCGCGCTATCCGCCACCTTTTTTGCCTCGGCAGCACCGACTGCCTGAAGCAGGTTTCGCTCAAGGTAAGTACGAGTTGTGCGAAGCGCAGCGACGTGATCGAGACGAAGCAGTCCAGTCTGGCTGTAGTGCGATGTATCGACTGACGACGCCCCGCTCAATGTCGCCGTCTCGACCGCATAGCGGAGGCGTACACGGTGCATTTGCAACTGGCCCATGTCCACTGTCAAGGAAAAGACCAGGAGCAGGGTTGGCATCAGCAAGACGGCGTAAAGGATGCTTTGAGCGCGACGAGCTTTCAATGATTGACCTCACCACGACCGATATAGCTGGAACGGAGGTCTACGTTGGTCGAGAAAAGAAACGGAATTGCGACGCGCCGGTGGCTGACCAGTTGGACCTGGATCGGCTCGCCCCAGCGGACGGAGGACGGGCTAATTGAAACGACAACGCTTGCAGGCGTTATACCGGCGGCCTGCAATTCGGTTCGGATCCGTTCCCGCACGACTGCGTCGTCCTCGCCTCGCTCGGCGGCGACGCGGGCCCCGATCGCAGCGGCCGACTGCTGACCCATCCAGACGTGGATCAGGCCGCCGAGCTCGATGATCCCAAGTAGGACTGGAAGCAACATCAAAGACACCGCAAGCACCGCCTGCAGTGTCTCCTGTCCTCGTTGCCGATCCCGCTGTCGCTGGATCATGACGTCTGCGTAAGCCGCTGCACCATCTGCCCGATTTTGGCGACAAGGCCATGGTTCCAGGCCATGATGCCGACAACCAGCGTGCCGAGGATGATCGCAGCGCCGATCACCCACTCCAATGTCGACTGCCCACGCTGCCCCTTATTCACGTTCAGTTCCTCCAATCCGGTTGCTACCTGTTCCCCGACTCGCTTCGACGCCATGTCGATCGAACTCACCCGAAGGCCCGCTGGATGATCCCCCAAAAAAGTGGAACCATGATCAAGATCACAAACTCCGGAAGGTAAACACCGGCAAGAACACCCAGCAGCCTGGTCCCGACCCGAGCCGCCTCCGCGGTAGAACGATTTCGCTGATTCATACGGATCAGCAACTCCTGGTCCCGCAACGTCTGCTCGAGACCCGTACCCAGGCGCTTACTCTGAGTCAGCGCGGTGACGAATAGCGAAATCTCATCGACCCCGGTCCGCTCACCAATCGTCTGGAGCGCTTCCTCGATCGAGGCTCCAACGCCATAGCGGCCGAGGGCTGCTCGAATCTCGCCCCTCAAGATGCCGTGCGCCTGGGAGTCGGCTGAGATCAGGTGCAGGGTACGCTCGAGCGGCAGCCCTGCGACGACAAACGCACGGATCATGCCAACCATTTCGGGCATCTCACGCTGCACCGCGCGCTGACGCTTGCGGCGTCGGGCGCTTAAAAACTGGCTCGGCGCGATGTACCCAACCCATGCGAAGAGCGGTAAGAGAAGGGGGGCGCCCGCAAGAATTACTCCAATCACGATGCCGGCCATAGCGCCGCCGAGCGCGCCAGCCAGTTTGAGAATCTGAAACTCGACTCCGTCGATGGAGTTGGGATCGAGACCACATTGAGCCAGGTAGGTCGCGTCGAGACGAACTGGTCGCAGGTGCAGGCGAGCCCCCCACATGGCAGCGGCCGGTTGCAGCCATCGCCGGTACCAGCTGTCCATAGCACGCTGCTCGTGCCGCCACTCGATTGGGGAAAGGGTCGTAGCCCGGATTAAGCCAACGTTGGGCCGGGTTGCGACGCGCGCAAAACTCGCGAGGCCGTAAAGACCAGCGAAGGTGGCCGCCGCCACCGATACGGCTCCAAGAATCATGCTTCAAACCTTGTGATGCGGAAGCTCAGGTAGATGCCAAAGAGCTCCAAAAAAACAGCTGCCGGGATGAGGACGTAGCGACCCATCACGGTGGTGTCGAGCGCCTGTAGGAGGTCGGGCGAGAGGAGGCGCAGGTAGACAAACATGCCCGGGACGATGATTGCCAGCAGCCATATCTGAAGACGTTGCCCGGCCGTCTTGGCTCGAACCTCGTTTGCCAGCTGCGTGTTGAAGTGCACCGTTCCAGACAGTTCGTTGAAGAGGGTTCGCGCCGCCAGAGTTGGAAGTTGGTTGGCGCTGCAAATGATTAACGTTTCCCAGACCAGGCCGAGGTTCAACGTTGTCACCCGCGTCCGAATCTCCCGCATGCTGACGTGCATGGGGACATCAAGAAGGAACCGCTGGATGACGAAGTCAAGGTCTTCCCGGATCCACGGATCCGTGCTCATCTGTCGCGCAACACGGAGCGCGTCGAGATACGTGCTACCGGCGCTCAAGCTGGTCAGCAAGGACTGGAGAAAGCGCGGAGCCTCGGCCTCGCTGCGCCGGGCCTGGCCGTGCACGAGCCAGGCGAGATACAGGCGCGGGGCGAGGAGCCCACAGGTCATTCCCACCACGGCCAGGACGGGTGACTCAAGCCATCCAACCGCGAACAGGAGCGCCGGCATGGCGGCTGACATCGCAAATAGCGTCTGTGGCCGGCTTGGAATTCGGGCCCGCTCGAGGCGGTGGCTCTGCCTTGCGAGCTGGCGCTCGATCAGCGACCGGAGTGCCCGCGGCGTTCGAGGACGGCGGAGCAATCCGAGACCCAAGGCGATAACTGCAAGCGACAAACAGGCAGAAGCTAGGAGAGCCACCGCATTCCCTGCACCTCCAGCTTTCGCTGCAGGCGGATACCGGGTCGGTAGTCCGGAACCGGCGCATAGTCGACCGCCGGCCCATGGCACCCATTGGTGAGGGAAGCTTTGAAAATCGGCGCCGTCACGTAATGGCCGTCCGAATCGACGTCACGTAACTCGGTGACTTCGAGGACGCAACGCCTGCCGTCACGAAGACGGCTCACGAAGACCACGAGGTCGAACACACGGGCGATATAGCGGCGGATCTCGACTGGACTGAGCTGCCCGAATTCCCGGCTGATCAACAATTCGAGCCGTGCCAGGGCGTCGATGCAGCTACTCGCGTGGATCGTGGTTGCCGAGCCGTCGTGGCCGGTGTTCAGGGCCTCAAGCACGTAATAGGCCTCTTTGCTATGCCGGATCTCCCCGATGATCAGACGGTCGGGACGCATCCGGAGCGCATTCTGCACGAGGTCGGCAACGTCAAGCCTGCGCTCCTCGGGCTGACCACCCAATTCCTTTGAATGGACACACTCGAGCTTCACCCAATGCGGGTTGTCGAGCTCCAACTCCGCGGTGTCTTCGATCGTGATGACGCGTTCGTCTTCAGGAAAGGCGCTCACGATCGAGCGAAGCAATGTGCTCTTGCCGGAGCCGGTCGCGCCCGCGATCAGGATATTGGCGCGCGCTGCGGCCATTGCTTCCAGAAACGCACCCATTTGCGGGGATAGCCCCCCGTTATTGACCCAGTTGGGAGTGGCCGAGTCATGCTCGGACGGTAGGAGGTCCAGGCGCACCCGATTGAATTTGCGGATGCAGAGCGTGGGTCCGCCCACCGGTGCGTACACGGCATTTGCTCTGCTGCCATCCACCATCCGTGCGTCGACGAGTGGCCTGTCGATGTTGATTTCCCGGCCCACCAGGGCAACGATCTTCTGGATCACCTGTTCGAGCTGCGCCTGATCGCGAAATGAAGTAGGGACGAACCGGAGCCGGCCCGCTCGTTCGACGTAGATCTCGTCGAAACGGTTCACGAGGATGTCGGTGATCGTCGGGTCGCTCATCAACGGCTGCAATGGGCCGAGCCCAACGATGTCGTCGAACAGCGAGTCGATAAGCTCCTGGGTCGCTTTTCCCTGCGTCTCAATGACGGCTTCGCGAATTCTCTGTTTCAGCAGCTCCGTGCGATGCGGAACGGTGGAGAACGGATTCAGGACCGCTGGGTCCAGATGAATCGTGAGTTGACTGCGTACGAAGTTGCGCAAGTGTTCGGGAGATTGCATCGCCGCCGGACTGCGAGTCTCAGCTAGCACGGCGGCGGCGCGTCAGCCAGGTGAACGGATTCAGTGCCATGCGAGCTTCTGCCGGGGGCTCGAGCGCGGGGTAGATCGCCGCAGCGAGTCGTAGGATCGAGTGTCGCGTCGCACCTTCGGACGACAGCGAGAGAGGTTGATGGCGGTTCTCGGCGGTATCGAAATCCCGGTCGTACGGGATACGGCTGACAAGATTTCCGCCCAGGTCCCCCATGGGCTCCTCGAGGTTGTCGCCATCGCGCATCTTGTTCGCAACGTACCGGAGTTTTTCGCCGAGCCCCAGCCTGCGGAGGGCTTCCACCCCGCGGTACAGGGACTGGACAGAACCCGCCGTGGGCGTCACAACGCAGTAGATCTGGGTGGCGGCCTCGAGGAGGTACGTCTCCAGATCGCCGACCGAGGCGCCGAGATCGAGCACAATGAAGTGGTAGCCGGCCTTCCTCAACCAGCTGAGGATTCGGGCAGCCTGGGGCACTCCGACCAGTTGCGACCGATCTCCCGCCAGGCACTTCGACGGCCCAAGCAAGACATCGAGGTTGGAAGCCCTGTGGCGCACGACATAATCGCCCGGCTCTGGGTCCGCGCCGCTACCCGTCAGGTCCGCGATGTAATCGAGCATGGTTGGCTGGGCGAGTCCGAGTCGGGCAGATACGTTGGCGCTGGATAGGTCGAAGTCGACGAGGATGACGCGCAGAGGAAGGGCCGACGCAGCCGCCGACGGCCGGTATCGTCCCCTGCGGGCAAGCAGCGTCGCGACTTCCGTCGCGAGGGTGGTTCTGCCGGTGCCACCCTTCGATGAAAAGAAGGTGATGACCTGGCTTCCGCCCAGATAGACGGGGACAGCATCTTCCCCCGACGCGTCTTCGAGCCGGTCCCGGCTGGCGCTCCCGGGTCCAACCCGATCGGGCAACTCGACCACATCGTCGTCGGCAAACTCGTCGGTCACGGAGGGACCGACAGGTTGGGCAATGGGCGCGACGACACTTAGGCGAGGCGACGGAGCCGGACTTCGGGCCCCCGCTGTCCGGCGGCGTTCACCAAACGACCCTGCTAGATGAAACTCCACGGCCGCGAGTGCCCAGTGTCCGAGCGACCGACCAGCCGGTCGCACCCAGGCCATGGCGGCACCAAGGCCGGCGAGCAGCGCGGCGATGCTGATGCGGGCGGGCTCCGGAAGTTGGAGATGGAGAACGGCGTACGCAGCCAACAGTCCGAAGAGCAACGTGGCAAGACGCGTGACCGACAGCCCGAAGACAAACTGATCCTCCCCGTTGAGATCTTGAGGAATCCGAACCCCGCGCATTGAGCCCCTCCAACTTTCGTTAAATGGCCAGCGCGGGCGTGCTTCAGTACAAGACGTGTGGTGTTCGTTATCGGAATTGCGCTGCGTTTTTCCTACGCACAGCGAGCCCTTACCAGCGGCCAGGGAGTGGTGCCCGCACCAGGATTCGAACCCGGGACCAACTGATTAAGAGTCAGCTGCTCTACCAACTGAGCTATACGGGCGCACCGGCTATTCTATCCAGCCTTTCGAACGCCTCGCTTGCTCAGACCCCCCGTCGATCACCCCCTCGCGATATCAGCCCGCGCGACGTTCCTCGCGCGGTTCCAGCACCTGTTCTTTCGCACTCTCCGGGTTGACCATCACGACTTCGAAGAGTTCCTCGAAGTTGACGTTGAAGAATCTCATCAGTGCCTGGCGCAACTTGGGGCCCGGCCGGCGGGCACCCGACTCGAGCGCCGGAATATAGTTCTGGCTGATGCCGAGGTTATGCGCTAGCTCGCGCTGCGTCAGTCCCTTCTTCTCACGCATCGCGCGCAGCCCGGTCGCCCTGACTTCAACATTTACGCCTCCGCCGCCTTCCACGCGCTCATCATCACACGGCCTCGTATATTTGTCAAGACATGCCTACAAAACCGTCTAACAAAGCTGGCAAGCCCACCGGCCGGCTCATCCTGGAGGGCCTGGAGGGCTTCGCCTATCACGGCAACAACCCGGCGGAGACCAAGCTTGGTCAGTCCTTCATCGTCGATCTCGAAGTTCTCACGGATACACAGCGCGCCGCCGCCAAAGACCGAATCGAGGACACCGTCAACTACCCGACGCTCGAGAAGGTCGCCCGCCGCGTCCTCGAGGGTCCGCCACGACATCTATTGGAGACTGTCGCCGAGGAGATTGCGGCAGCGCTCCTCAGGGAGCCGGGCGTCCTGGAGGTCACCGTTCGCGTGACGAAGCGCCCGCCGCTCGCTCACCTCCGTGCGTTCACGGTCGAAATAACCCGCCCGCTAGGGTAGCCAACCGAAGCACCGTTTTTCTGCGGGCCCTCATGTGGCGATGAATAACAGCCGGCCCATCCCATATCTGCCGCCCGGTTATCGATCGTTTGACAACCCTCGCTGGACGTGTTAACAACGCAGTGCCAAACGGGTCGGTTGTTCGGGGGGAGGGGGCCACGAGAGAGTTCCACGCACGGGGGCGTTCGTACCATCGCATGGCGTTGACGCTCGCCGTCGCGCTGGCGCTGCTCGTTCCGCTGCTGCCGCAACCAGGCAGGGCTGATAGCGGCCACTCACATTTGACGGTCCGCGCCACCTTGGGCGCGATCACCGTCAACCCGAACCTGACGCTGAGCCTGGCCGTGGACAAAGCCGGCGCAATCCCCGGTGACACGCTCGGCTATTCCGGAACCGTCACCCAAACCGGCATCACGGCGTGCATCGCCGGCAGTTTCACGGCGCAGAATACCGGGGCGGCGACGGCGACCGTCGCCGATTTCTTCGACGAGATCGACTATTTCGACCCGAGCACGCTGCAATGGGTCCCACTGGTCGGTTATGCGAACACCAGGTCGGCGTTCATCCCGGTTGTGACACCGCGGGTGTCGACGGGTGTCACCCTGACCGTGACTGGCGCGCCGGCCAACGGCGTGAGCTACCCGGCGAGCGGCGACCCAGTTGTGGGAACGACCATCGCGCCGAACGCGACCGCCGCCTGGAGCGGCACGGCCTGTCTGACACTGACGGCCGCGCAGTTGAAGGCGCTGGCCAGCTCCCCCAAGCTGCGCGAACAGAATCACATGGAGGACACGCCAGGAGACACCGGTGAGGCGTGGACTGACAACGAGTCCTGCCCCAATCCATTTCAATCCGGCTTCCTTAACGCAAGAAACATCGTGGTGACGGTGACGCCGCCGACCGGGCCCGTCGTGCAGATCACCTCCAGCACCGTGCCCGCGTTCGCCTCGCTTGCCCCGGGTGCGTCGGCAAACTACTCGATCGGCTACCGGGTGCCCATCGTAGCGACGCGAGCAACCGGTGAGACCGAGTCAGCCTATCTGCAGCGGTTGGCAAACCTTGAGGGGTCCAGCCTGGTGGCCAGCGCCTCGGTCACCGCGACTGGCCCGACCGGAGCGGTGTCCGCGATCGCGCCCCCCGTCAGCACCGTCGAACACCTCCCGGTCGTCACCATCGCGAAGACAGGCCCGACCACGGTCACGGCTGGGACGAACGCAACCTATTCCCTGGCCCTGACAAATTCTGGTGGCGCGCCGGCGAGTTCGATGGCGGTGACGGACACTGTCCCGAGCGGCGCGAGCGGCGTGGTCAGCAACATCCCGGCGAGCCTCGCCGGCAGTAGCGCATCCGCTACGGCGCAGGCGACGTTCCCTGTGTCACTGACGCAGAGCGCCGGCGACCTCACCGACACCGCCACGCTGACATGGCATGACGCGAATGGCAACAGTTATGGCTCCGTCTCGAGCTCCTTCACCACCCAGGTGCAGGCGCCCTACAAGTTGACGCTGCCGGCGACGGCGGGACCGAATCCGACCGGAGCCCCCCAGGCGATCAGCGCGACGCTCGTCGATCTCGGCAGCGGTCAGCCGGTAGCAAACAAGGTGGTCACGCTGACGATCACGGGACCGAACGCCCAGGTGATGACCGCGACGAGCGACATGAACGGGATCGCCGTCTTCGCCTATATCGGGGTGCGCGCGGGCACCGATCTGCTGCAGGCGACGGCAAGCACGGCGCAGTCCAATACGCTCTCGATCGTCTGGTACACCCCGATTCAGAAAGTCACGACCACGCCCGTCCAGGGCAATTTCTATGCCGAACCCACGAATCCCCAGAGTCTCGCCGTGACCCCGCAGAGCGTCCCGGATTTCAGCCAGACGTTCCCGAACATCGCCTTCAATCCCCCCAGTGGCACGATCCCACACAGCCCGGTGGGATTGCCCACTGACCAGACGAGGCCTTTCACCGACGTGACGACCGACCTCAACGGCAACTACAGCGGGACGATCGTCGCGCAGGGGAACAGCCTCCAGGCCGGTCTGGGCAACATGACGAACTTCAACGCGGTCTTCACGGCCAACCTTGTCGTAGCCCAGGCAGGAGACGTCACGTTCAACTTCTTCGTCGATGACGGCTTCCTCTTCGGGGTCGGCAACGGCGCGAGCCGCGTCAGCGGTGCCTATGAGAACGCGCCCGCCACCAATCAGTCGGCGATTCAGGGCTACACGCTGATGGGCGCCTTCAATCAGGTCGGCGCGGGGAACCGGCAAGTCACCGTCCATTTCCCGGCGGCCGGCACCTACCCGTATGAGCTCGATTACTTCGAAGCCAACGGTGGCGGCCTCAGCCTGAGTATGTCCGTGTCGTCCTTCACCGCGCAAACGAATCCGCTATCCGTCTATGTCGGCTACGCCGATGGGCTCCGTGCCGCGGGAAGCATCTTCCCGTTCCCCTGGCTCGGCTCACCCGGGGTTAACTTCATCGGCTGCTGCCCGGCATTCGATGCCGGCGCACTCCGCTTCGATAACAGTTCCAGCAGTGCCATCACGCTGGATTCGGTCACGGTCGATATCGGCGGAAACCACTTCGATCTGTGGGGCCGTAACCTGACGGTTCCTGCGAACCAGATCCTGATGCTGTCGCAGACGACCCAATACAACTTCGACACCTCGGACTTCTCGGGCGCCGGGTGCGGCGGCAATAACGGCGTTATTCCCAAGGTGAACGTCACGATCGCCGGCGTCACGACGAGCTACAACGACAGCAACCAGATCCTGAATACCTTCGGTTTTGACCTGGCCTGTCGTGGGAACGAGTCGCTCTCCTGGCAGCGGATCGGGGGCGGGGGCAACACGATCAATGTGCCGCTTCCGCCGGCGACCTCGCTCTCCCTCAGCCCCTCGAAGACTGCCGTCAAGACGGTCGGCCAGACGCAGACCTTCACCGTGTCCGCGATGGACGCCACCGGTCACCCTGTCGCCAATCTTCCAGTAGCCATCGCCATCACGGGCGCGAACCAGGCCGGCCCGACAGCTGCGCGTCAGCTCACCGGCACCACGGATTCGGCGGGACTCGCGACCGTGAGCTACGTCGGGCTCAATGCCGGAACGGACACAGCGTCCGCAACTGCTTTCGTCATGGGTTTGCGGGCGCTGTCGAATGATGCCACCGTCACGTGGGCGCTCGCAACGATTTCCACCGGCGGGACGGCACCCGCTCCCGCCATCACCGCGCCCTCGCCCGTCGATGGCGCCACGGTCACGAAGCCCGTGCCGATCCGCGCCAGCTTTGCGCCGCCATCAGGCCAGACGATCGCCTCATGGAACGTGACCTACCAGGACCTCGATCCGCTGGCGCCGGTCACCATCGCGAGCGGAACGGGTACGCCGCCGGCGACGCTCGGGACGTTCGACCCAACCCTGCTGCCGAATGACACCTACGCCATTGCGATCTCGGCCACGGCCAGCGGCGGGG
>JALZAV010000017.1 GCA_030948145.1 Candidatus Dormiibacterota bacterium
GACTGACAGCCCGCCAGCATCGCAAGCAGGGCAACCCCCACGATCGCTTCGAGCCGGGCCATCGGCGCTGATGATAGCCATCGCCGGGCGTTGATTCCCTTCACGGGCGGGACTACCATGGCGGGGTGCTCAAAGTCATCTCAGCAGCGGAGCTCGCGCGCAACCTCGAACCGATTCTGAAAGCGCTGGAACAGAGCGGGACGACGCTGATCGTGAAACACGAGGACCAGCCGACCGCGCTCCTGGTGAGGTTCGACGCCTACGTCGCGATGCTGGCGACGATGGATTACTCCGGCTGGGAGCGCTGGATCGAGGAAGTGCGCCACGCGTTTCCCAATGCGGTGTTCAGCCCGCCTCGACGCATCAAGGCGGTGGCGCCGACCTTCCTCGACCCTGCCGACCTCGGCTACGCCCCGCAACTGGGACAGGTCGGATCAACGGCCGGGCGCCGGCGCCTCGGCGAGGAGCTCGCCGCGATGGGGATCCAACTCGACGAGCAGCAGTTGGGATCCGTCTACCCGCTGGTCCTCAACCTGGCGGAGCGGAAACGCGTCCTCTACGCCGAAGATCTGAGACTGGCCGTCGACGAGGCGCTGGGGCGCGCGGCGCCAGGTCGCTTCGTGCTGATGGAACTCCAGGTGACCGCCCAGAGCGGAGTCTCGGCCACCGCCGACGTCGGGTTGTTAGTCGATGGCGTGCCCCGCCAGGGGCGGGCGACCGGCAGCGGTACGCTCGACGCCCTGTTTTCCGCTCTGCAGCAGGTGGCCGGACTGACTGCGGAACTCGAAGATTTCAGCCTCGCGGCAGCGACCGAGGGGACTGATGCGCTCGGCGAGGCGGTCGTGACGCTGAGCCAGGGATCGTTGGTGGTCGTCGGTCGGGCGGTTGCGCTGGATGTCGTCGAGGCGGCTGCGTACGCCTACATCAACGCGCTCAACTGGCTGCATCGCCAACGGCAGAACCTCGCCGGCGCTGCGCCGGCCGACCGACAGTACCGGTAGCCCTGCCGGCGAGGGCCTCCACCATGGCGGGATTTCGTTTCGCGGTGAGCGCGACGCGCCCACGCCCGAGGGAGGAGTGGATTGCCTTCGCCCGTTCGGTCGAGGCGGCCGGCTTCGATCGGCTGCTGATGCCGGATCATTTCGGGGCGCGCCTGGCTACCGGGCCTGCGCTGGTGCTGGCGGCGGCAGTGACGGAGCGGCTGCGAGTCGGCAGCTTCGTCTACAACAACGACTTCCGGCATCCCGCACTCCTCGCCCAGGAGGCAGCCACGATCGATGTCCTGACGGGGGGTCGTTTCGACCTGGGCATCGGTGCCGGATGGCTCCGGGCCGAGTACGACGCTGCCGGCCTTCCGTTCGCCGCCGGCTCGGTGCGAGTTGCGCGCCTCGCCGAGGCGATCCGCATCATCAAGGACCTGATGACCGAGACGCCGATCACGCGCGTCGGGGTCCACTACCGGCTGACGAACCTGACCGGCAGCTGCAAACCGCTGCAGCAGCCACACCCACCCTTCCTTATCGGCGGAGGTGGTCCAAAGCTGCTCGCGCTGGCCGCCCAGGAGGCCGACATCATCAGCATCATGCCGCGGTCGAAGGCCGACGGCGCGGGACTCGAGGACACGGACGCCAGCGCCGACGCCTTTGAGGGCAAGGTCGCCCTCATCCGGAAGGTCGCCGGCAACCGGTTCCCGCGGCTGTGGCTCAACACCCTGGTGCAGGCGGTCCGCGTCAGCGACGACCGGGAGAAGGTGGCGGCGGAGATGGCGCCTGAGTGGGGCATGGCGCCCGCCCAGCTCCTCGATTCGCCTCTGCTCCTGATCGGCACGGTCGACCAGATGGTCGAGCAGGTGCGGGCCCGCCGCGAGCGGTTCGGCTTGAGCTACCTGACGGTGTTCGAGCGCGACATGGCCAGTTTCGCCGGCGTCGTGGAGCGCCTTGTCGGGCCCGGGGCTAGTGCTTGAACGTCCGTCCAACCAGCGGCTGCAGGACAGGCTCAAGCAGTCCGTACAGCGTGCCGAAGATGAGCAGGAAGATCAGGTAGGCGAAAAACACACCGCCGACGACGATGCCGACGAGCAACGCCTTGGAGAAACGCTCCATGTCGAGGCGAACCACCTTGATCAAGAGCGCCCCCATCAGCAGGCCGAATACGGCCCCGATCGGGTTGGGAAAGCCCAGCAAGGCGCCCGCCAGGAGCGGGAGGTAGCAGGCGACTTCGGGGAGGGAGCGCGGCAGCACGGTGCGTCGCTCCGGCGCGGCCGCAAGCGCGACGGCCCCGCCTCCCGCGGCACCGCCGAGCCAGCCCTTGCACTTGCCACAGGTCTGGTTTTCCGGCGCATTGTAGCGATACCCGCAGAGCGGGCAGACCTTCAGGCTCATCGGGTCAGGCAGCTCCCCGCAGCCGCATGACTTCTTGCTCGAGCTCCTGGATTCGGTTCTCGCGCTGCACGAGCATCTTCTTGTGCTCGGAGAGCACCTTTTTGCTGTAGCGGCTGGTCATGAACCAGCGCATGCGATCGATCAGGCTGATCAAGATGACGATCAGTGCCCCCACGGCGGCCGAGGCCAGCATCAAGGTCCAGGTCGGAATTCCCTGGTAGAGGGCCCCCACGACGTTGACGGAGGCAGGCTGCTGGTTCTGGACGGAAAACAGCGCGATCGCGATCCCAAGCAGCAGCGCCAGAATCCACCCTACGATCGCCATCCGGCTGATTCACCCCCACTCGCGGGCGCCCTGGAAAAGGCCCCTCGCTGAACCGTATAACCGAGGGCCGCCCGGCGAACTTGCAGCCACCGCTAGACTCCAAGCGGATGGCCGTTCGAACAGCGCCCCGTATCTGGAGCACCCCGGCCGAGCCTGAGGAGCTTCAGCCGTTCCGCCTGCGCGGCGGAAGCCGCGGGTGCCTCCTGCTGCACGGCTTCGCCGGCACTCCGCCGGAGGTCCGTGGCCTGGGGCAGCATCTCGCGGCAAGCGGGTACGACGTGATGGCGCCGCTCCTGGCCGGCCACGGCCTGACGCCCGAAGCCATGGCCCGGACACGCTGGCCGGACTGGGCCCGATCCGCCGAGGAGGCTCTGCGCGCCTTGCAGGCGGATTGTGGCGACGTCTTCGTCGCCGGCCAATCCCTCGGGGGGACGCTGGCGCTCCACCTCGCCGCCACCAGTCCCGGTGTCAGGGGCGTCGTCACGATGGCGGCGATGGGCTCGCCGCGATGGTTCTATCGAGACTGGCGGTTACGAGTCATCGGCGGTCTCAAGTACTTCGTCCGGTGGCATGTGCCACCGGACGGCTCCGATCTCGGGGACCCTGACGCGCTCCGCTTCCTCCACAGCTACGCCAGGCGGCCCACCGTCTGCATCGAGAGCTTGCTGCGGCTTGTCGGCGTGGTCGAGAAGGAGCTACCCCGCATCTTGGTCCCGGCGCTGATTCTGCATGGGAAACGCGACCGCACCGTCGACGTCGGCAACGCCCCGTTTATCCTCGAGCGGCTCGGTTCCCAGGACAAGCAGCTGATCTGGTTCGAAGGCTCGGGGCACGCGATCACGGTCGATCTCGAGCGCGAACAGCTCAATGCCACGGTGTTGAGCTGGTTGCAGACGCGCTAGCTTTCGCCGCCCTTGTCTTTGCGGGAAGCCGATGCTATAACACGCAAGGAAAACAGCGGATCATGCCATCCGCGCTGAAGCCGTAAGCGAGCACTTATCGCGCCATCCAGGGGAGGAAAAATGCCGGCTAAGAAGAAGTCCTCGGTGAAGAAGTCAGCGGCGAAGCGTCCGACCGCAAAGAAGTCGACGGCGGGCAAGCGGATGACCGCCAGGCGGGCAGGCAAGACCCTGGCGAAGCGGTCGACCGCGAGCCGGTCAAAGGCGAAGTCCTCGGGCTCCAAGCGGACCACCGCCCGGCGCTCGTCCACCTCAACCCGAGCTGGAAAGACGCTGGGCAAGCGGTCGGCCGTGAAGCGCTCGGCTCCGGCTCGCGCCGCGTCCTCGAAAAAAGCAACAGCGCGGCCTGCCACCAAGCCCGCCGCCCCGAAAGCTGCCGCCCCGAAACCTGCCGCCCCGCCGCGGCCGGTCGCCACTCCCCGGCCGCCGGCACCCGCGCCGAAGCCACCGGTCGCACCCTTCGCGGCCCCGACGCGCCCCGTCGCCCGTCCCGCGGAGCCGGTCAACATCCCGCCCGCGCTCAGCGGATTGGGAAGCGACAGCGGCATGGGAAGTGAATCGGAATCCTCGAGCTCGATCGGCCCCGGGGGCTCAGAGCGGATTAAGATCGGCGAACGCCCGCCGGAAACGCCCTGGCCGGGTGGCGGCAACCGCTAGGCACGCTTAAGCGCCCGAGGTCACGCCACGGCCATCGTGTCGTGGCCTCGGTTCGTTACGCCGCCGGTTACAACTACGTGCCTTTGCGCAGCCCCAATGGGCCGTTTCCCCATCCGGCCCTCCGCGTGGTTCTCGTTATCACTGGCAGAGGCTATCAATGGGAATCCTGCAGCGAGTCATTGTGGGCACCGGCGCCACCGTCATCTGCCTTGCCATGACCAGCTTGCCGGTGCTGGCGGCGACCAAGACGAAGCCGACCACGCCGCCGCCGACCCCCCCGGGCGTGGCCCGCAAGCTGGCGGCGGCGCTTCCCCCGCTGGTCTTCCAGGTGAACCCCACCAAGGTGAATCCGACCAAGCAGCCGAACATCATCATCATCGGCCAGCACCTGAGCGTTCGCAGCACCGTGCAGGTCGGCGGGCGCCCCGCCACGACGATCGAATCGCCGGACCCGCAGACCCTGCTCGTGCAGCTACCGACCAACCTCGTCAAGGGTTCCTATGCGGTCTCGGTGACCAACGAGGCCGGCACCGCCGTGGCCGACGATCAGCTGCTGGTCGACGACTCGGGTACGGCACCGAGCACCCTGACCGCGATGGCCGGGGCTGGATTCCTCCTGCTCTTCCTGCTGGTGGCACGCCTCGCGCGCACGCCCGGGCTCGCCTGAGATCCGAGCGGCCTTCGGCTAGCGGTCGACGGCCGACATCAGCAGGCTGACCTGGGCCTCCCCCACCTCGTCGCGGCCCCGGTTCGGCTCGGGCGTCGCGATGGCGGCCTGCGGCATCGAGCGGAGCGCGGCGATCGCCCCCCGCATCTGCCCCAGGTTTCGCTTGCAGTCGGTGAAGGCGTTCTGAATCATTGTGCTGCCGCGCGAGATGCTGTTCTCGAGGACCCGATCCAGGGCGGCGACATTGTCGTCGATCTGCTGCAGGTAGCCCTCGAGATTCTCGAGGTCGATCGATCGGGCGTACTGGAGGTGCAGCCGGAAGAGTGCCAGGATGTACGGAACGGTCATGCTGTAAGGCATCAGGATGACGCCCTCGCGATAGGCCTCGAGGTGGCCGCGGCGGCAGGCGTTGAAGACCGGGTCCGGTACCGCAGCCACGGCGAACGCCAGCGTGCAGGCAGGATCGATGTACTGCTTGACCTCGCGCACTTTTCCGCGGAGCACGCGCTCGATCTCCAGGACCACGGCGGCCTCCGCCGCCGGATCGCGGAGATCCTCCGCCAGGCGATCGAGGAGATCCGGAGACGGCCACTTGCTGTCGATCGGCAGCCGCTTGCCGTTGGCCAGCACCAGCGCGTACTCGACGACCTTGCCGTTGACTCGAAAATTCATGTCGATCATCTCGGCCGGGAACTGCCGGAAGGCGTCCTGCAGGATGTTTTCGCCGGCGGCGCCACGCGTCCGGCTCCCCAGCAGCACGGTCTCGATCCGGCGCGCCGAAGCCTGGACATCCTCGTCCATACGGCGCCGCTCCTCGGCATCGACCTTGAGGCGCTCGACCACCACTCGAGCTTCGGACAGCTCCCGACCGAGGGCGTCACGAACGCCCGCCGAGCTTTCCAGCACCTTCGTGCCAACCCCCTGGACAGCAACCTGGAGGTTGCCCATCGTCTGGCTCAACGCTCCCTGCTGACTCGTCATCGATTCGACCTGCGACTTCAGGGAACCGAGATCAGCGAGGGCGCGGAGCACCGCCTCGGAGGCGACCGGCGCGGCGGGCCGGCGATTGAGCACGAGCGCCAGGACGGCGACGAGCGCCGCGGTGGCGAGCACCGCCAGCAGCAATTCGAGGACGTTCACAGCGACTCCTTCAAGACGTAGACAAGATGGCTGGCTGCTCTCATGGTGGTGACCTCCATCGCCAAAGTCAAGCAGCCTTTAGCGACAGCTGTCTGTCGGAACCCGGGCCCCGCCTCAAGTCGGCCGGATCACCGGCCGGCAGTCAGCGTTCGACCGGATACCCCCGCTCGATCCAGGCCGACGTCCCGCCGTCCACATTGCTCACATCGTGGTAGCCATGGGTGAGCAGGAATGCGGTGGCGGCGAGGCTGCGCTGTCCGCTGTGGCAGATCGATCGGATCGGGCGGTCGGTGGGCACCTCGCTAATCCGGTCCTCCAGTTCGCTGAGTGGAAGGAGCCGGGCGCCCGGAACGTGGCCCTCGGCGTACTCCCATGGCTCGCGGACATCCAGGAGAAAGATGCGGTTCTGGCCCTGCAACTGATCGTGGAGCTCCTCGACCGGCACGGCGGGAACTCGGGGGGGCCGGCGCGGCGGATAGCTCGCCTCGATACCCACAACGGCATCTTATATCCCGTGGTCGGCGGCGAGCCAGCTACGGGCGCAAGCTTGGCGACCACGCTGCGTCAAATCCATCAGCATGAGCAAGGGTCCACAGTACCTGCAGTTTTTCGGATCCGACCCGTTGAAGCGGCTGCACGGCTGTGCCCTCGCCGAGGCCGATCTTGGCGCGGACAGCCCCTGTGATGGGCTCGCCCGTCCGCTGCGCCGGCCCCAGATCGGCTTCGGCAATCCCCGCGGCCCCGTCGTCTTCCTCAGCCCGAGCCCGCTCGATCCGGTGAGTGCCAGCAACGCGGCCTTCACGGAGTGGCTCGACCGCGAGTCGACGCTCGAACACCACATGACCGCGGAGACCCCGCAACCGTACTTCCAGTTCGTCCGCGCCGTCCTGGCCGCCACCCGGAGGCGCTTCGGGCAACCGGTGGGAAAGCGTGAGGTCCTCGACCTGGCTTTCCATACCTGGGCCGTCCGGTGCGCGACCGAGGTGCCGGATCGTGTCACCGACGCCGCGCTCGGGCAATGCGCCGATCGACACCTGGAGGGCCTCCTTGGTCCGATCGCTCCGGCCGTGATCGTGGCGATGGGCGGTACCGTCGCTCGCTACTTCTGGCTGCGCAGCGGGAAAAGCTGGGAAGGCTGGGCCCCGATAACGGCCCTACACGGCACCGTGCTCGATGCCGACCTCGGCGGCCGGACGGTACCTGTCGTTCTCAGCGTTCATCCGTTCCAGCGCAGCGTCGACCTGCACCCCGAGGTCATCGGGCGCGCGATCGCGGAGCGGCTTCGCCCCGAGCAGCTTGACACCGAGCGGCAGCAGCGGGTGGCCGCCTGAAATGGCAAACCAGCTCGACGATCCGCGCTTTCTCGGAAAAGAGGAAGACAACCATGTGCGGGAGCGCATTCAGAAGGCGGAGGCAGGCAATTCGCTGCGTCCGGGTGCCCTCTGCCCGCATTGCGCCGGCCACGCGTTCAAGCGTGCCGAACTGAAGTCCGGGGCGGTCTGCCCGAATTGCGGCAAGTCACCACGCGTCGCCGCTTAGCCTCGCGTCGCTGAGCCTGACGAACGCCGGCGCGGAACAACGGACGCGTTGCGCGCGGCCATGCGAGCCCCTGTTTCCGAAACCCGCTGGCGCAACTCGACCGGCGCGAGAACCTCGACGGCATCGCCCCAGCCGAGAATCCAGGGCGTGATCTCGACCGTGCCCGCCACCGTGACGCGCATCTCGACCGCCCCGCGAGGTCCGTCGATCAACTGTTGCGAGGGATGCCAGATCGTTTCACGCACGCGGGCGGCCGCGGGTGGGAGGAAGCGCAGGTGCACCTCCACCGGCTCGCCGGAATTGAAGATCCCCCAGGCGCGCGCCAGGTGTCGGTTGATGTCGAAGTCCGGCGGGATGCGGTAGCTGTCCGCCGTCTGCTCGGCGCGCACGATCCGTGCCAATTTGAACGTCCGCATTTCTCGGAGCTCACGATCCCGCGCGACCACATAGCTGCTATGACCGATCAGTGAGGGCTCGAGGAAATACGGCTCGATCGATCGTGGCCTGGCCGGTCCGGCGGCCGTCGGGTACCAGATCCGGACCACCTTGCGGCCGGCCCAGCTGAGGACGACCGTCTGCAGCACACGGCTGGCGGTTTCGTTTGCCGGGCGGTCGGCCATCTGCCGGACCGTGGCGTGCACATATTCCGCCACCGGAGCCGGCAGCACGGCCGCCAGCTTGGTGAAGGCGTCGGCAACGCCGGGATCCGCCTCCTGGCTGTGCCGGTGCATCAGGCGCACACCCATCAGCAGCGCCATCGCCTCACGCAACGTGAATTTCACCGGGGCGATGAAGTAATTCGGGTCGATCGCAATCCTCCCGTTATCCTCGTATACGGGGACGTTCATCGCCTCCAGCGCGCGAATGTCCCGGTAGGTCGTCCGGGCGGTCACCCCGGTGCGGGCCGCGATCTCGTTCGTAGTCAGCCCGCGCGGGTTGCCCTGGAGCAGGGTCTGAAGCTTCAAGATGCGAGCGCCGCGATCTCCTTTCTCGAACGACCCCATTCAAAAGAGTCTAGGACCCGCAAATGCCGTGGGTGGCCCCGCGAGTGATTCCCAGGCCTTCCAAGCTATAATTGCGCTGTTTTTGCCTTCGCCGATGCCATCGAGCTGGGCAGCAATTGCGTGGTTACGGGGGATTTGTGGCCCTTCGCCTGCTCCATTTTGCCGATCTACATCTTGATCGATCGTTTGCGGGCGAGCGCCTGTTCGGCGCCGGCGCGCAGCGACGCCGTGAGGAACTCCGCGACGCCCTGACGCGGATCGTGCAGCGGGCTCGCGAAGCGTCCGTCGACCTGATCACCTGCGGCGGTGACCTGTTCGAACATGACCGGGTGACTCGGGACACGGGGAACTTCGCCGCGCAAACACTGGGCGAAGCCGGCCGACCGGTGCTGATTACGCCCGGACACGCTGATCCAGCGCTGCCGGGTTCCCCCTACCGGTACATGCGCTGGCCCTCTAACGTGATGATCGCGACGCATGACGACCTGCGGCCGTACCGCTTCGGGGCGGTCGACGTCTGGGCCAGCGGGTACATGCAACCGGGCGTGACCGAAGCGCCACTGCGCGACTTCAAGCGCCTCGAGCACGGGATCAACCTGCTGCTGCTGCACGCTTCGGACATGACCCAGGTACCGGCCGGCACCGCAGCCTTCAAGCCATTGACACCGGAACAGGTGCGCGACGCCGGCTTTCAGCATGCGCTGCTCGGGCATTACCACGATGGTCGATCCGGCGATGGCCTCACCTACCCGGGCAGCCCCGAGACGCTGGGCTGGGGAGAGCAGGGACGCCACGGCACCGCCCTGTTGACGGTAGCCGACGATGGGACCACCGAGGTCCAGCTGGAGGAGATTGCTGAGCACCCGATGCGCCGCGAGACGATCGACATCACGGGCATGAGGACGCGGGACGAGGTCCGCGCCGCGGCGGCGGCGCTCCGGGACCGGCAGGGCCTTCGCGGCGCCGTCGCGCAAATCTTTCTCAACGGCGAACGATCCCCGGCCCTTACCCTCGATCCGGCAGCGCTCAGCGCGGAGTGCGGGGAGGGATTCTCGCACCTTGAGTTCCAGGACCGCACGCACGTGTCGCATGACCTCGAGGGCGCGGCGCAGGAGTTCACAAGCCGGGGCGAGATGGTTCGTAAGCTCGCCGAGCGGCAACCGGAGGGCGCCCAGGAGCGGGAGGCCGTCGGACGTGCCCTGCAGCTCGCCCTGGACGCTTTCGAGCAATGATGACGATCGTGATGAGGCCCGGATGCGACTGACCCGGATCGAGATCGAGGGCTTCGGCACCCTGCGCGGAGTCGACATCCGTTTCGGGCCGGCCATGAACCTGGTGGTGGGTCCGAACGAGGCCGGAAAGTCGACGCTCCAGGAGGCCATCCTCGCCGGACTGTACGGGCTGCAATCAGCCGACCGCACCCGACCGTCACTCGTCGAGCGGACCGAGCGGTGGCGCCCCTGGCAGGGTGGAAACTTCGGGCTCGCGATCGAATTTTTGCTGGACGACGGCAGCCCGCTGCGGGTCGAGCGTGACCTGGACAGTGAAACCGTCCATGTCACCGATCTGCGCACCGGTGCTGACCTGAGCGACCGGTTCGAGCGCGATCCCCTCGGTGGCGTCCAGGTTGGGCGCGAATTGCTCGGCGTCAGCCGCGAAATCTACACCAATACCGCCTGCATCTCTCGCAGCGAGGTGATGCGCCTCGAGGATGCCGGCAGCATCAAGGAGGCGATCGCGGCGCTGGCCGATTCGGCCCATCCCGATCGAACCGCGCAGCGCGTGCTCGACCGCCTGCGGGAGCAACGCATCGCGCGAGTTGGGCGACCGCGAGCGCGAAGCGGTCCGCTTCACGATCTCGAGGCGAGGCTGATCGAGCTCGAGCGGCAGCTTGGTGCCGCCCACCAGGCGCGCGCGGCGGTGGACGAGTTCGCGCGCAAGCGTGAATCGGTCGGCGGCCTGACCGAAAGCGAGCTTGCCATCGTCCAGACGCTCGACGCCGCCATCCTCCGCTCGCGCCTGGACGAGGCCCACCACCGGATGGAACGGCTGGATGCGGCGGATCAGGCCATCCGCGAAGAGGCCGCCAGGCAGCAGACGCACAACCAGTTCGCGAGCTTCCCGGTGGAGCGCCAGGACGAGGTCCAGGAATTGCGCAGCCACCTGCGCGCGACGGAGGAAGCCCGGCAGGGCTTCGAGCGTAAAGCGGAGGCCGTCGCCGGCCAGGTGGCTGAGCTCGAAACGGAACGAAATCGCCTCGACTCGGAAGCCCAGGGCCTGGAGACGCGGGCCCGCGGCATCGATCCCTCCGCACTCCAGGCCGAGCCGGTGGTCCGCGACCTGCTCTCCTCGCTGACTGTTGCCGACACCCAGGCGCCGGAGATCCAGGCGCGCGCCCAGGCCGCCAACGAGGACCTCGCCCGGCTGGCCGACCGGTCCCCGGGGTTGATCGGCCAGGATCTTGACTGGCCCGCCCGCAACATAGAGTTCCAACGGGTGTATTCCGAGTGGCACGAGCGCCACAAGGTCGCCGTCGAGGCCCGGCATCGCGCGGGGGCTGAACTGCCGCCGCGACTCGAGCAACTCAAGCACGACATCGCGCGCTACAAGGAAGTGCCGGACGTGATCAAGGCCGGCCAGCAGGCCGAGGAGGCGATGCGGCGTGAAGAGAACCTGGCGGAGCGGGCCCGGAACCGGCAACGGACCTTCCTCGGGGCCATGCTCGGCGGCTTGCTCCTGACCGTGCTCGCGATCCTGGTCGCGTTCTTCGCCCTCCAGGGCGGGACGCCGGTATACATGGCGGGCGCCGCCTTCTTCCTGCTCGGCATGGGAGTCCTGGCGACCGGGATCGGCATCGTCATCCGGGCCCGGGCCCGCAAAGAGGTCGACCGCCGGCTCCGTGCCAAGGATGAAGCTCGGATCAAACGCCGAGACATCTTGCGCCCATGGGGCGTCCGCAGCTCGGGCGAATTGCAGCAGGCGATGGTCGAACATCTGCAGAAAGTCCGCTATGACGCCACCCGCCTCGAGCTGGACCGGCAGGCTTCGGAGTTGGAGGAACGAGCCCAGATCGCCGGGCGCTCCCTCCGCGAGCTCGTGGGATCCTGGGGCCTCCCCCAACCGGCACCTACCGACGAGGCCGTCCTCGAAACCGCGCTCCTGGTGGAGCGGCTGACCCAGGACACGATTGCCTGGAACGCCGGGAGCGAGCGGGCGCGAACCGCGACCCAGGCGCTGACCGAGCTCGAGGCGAGGCGCCAGGACCTACGTCAGCAGCTCCATCAGATGCTGGATCAGCTCGGTTTCGACCGGCGTGATCCCAACGGCGCCGCCCGGGACTTCATCAGCAGCTGCGAAGCCGCGCGCGCCGCGGGCCAGGTCCGCGCCAGGCTGGAGCAGGTGGATGCGCAGCTCGATCAGCTTCGACAGCCGGCGCAGCGGGCGGCGATCGAACAATCGAAGGCTGCCGCGTACCAGCAGCAGCTGGCGGCGATCTACGCCTCCGCCGGCATCAACGATCCGAACCTCGAGCAGGCCACCGCGGCCTGGGAAGCGGCCGCCGAACACGCCCGGACCTACCGGGAATCGAGTCTGCGGCTCCAGGAACTGGAGAACGCGGGCGCGACCGTGCCGTCGGACGAACTGCACTCGCTCCGCGAGCTGGTGGCTGATCTGAAACGGCAGCTGGAGGAAATCGGGCGGGGCGTCGATCCCGAACGCCTCGCCGGCTTCGCCGCCCTGCCGCTCGCCGAACTGGAACGGCAGCGCGACCAGCACCGGGCCGCCCGCGAACGCGCCCAGGAGGAACGCGCCCGGGCCGAGGAGCTCCTCAACGACCGCCTGGGCCGGATCGGCAACGTCGCCGCGCTCGAGGAGGAGATCGCCACCGTGCGCGACCAGCTGCAGGACCTCGAGATCGATGCCCATGCCTATGACCTGGCGATCGAGACGCTGGAAACGGCCATGAAGTCCATCCGCCGGGCCGTGGTCCCGCGGCTTAAGGCGCAGCTGCAGAGCCAGCTGGCCCCGATCACGAATGGCCGTTATAAGGACGTGCGCGTGGGGGACGACCTGACGCTGCAGGTCAAAGCCCAGGACCAGCGCACCTATAAAGACGTCGACAGCCTGAGCCTCGGGACCCGCTCGCTGATCTATCTCCTGGAGCGTGTCGCTCTCGCCAGGATCATCGGCGGCAGCGCCGAGCCGGCGCCGCTCCTGCTCGACGAGGCCCTGGTGCACGCCGACCGGCGCCGGATGCGGGCCGCGCTCGACGAGCTCGGCCGTCTCGGGCAGGATAACCAGATCATCCTGTTTTCAAAGGACGAAGCGCTCGCGGAGCGGGCGGAGAAGGCGGAGCACTGGACCATCATCCGCCTGCCGGGCCCCACTGCCGCGGGTCCCAGCGTGGATGGGCTGCCGGCCAACGGGGCCGCTCGGGAAGAAATCGAGCCCGTCGAAGAAGAGCAAGAAGTCCCAAGCGCCTGACGGATCGCGACAGACAGCTGTCAAAACGGTCCGTTATCGTGCGCCCATGGGCAATGTCATCCCGTGGTCACAGATCCATCCGAGCATCAAGAGCGAACAGCCCTTCGTCGGCGTCATCATGGTCGATCCGGAGGGCAAGCTCTGCATCAGCGAGCTGGTCCACCTCGACCAGGAGTCGATGGCTAGCCCCAGCGAGGTCGCGAGCCGGATCGTTGCTGCCGCGCAGCAGGCCGGCGCGCTCGTCGCCAGCGGCTACCGGGCGCACCGCCAGCAGCCGGCAAGGGCGCCGCATGCGCCGCGGACGCGCCGCGGGTTGCATCTCCTGAAAGGCGGGTTGAGCTAGCCGCCCGCGGCTAAGCCAGGCGGGCCTCGAGCGAACGCTTGACCCCCGGCCATTCGCTTTCGATGATCGAGTACACCGGCGTATCCCGGTAGCTGCCATCCGGCCGGATTCGCTGGTTGCGGAGCGTCCCCTCGTAGACGGCCCCAAGCTTTTTGATGGCCGCTTGCGAATGGAGGTTGCGGATGTCGGTCTTGAGCGAGACCCGGATCGCGCGCCAGTCCTCGAACGCGTGGCGGAGGAGCAGGTATTTCGCCTCCGGATTCACCACGGTGCCCCACGCCAACCGGGCGTACCAGGTCCAACCGATCTCTGCGGTGCGATCGTCCTCCTGGACATCGAGATAACGGGTACTGCCGATCACCGCACCGTCGGCCCGTTGCCGGACGATGAACGGATACTCCCGGCCGGCGGCCTCAGCGGCCAGCGCCTTCGCCATCCAGCGATCCATGCTTGCGGCATCCGTGGCCCGTTCCGTCATGAACTCCCAGACCTCTTTCGCGCGACCGGCCTCCAGCAGCGCAGGCACGTGCTCAGCGCGCATCGGCTCGAGGACCACGTGTCTTCCGATGAGAGTCAGCGGTCCCAGGCGGGGCATCGGCTCGGGCTGGCCGCCTGATCAGAAGGGCCGGTCGACCATCAGGAAGACGACGACCGCCAGCAAAAACCAGGAAACGACCTGGATCGTGGTCGCTGCCGCGTCGGCGGTCTCCGGTGTCGTGCTATCGACGAGTGCGCTTCGGGTGCGGCGGAGGTTCGGGCTCAGGAAGGCGCCGTCCAGCCCCAGCGCGGCGATGAAGAGCAAGACCCCGAGCAGCAGCCAGCCGGTGAAGAGCTTGAAATGTCCGACCCACAGAAGCAGACCGGTGATGAGGACCAGAGCCGAACCCGTGTACACCATCGTCAGCTGGATCCGCCAGGCGAGATCGTAGAGCGCCTTGCTCGCCGCCACGTCGAGGCGACTCGCCAGCGGTCGGAGAAGGGCGTGCGCGCTCACGCCACCGAGGAGGAAGATCGCCCCGTAGACATGCAGCGTCTTGAGTAGCGCCATAGCAGCAGCATAGCGGTCGCCGGACGGCGAGTGCCGTCTATAGTTTCTCCGTGCCAGACCAGCCCCGCAAGCCGGCGGAGGTCCTCATTCCGCAGGCCTGGCTCCTCCCCAACCTCGCGCTCGACGCCGTGCGGGCGTTGCAGCCGGGCGACACGAGCGCGGCGATGGATCGGGGCGATCTTCGGTTGAGCGGGATCGAAGTATTGATCGCCCGCAACTGGGTCAAGGATGAATTCTGGCCGCGGATCCAGGAGGTCCTCGAGAGCGGCTATGCCGCCGAGAAGACGTACACGTTTCTCCGCGCGCATGCGGAACGGCGCGGCAGCCGGCGACCGACCAGGGAATCCTGACCGGGCAATCAGGCCGGGCGCCGGGTGGCTGACGTCCTCGTCGAGCGGGTGGCCTCCAGCTCGCTGCCGGGGAAGGCACTGACCCGGTTTCGTCCGAGAGCTTTCGCCTGGTAGACGGCTCGGTCGGCGGCGGCCAGCATATCGGCGGGCGTCCGGCCATGGGCAGGAAATAGCGCCACGCCGATACTGACCGTGGCCGACACGCGAAGGCCTTCCGCGGTCTTGATATCGATTGCCTGCACCGCCCGCCGAATCCGATCGGCGACCGCGGTGGCTTCGGCCGGAGTCGCCTCCGGCATAAGGACCGCGAACTCATCGCCACCAAAGCGCGCCGCGAGATCGTACTCCCGGACCGATTGACGGATGGCGTCGGCGACGCGGCGGATCATCTGGTCGCCGACGAGGTGACCGTGGCGGTTATTGACCTCGCGGAGGAGGTCGAGATCAGCGAGCAGCACGCTCAGCGGCCGCTTGAAGCGGCGAGCCCGTTCGATCTCGAGTGCCGCGACCAGGTTCCAGTGCTTCATGTTCGACAGCTCGGTCTTGGGGTCCGTGCGCGCCTCTTCCTGCAACGTCGGCACCAGCAGCGAGCGGTAGATCAAGAAGAGGGGGCAGAGGCAAAGCGGGACCAACCACGGGCTCGCCAGCCAGAGGAGCGCCCCGAGCACGCCGACCGACACCAGCGCGAGGTCGGTCCCCAGGTTCTCCCAGTCGAGCGTTCCGGCGCGCGCCAGCGGCACCCCACGCGCCCACATGATGACCAACGCGGTCAGAAGATGGTTTAAGAGCACGAAGGCAAAACCAGCGGCGACAGCGTGGGAAACGAGCTCCGGGCCAGGTGCGGCAAGGCGGCCTCCGTCGAATGCAAAGATGGCTCGGGCCACGATCGAGCAGACTACGAAGTTGGCGACGTTGAAGGCCTGGATGTACCAGCGATAACGCACGCGAACCGCCTCGAGCGCGTGCACTGCGACGACGATCGCAATCACGTACCCCGGACTCAGCAGTAGCGCGGCGCTGCCAAAGAAGATGCTCGTCGTGTAGTAGGACTGGTGCTTCGGGCTTTTGACTTTGAATTGCTGGGCGACCGCGGCGCAGCCCAGCAGGACCAGGGCCACCGGCATGGATTCCAGTTGCAACGGGCTGGTGCTGCTCACCACAATCCCGAGCAGGGCGGCGAAACCGAGGACGCTCCCGACGTAGATCCGCGCGGGAACCGGCAGCTCGCGCATCACATCAGGCCGCGTTCGCCCGCGCCTCCGGTGCCGGCTGGTCCCGCTCGGCAAGGAGCGCCGCAAGCGCCGGGCGTGCCAGAAAGAGCGGCCCGGCCGTCACCAGCATCATCAGCGGCCCGGCCTGCGTCGTCAGCACCAGCATCGGTCCCGACATCCAGATGATGATCAGATCCGCCGCAAGTAGCTCCGGCCGCAATAGACCGGAGCGCGCGGGCGAGAGACCGCGGGCCGTCCACAACACGCCGATGAGCAGGACACGGTTGAGAACGACGAAGGTGCAGCCGGCCGCCATGGCCGCCTCGACCGTCGACAGCGTCGTGGCAGGCATCAGGGCCAGGGCTCGCTCGTAAAAGACGGCAGCCGCGGCCGCGCTCAAAAAATGGTCACAGAGGTTGAAGGCCTGAATGTAGAGGGGACGGCGGACCCGGATTTGCTCGGCCGCGTGAATTAGGATGAGGAAGGCGATCAGTTGTGGGACGTTACAGATGGCGGCCGCGATGACGATGAAGGGGAGCGTTACCTGGTACGCCTGGTGGCGGCTGGCCCGAATCGGAAACGCGTGCGCCACCATGCCCAGGCCGGCCAGGGCGAGGAACGTGATCGGCCCGGCTGCGACCCGACCGTCGAACACCCAGAGGAGACCCGCGACACCGAGCGCCAGCCCCGCGACCGTGACCAGGTAGACGCGCGCGCCGGCCGTGAGGCCAGGCTGGCTCATCATCAGATCCCCCAGATCACGGAGTCCCAGGCGACGCTATCCCACGCCACGCTATCCCACGCCACGCTGTCCCAGGCGACGCTATCCCACGCGACGCTGTCCCACGAGACCGCGGGCAGGTTCTGGAGTCGGTTCGCGTGCAGGTACATGACCGTGAGGAAATTGTTCGGGGCGATCCCGTGGTCCGCGTTCCCAACCGTCGTCGGATAGGTGATGGCCCGGGCGGCATCGGGATAGCCGGCACCGGTCCCGGCCATGGTAAGAGGCCGAGCGGTTGCCCGAAGGAGCGCCTTCAACTGACCGGGCCGGACACCCGGATGACTCTCGAGGTACAGGGCCGCGACCCCGGACACCATCGGTGCCGCCATCGACGTTCCGCTGAGCTGGATGTACTTCGATCCGACCACGTGGGTAGGATGATCGAGCGCGAAACTGCTGCCGGCGGCGAGCGTCGTGACGATGTGCCGGCCCGGAGCGACAAAGTCAGGCTTGGCGAACCCATCCTGCGTCGGTCCGAAGCTCGAGAAGGTGGCCAGGCGGTCGTCGGCGATGCTGGCAGTGCCATTATCATCGGTGGCGCCGACCGTGATGACGAAGGGATCGTTCGCCGGGGCGTATCGAGCCGTGTTAGGGCCGTTGTTGCCGGCGGCCACGACCACGACGATCCCCTTGAACCACGCGTACTCGACGGCGGCGTCAATCGGGCTTGTGCGATAGCTTTCCTGCACCGAGCTCGAGAGCGACAGGTTGAGCACCCGAATGTTGTAGGCGGCCCGGTTCTCTACCGCCCAGAGGATGGCGTTCATGATCGTCGACGTCGGCGCAGCGCCGCTTCCGTCGTTGACTCTGAGGTTGATCAGGTTGGCCTGCGGCGCGATGCCGATGTACTGGCCATGGCTGGCGCTCCCGTCACCGGCGATGATCCCGGCAACCGCAGTCCCGTGCCCGTAGCCGTCGCTCGCACCGCTGACGCTGGGGTTGAAATCAAAGTTGACTAGGACCCTGCCTCCCAGGTCCGAATGGGTCGTGATCCCGCTGTCGATGACGGCCACGCCAATGCCGTTGCCGGTGCGGGGCTCGATCGGATTGCTCCACAGCGTCATGGCATCCACGACGAGCGGATACGCGGTCGCCAGCGCCAGGGGATCGAACGCAGTGTCGGCAAGGCGGACCGGAGCATCATCGATGATGCGGGCGACGTGGGGACTGTTCGCCAGGTGCCGGATCTGGGAGGCCGTCAGCTCCGCCCTGAACCCGTGGGCGATCGGGACCCGCACCGGATGGCGGACGCCGACCCGGTTGAGGTCTCCCTCGAGACGGTTGACGTTGTCCCGGGCTATCACGATCACACCCACAGTCGGCGACTGCGCCATCCCCTTGAAGACGCGACCATCAACCCGGGCATGGTCGTCCTGAGCGGCCAAGGCGGGCGTCGCCGGGGCGGCGGCGAGCGCAATGGCAACGGCCGCGAGGGCTCCCGCAACGGACCCGAAGGCGGGCAGCGGGTGATGACGGGCGGATGACCGGTGGGACATGATTTGGTGACGCCAACGTAACAGCGATCTGTTACGACCCCTATGACGGGACGAGGGATGTAACAGGCGGAGCTCGCGACCCATATCGCCGGGCCTTTGTTAGCCTCACGGCATGCCGCCCTGGACTGCCCTCGAACACGCCGTCGTCGATGGGGTATTTCGCTTCGCTCCGGCTCACGCCCGGGTCGTTGGAGACCATGCCTACGACGGGATCGTTGGCGACGTTTCGTCGACCGCCATCCGGGCGCGTGCCGAAGAGATCACCAGGCAGTTGAGCGTCCTCGCGCATGCTGACGACCTCACACCCGGCGAGAAGATCGACCGCCGCGCCCTCCAGGGGCAGCTGCAGGGAAGCCAGTTCGAATTGACCGAACAACGCACGCCATTCAAAGATCCGCTTTTCTATGCGGGATCAGGCTCGGAGCTTGACGTGAGTCCCTATTTGAAGCGTGAGTACGCCCCGCTGCCGGCACGGCTGGCGAGCCTTCGCCAGCACCTGCGCGGGTACGCGGGCTACCTCGAGGCCGCCCGCGATAACCTCGAGCAATCGTTACCGGGCCCAAACCTCGAGATCGCGATCGAGGCGGCCGCAGGCCAGGCGGATTACCTCGAGAGCGACGTCCGGACCGCCGCCAGCGGCGACGACGCCACGCTTGCGGCGATCGACGATGCCGCGAGCCAGGTACGCGCCTTCACCGAATTCCTCCGGTCGCGGCGATCGACAGCGCACGAGCATGATCCGCTTGGGAGCGAGCGCTTCGAGCGAATCCTCGCGGTCCGGGAAATGGTCGACCTCCCCGTCGCGCGCCTGGAACGGATGGTCCGGGCGGACGTCGAGCGCAATACCGCACGAGCGACGGAGCTCGCCGCGGAGATCGCCCCGGGCAAGGGAATCGCCGGCGCGCTCGCCGAGCTGGCACACGACCACCCAACCGTCACCAGCCTTATCGAAGACGTCACCGGCATGCTGGAATCGATCCGGCGGTTCGTGGTCGAGCGAGACCTGCTCTCCATTCCCTCCGAGGTCCGTTGCACCGTCAAGCCGACACCCGCCTACGCCTCGTACATCAGCGCTGCACTCGATAGCGCCGGGCCATTGGAGTCGACTGCGACCGAGAGCTACTACTACGTCACCGTGCCGACGCCGGCCTGGGGCCCGGCAAAGACCGAGGAATGGCTTCGCTATCTCAACTACGCGGTTCTGCGCAACGTCTCCATTCACGAGGCCTATCCCGGGCACTACGTCCAGTCCCTGCACGAACGGCACGCCTCATCCCTGACCCGCCGGGTCTTCTGGGTCCAGGGCACCGGCGAAGGCTATGCCCATTACTGCGAGGAGATGATGATCGAGGCCGGCTTCTCGCAGGACCCAAAGGCCGAGCTGGCGCAAAAGGCGGACGCGCTGCTCCGCGATTGCCGGGCACTCGTCGCCCTCGGTTTGCACTGTCAGGGCATGACGATGCGCGAGGCCGTGGCGGTCTTCATGGAGGTCGGACTCCAGAGCGAGCTTCCGGCCTGGCGCGAAGCCACCCGCGGCGCGTGGGATCCGCTGTACTTGACCTATACCCTCGGCAAGTTGCTTATCTACGAACTTCGGCAAGACCACGCGGCCAGGGAGGGCTACTCGCTGAAGGCGTTTCACGATGGATTCCTCGCCGCTGGCAACCTTCCGATCCCGCTGATCCGCGAGCTACTCGACTGAGACGAACCATGGCGGGCCAATCGTGAATCCGATCACCTCGATCGCCAGTCTCAGCGGCGACCTGTTGATCGTGGTCATCGCCGGTCTGCTCTTCATCGAGGAAACCGGGATCCCGATCCCGTTCGCGCCGGGTGACCTCCTGCTGGTGATCGCCGGCATCGCAATCGCCAGCGATACCGTCGAGCCGGTACCGATGGTGGCGACGCTGCTGGTTGCGATCACGGCGGGCGCCATGATCGGCCGCGAAGTGTTCGCCCTCGTCGGCCGTCCGGCGCTGCTGAAGGCGGCCGACGCGCTCCATTTCCGGGGCGCGCTTGAACGCGCGACTCGGATGCTCCGCCGTGGAGGCGCTCGGGCCGTGTTCGTCGGCCGGCTCTTTCCCGGGCTGCGGATCTCCACGACGCAGGTCGCCGGCGTCAGCCGGATGCCTCGCCTGACGTTCGCCGTCGGGCTGATCCCGTCCGCGCTGGTCTACACCGGGGTCTTCGTCGGCCTGGGCGCACTCGTCGGACAACCCGCGGTGAGTCTCTTCCATCGCGCCGAACATCGCCTCTTCGTCCTGATCGTCGCCGGCCTGGCGGCGGTTGCGGTCATCCTCTCGGTGCGGACGCTCGCCCGCCGCGGCGTGCTGACCGCGATGGAACCAATCGTGCTCGGGGTTCGCCGCGACATGGCCGACGCGATCGAGGCGGCGCTTCCCTGGCAACAAGGCGCCGACGCGCGATGGCGCCAGTATCCGCTCGTGCGTCGCCTCTGGGCGGGGCTGATCGACCTCCTCCTGGTAGTGGTCGGAGCCGTTTACGTCCTGACGGCGGTGACCGGCGTGGCGACAAACGAGGTCCTGTTCGACCCGGAGGGCGTCGCGATCCTGGTCGCGATCACACTCCTCTACCGGATTCCTCTGGAGGCCCGACTCGGCCAGACCGTGGGCAAGCGGATGATGGGGATCTCGGTCTACGGCCCCGCCGGGGGGGTCCCGGGTTGGTGGCGCGCCGTCGTCCGGAACCTGATCGGCATCATTCCTCCCCTCTGGCTTGCCGACGCCGTGCTGCTCTTCGCCGGACGTCGCCGCCAGCGGATCAGCGACATCGCCACCGCAACCACCGTTCGACGGGTCGCGCACTGAGCGCAGTCCAGCTGGCCCTGTGCGCCAGCGTCACCTGGGGACTCGCCGACTTCATGGGCGGGCAGTCGGCCTGGCCGCCCTCTACCGGGGTATGGCCGTCGGCGTCGTCAGCATCGTCGCCGCGATGGCGGACTGGCGCTCGCCTCCGGCGGTGTGCTCTCGATCAGCGCCCCGGTCAGCAGCGCACCCAGGCCCGGAGCCGTGCATCCCATCGCCAGCAGCGTCGAGGCGGCGCCGTCGCCCGCGTGGGGGCTTGCAGGATCGGCGCAATGGCGTGCAGTGGCGGCGGCTGGAAGGCCTCGACGACCTCTCGACCGCCGCTCGGCTGCAGGGCGGAACCCGTCTGCATCAACTCACTGACGGTGACGAAATGATAGCCACGCTGGCGGAGGGCCGGGATGATCATCCGCAACACCGTGCCGGTCGCGGGAGCGTTCGCCCCACCATGCAGGTGCATCATCACGATCGCACCCGGCTTGACCTGCGTGAGAACAGTCGAAGCGACGCCGACCGCGTTCGGGTTGAACGCATCCATCGCATTGACGGTCCATCCGACCGGGATCAAGCCGGCGGCATGCACCGCATCGAGCGCCGGAGGATCATAACAGCCGCCAGGGAACCGGAAATAGCTCGGGGTGACGCCGGTGACCCGGCTGAGGACCGCCTGGGCATGGGTGATCTGCCAGGTCGCGCCACCAGGGCCCAACCCACCGAGGCGATAGCACGGTCGATGAAAGGCCGGATGCGAATAGCTGTGGTTTGCGATCTCGAAGTTCGGGTCGTTTGCCAGGCTGCGGGCCAGTTCGGGGTAGAGCTCCGCCCACATCCCGGTTATGAACAGGGTCGCGTGGGTGCCCGTGGCACGAAGAACGGAAAGTGCATCCAGGTTGATCCAGGCGGGTACGGCCCGGCTCCGCCATTGCGCCGCCATCTCGGCCGTCATGTCGAGATCGAACGTCAGGGCAACGACCGGCTGATCGGTCTTCGCTCCCAGGATGAGCCGAGGTACCGGCGGCGGACTGCTCGGGACCAGGGTCGTAAGGTGGGGGTCTGCGGCGGCGATCGCCGCCCTCACCGTGGATGGCGTGGATCGGGCCGCCAATCTCCATGTCGCTTGTGCCCGGGGCGGGGCCGGCACTGGCAACAAGGTGACCAGCAGAAGCAGGCTTGCGATCAGGATCGCCGCTCGGCGCCGAATCACCCGGGGTAGCCCGCCAGGACTTCGAGTAGGAGATCAACCTCGCTGGCCGTGTTGTAATGGGCGACCCCGATCCGGAGGGTGCCCCCCGTCTTCTCCAGTCCAAGCCGACGCATCAGCTCGGTCGCGTAATGATCGCCGTGCCAGGTGAAGATCTGCCGTTCCGCGAGCCACCGCGCCAGCCCCTCCGGGCGGTGCGGCGGCCAGGTCAGCGAAATGGTCGGCACCCGCTCCTCGAACCTGGCCACGTCCGTGATCCCGAACAGCTGGATTCCAGGAATGCGCCGCAGTCCGTCGATGAGCCGCGCGGCGAGTGCGGCTTCGTGCGCCTGGATGCGAAGCATGGCCGCCTCGAGTGCGAGGCGTTCGACCTGCTCCGACCCGCCAAGGCCAGCCAGGTATTCCAGGCTGCCGAGCAGCCCGCTGAGGCACTCCAGGTTCGGCGTCCCTGTCTCCCACCGGCTGGGCAGCTCGTCGGTCGCCGGTCGCACCTTGTAGGGACGCAGCCGCTCGAGCAGCTCGCGCCGTCCGTAGAGGATTCCGAGGTGCGGTCCATAGAACTTGTAGGAGGAACAGACGAGGAAGTCACAGGGGATCGCCTGGACGTCGATCAACCCATGTGGTCCGTAGTGGACCGCGTCTACCCAGAGCCAGGCTCCCACCGCATGCGCGAGTCGCGCCACCGTCTTCAGGTCCGGGATCGTACCAACCGCGTTGGACGCGTGCGTGATGGCCACAAGGCGGGTCTTCGGGCTGATCTGCTGTGCCAGGTCCTCCATGTCAAGACGGCATTCGGGCACGGTGATGTCCGCGATGCGCACGCGCACGCCCTGTTCCTGTAGAGCCAACCAGGGCGCGACGTTTGCGTCATGTTCAAGCCTGGTGACAACGATCTCGTCGCCCGGCTTGAGCTCGCGGGCGATCGCCCGGCTGAAGGCGAACGTCAGGGTCGTCATGTTGGCCCCAAACACGACCTCGTCGAGCGACGAGGCGTTCAGAAACGCGGCCGCCGCACGCCGCACCGCCTCGAGACGGGCATCCGATCGGGCGCTCGTGGCGAACACGCCGCCGTGGTTGCCATTCATCGTCTGCCAGTACTCGGCGGTCCGGTCGATGACGCGTTGCGGGACCTGGGTACCGGCCGGGTTGTCGAGGTAGACAACCGGATCGCCGTTGACCCGTAGCGCCAGCGCCGGGAACTGTCGCCGGAGTGCGGCGAGGTCCAGGTCGATGGTGGTGGGGAGTGCCATGACCTCCGATCGTACCGGGTCGGCGACCCGTCAGATTTTTCGGGCCCGGAGATCCAGAAAGAGTGGGAGGCGGCGCCAGCGGGCCCGGTCGGCGCGTTCCCGAACGGATCCCTCGTCAACCGTTGGCTCCCGGATCGCCTCGATGACGAAGCCCGAGTCCTCCAGCGCTCGCGCATAATCCTGCAACGGACGGTGGCGTTGGTGGAACGTCAAGCTGAGGCCGTCCCGCTCAACCCGCTCGGTCACACCGTGGTCCGACAGGTAATCGCCCTCGATGCTGAAGGCGGCACCCGCCGCCTGGCTGGCGAACGCGCCGGCCGAATTGATCGGATGCACGATGGCCACGCAGTAACAGCCCCCCGGCGTGAGGACGCGGGCGGTCTCGCGAATGGCCGCCGGCATGTCGTCGGTATCCTGCAAGGACATGAAACTGATCACAAGGTCCGCAAGGCCATCCCCGAACGGGAGGTCTGCCGCGTCGGCAACCAGTGCCTCGATCGACGGGTCCGCCTCCGACGCATAGCGGACCATGGTGGCCGACGCGTCGACGGCGATTACCCGATGACCTCGAGCTTTCAGGTCGCGGGACACACGACCCTCGCCGCAGCCGATGTCTAGGGTTAGGCGCCCGGGGGCGGGTACCAAACTGAAAAAGGCGTCGCGATGATAACGCCAATAACTGTCGTGGCCCGGCTTCCGAGCCCAGCGCACCCAATTTTCCGCCTCGGACTCCCATCCCTGGCGGAGCGACCCCGGCTCAGCCATGGAGGTCGCGCATGAAACGCGATTCAATCCCGACGGTCTCGAACCCGAGCCGCGTGTAGAAGTGCTGGGGCCAGTCGAAGAGATCCGCAACCAGAAAGACGAACGGGACGCCGCGGACCGCGCCGAGCGCAGCCGTCACGACCTGCCTGGCCATCCCGCGCCGGCGATACGAATCCAGCGTTTCAACGAATTCGATCTGCGCGACCGAGCCCTCCCGGCGGACTTCGCAGAAGGAAACCGGGCCCGCATCCTCGACGACGGCGAGGTACGTCGTATCGACAATGCGGCTCGTCAATTCCTGTTTGGCAAGGGCCTGCTCGGCGATCAGGGCGCTGGGGGCCCACGAGTCAATCTCTTGCTTGCGGCCGCGCCGGTATGTGGCCCAGTCGACGCGCTCGACACGGGCGACATCGACGTAGCGATCAGCGGGGCGGTGGTGAACCATGACGCAGAAGCGCTCCGCCCTAAAGCCCAGCTCGGCAAAGCCGGGAAGCAATCGCTCGGCCGCCTCCCGATCATCGACGTTCACACGGCGGAAGGCGCGGCCGACCGGTGCCTGGATGCGCTCGCATTCCGTCGTCAGCTCATCAGCTGTTACCCCGTTCAGGTCTCCCTGCGTGACCAGGTAATTGAGGTCGGGCACGGTGCCGAGGGTTCGGTTCACAAAGGCGCGGCCCCAGCGAAAATCGACCACCTCTTCAGCGCAGCGCTGGTCGAGGGCGCGCATGAAATCGATCGCTCGTTGCCACTCATCCACGGATGGCGAATTGTACTAGCGGACGTCGAGCAGGATCGTATGGTAACCGTCCGCGCCGTTGGGCAGGGTGGGCGCCGAGGCGGCCGACTGCCACGCACCCTGGCCATCGCGGGCGCGGACGCGGACGTTGTAGTGCCCGGCCGCGAGCGTGGCGGTAAGCTGCCAGAAGCGCCAGGCATAGGGGGAGAACTCGTTCGCGAGGTCGGCCGGTTGCCACCGCCTGCCCCCATCCCAGCTCACCTCCACATCGCTGATCCGGCGGGCGCCGGCGAACGCAATCCCGGCAAACCGGACGCTACCCGCCGGAAGGGCCGCCCCGTCGGCTGGAGCATCGATCCTGGACATCGTTTTCACGATCGCCCGCTCGTCCCATCCGTTGTTCTCCCAGTACCCCGGCTTGTCGACCGACGCGAACCGAATGCGCGTCACCCACTTCGGCTGCTTCATCCCGTAGTGCCCCGGAAAGAGGAAGCGCGCCGGATAGCCATGTTGAGGAGGCAACGGGCTCCCGTTGAGGTGCGTCACGAGCAGGTGATCCGCGCTGAGATCCGAGAGGCGAAAGCTCTCCGTGTAACCGTCGGCGCTCTCCATCAGCATCCATACGGCATCAGCCGGCACGCCCGTGAGCGCCAGCACGTCCGTCACGCGGGGGCCCTGCCACAGGCCGTTGCTGATCAAGGTCCCGCCGACGTCATTGCTGATGCACTCGAGGGTCAGCTCCAGCCGCTGTGACGGCAGGGCGAGAAGCTGCCCGTAAGTGAGGCTGCGGGTCGGCAGGACGAGCCGCCAGCTGGAGCCGTCGACGACCGGGTCGCCTCCCAAATTCTTCGAGACGACGTAAAAGTCGGCGACACTGGTGATCTCGGTGTCGGCGCGGCTTCCCTCTTTCATCGCGAGCGCGGTCAGAAAGCGTCGCACGTCAACGAAGCCGATCCCGAGGACGGCAATCCCGACGGCGCCGAAGAATAGATTGCGGATAAGGATCCGCCGTTCCACGCTCTCGATGGCCGGCCCGCTGACCCGCCGGACCAGCCAATCCGTGACCGGGATCATGCCGGCGAGCACGACGATCTCGACGACGATGGCGAGGGGGGCATCGCCCGGTGTCGCTGCCACAATCGCGATCGCGCCGGTGGCAGCCGCCACGAGGGCCGCTATCGCCACGAGGCCCCGCTCGCGAAGCAGCCGAAGCGCCGCGGCTGTCCCGAGCCCGTAGGCCGCGATGATGAGGATCGTCGCTGCCACCAGCAGGAGCGGCCGCGCGGTGACGCCAAGCGCCTTGAGCAGGTTCTCGAACGCGGACAGTGGCAGGATCCTGACCAGGATGTAGCCGAGCTGCTCCGGTAGCAGGGGGACGTTGAGGAGCGCATGGGCGAGGTAGTCCAGACCGAGCGCCAGCGTACCGGCACTGAGCCCGGTGATCAGTGGCCGATGCGGGATCGGTTTTACCGTGGTGCGGTCCGGCGTAGGCCCTTATAGACCAGGACGAGGCCGAGAAGCGCGACCACCACTCCGATCAAGAGCCACATCCGCTGCCCGGACATGAAGCTGCCCGGAAGGATGGCCACGCCCTGGAGAATCCAGACGCCCCCAATTAGGACGGCCAGGATGCCGATCACGAGGCTGCCAGTTTTCATATCACTAGACTACGCACCCACGTTGCAGTTTCCGGCCGCAACCGGAATCAGGTTGCCGGGTCGCAGGTTAGCTGACGGCTTCGGCGACCGCGTCAGGGGCGACGATTTCGGCCTTCCCGCCCCGTCCACCGGCTTCCACTTTGGCGAGGGCGAGCTGCCCGATGTTGAGGCCCTGGATCGTGGCCAGGTCGCCGAGTGCACGCAGGAAGTACTGGCGACGCCGGCGCTCGATCACGCGGCCGAGCTCATGCTCCATCGCCTGGATGCCTTCGACGAACGTGATCCGGAAAGGGTCGGTGATGCGGGCGCGCTGCGGTCCAAGCTCGTCCTGGACCATCTTCTTCGCGTCGCCTGAGAGGCCCTCATTCGTGACCACGACACCTTCCGCTGCCTTGATCCGCGAGATCTTCGCGTTGAAGGCGTAGGCGTCGGCAAGGTTGAACTCCCGATCCTTCAGTACGACCAGGACGAGGTCGCCGCTCAGGTCTAGCACGATATCAGTCCCGGCCGGGCCGGAGTCCACGATAACCTGCTCGCGGCTGATGCCAAGCCGGTTCAGCACGGCACTGGCAAGCGTGGTCATCCAGCGGCCCTTGTCATTTAGCGTTGTGGCGCGATCCGTCGGCATGATGACCTGGTCCACCCGTTCCTCGTTGAGCGGCCGTCCGCAGGCGCACTTCATCCAATCCGGTGCCATCTTCTGCAACTTGTTGGGGTCGTCGGTCCGCAGAACCGCGTTGCCCGTGCGGGAGCAGACGATGACGTATTCGGATTGGATCAATCCGAGCGTGCGCAACTCGCCCAGGCGGCCGGCGACGGCCGTGCCCTGCGCTTCGCCAAGGACCTTTGGAAGGTCGGAAACCGTGAGCGATCCAACCCGCTCGAGGTCGCGAATCAGGGCGCGGATCTCCGGGGTCGTAAAGGCCGCCATCGCCGCGCTCTCCTCAGTGGAGGGCTCGAAGCTCGCCTGCCGCGACTTCCGGATCGCCTCGAAGTTGTGACTGCTGACGGGCGTCAGCAGCGGCCAGGACGAGGGGGTACCAACCTCCTGCCCGATCGCCTCCTGGGACGCGGTGCGGATGCGCTTCAAGAAGTCGGTACGCGCCTTCTCGCTGCCGGCGCGGAACGCAACCCCGACCTCGACGAATGCCGGCTTGGCCGCGTGCTCCAACTCCATGAAATGCATCTCGTCGGAACGCAGCTCGCGCAGCGTAGCCGAGCCTGGGCGGCGGACTCGCAACCAGCCCACCACCGGCGACGAGCCCATGAACAGCTCGCCTTCATCGGCGGCCGACCAACTCTTCGTGACGTCGAACTGAAGAAACTTGTTGAGGAGGTCGATCGTGAAGCTGATGCCGGCGCTATCGAAGATCGCCTCGCGGGCGCGATAGAGGACGCCCATGAAATCCGGGCCGTTTACCCGGGACACGATGGTCCAGAACTGGTCGGTCGTCGGGGCGATCTCCAGGCGGCGGACTTCCACAAGCAACATCGTTTTCAGGGCTCCTCAAAAGTGATTCGGTGAACAAATGTCAGCGCATCGGGCCGCCGGCCAGCGCTTCCCCCGAAGCAGGTGGGCGGCATGGGCAGCTTATGACCGCGGAATCAGTCTTGTCAAACGCTTTGACGCTCGCATCACCTGATACCTGCGTCATGGCACTGGTTGCCATACTGTGCCGGTGACGCTGAGAGAACAACTCACCTCGGCGCTGCAGGCGGCCGGACTACGGTTGAGCCCGGTCGAGATCGATGCGCTGCTGCCCGCCTGGACCCGCTATCGGGCCCTGGTCGATGCGTTTCTTACCGCCGTCCCGCCCGACGGGGCCCCTCAGTGAGGCCGGACGACCTCTGCCGGCTTCCGCTCCGCCGGCTGGCTCGGCTGTTGCGGGGCCGCCACGTCGCACCAGGTGAGTTGCTAGAGCTTTATCTGGAGCGCACCCGGACGCAGGCGGGGCTGCGGGCGTTCATCACGGTCGACCGTGCCTTCGCCAGCGGCGAAGCACACCGCGCGGCCGCCCGGCTGGCGCGTGGCGACGCCTCTCCGCTGGCGGGGATCCCGGTCGCGATCAAGGATCTCTTCGCGACGCGCGGCCTGCGGACCACGGCCGGTTCCCGGATCCTGCGGGACTGGGTTCCAAATGCGGACGCGGCAGCCGTGGCCAGCCTGCGCGCCGCCGGCGCGGTGGTGATGGGCAAGACGAACCTTCACGAGTTTGCCTACGGTGTGACGAACGGCAATCCCTGGTGGGGCGTGGCCAGGAACCCCTGGGATCAAACGCGCATCCCCGGTGGGTCGAGCGGAGGATCGGCGATCGCGGTCGTCAGCGGCCTGGCCGCCGCGGCGCTCGGGTCGGACACCGGCGGATCGATCCGCATACCAGCGGCACTCTGCGGCTGCGTCGGACTGAAGCCGACCTTCGGCGCCATCCCATTGGCCGGAGCCTTCCCGCTCGGTTTCACACTGGATCACGCCGGACCCCTGGCCCGCTGCGTGGACGATGCTCGACTGCTGTTCGAAATCCTCGGCGGCCGCCAAATTCGGCGACCGCCGACCGCGGGATTGCGGGTCGGGGTGCTCGAGAGCCCCCTGCTCGAGCGCGTCGAGTCGGGCGTGACCAGGCGGGTGGAGTCGGCGGTCGACGGGCTTCGCTCACGCGGTCTCCGCCTGACGCCGGTCACGATTCCGGAGCTTGATTGGACTGTGGCGATGCAACTCGTGACCCTGCGCGCCGAGGCCAGCGCGGTGCACGCGCGCTGGCTCCGACGGCGGCCACGCGCCTACGGCGCTGATGTCCGGCTGCGTCTCCAACTTGGCGCCCTCGTGTCCGGCGCGGAGTACGCGATGGTGCAGCGCGCCCGGACCAGGCTCAAGGAGGCACTCTGGCGGGTATTTCAGAGCGTCGATGTGCTGGCGCTGCCGACGACCCCCATCACCGCACCGCCGATCGGGCTCCGGACGCTCCGCTGGCGGGATGGTGAGGAGCCGGTGGACGGCGCGTTGGTGCGCCTCACCCAGCCGTTCAATTTAGCCGGCGTGCCGGCGCTTTCGGTCCCCTGCGGTCGGTTCAAGGGGCTCCCCGTTGGGCTCCAACTGGTGGCACCCTGGGATAAGGAAGCCCGCCTGCTTGCGGTTGCGGAACTGGTCGAGGAGGAAGAACCGAACCGCGCGCCGGATCAGTAGATAAAGCCGATCAGCGGAATGGTGCCCGGAATGACGTGCCGGTAGCTGACGCGGCCCCAGCCGCCGCCCGGGTCGCCGTAGTAGTTCATCTCGGAGATCAGCCAGCTGCCGTCGCTATAGACCTGCTCGACGTAGGCGACATGACCCCAATACGGTGACTCCCAGGTGACCATGATCGCGCCCACACGCGGGGTCGGGCCCTCCGGGCGGCCGTAGGAGCGCGCCCGCCCAAACCACTGCCAGGCGTTGCCGCCCCAGGGCGCCGCGCGCCTCGAGTTCACGTACCAGGTGCACTGACCGAATGGGTAGTAGCCTCCACCGGCCGAGTAGACCGGCTGGACGAACACGGCGCGGCGGCCGGCATTCACCGTGTGGGCGACCGGCTGCGGTACGGAGGCGGGCTCAGGTCCGACCCCGTACGGCACCATCAGGAAGTCACCGACGGGAAGCGTGTCGGGATGGCGGAGGAGGTTGAACTCGATGATCGCGTCGGATTCGGTCCGATACTTCAAGGCCAGCGCGGACACCGTATCGGTCGCCGCCAACTTGACGAGCACCCCGTCGATCGGCGGAACCAGGACTTCCTGGCCGGCGCTCAACTGATCCACCAGCGCCGGGTTGGACCACAGCAGCGTGTTCACACTCAGACCGTAGCGGCCCGCGACGGCGCGAAGCGTCTCGCCGGCCTTGGCGGTGTAGTGGACGATGTCGCGATGCTTATCCGAGCTTGCCGGGATGACCGGGAGAGCCGGGACAACCATGGCGCCGCTCATCGACCAGCCGATGCCGTCCACCGCCCGGCCGAACTGCGCCTGGGCCACGGGGGTTCCCGGCAGGTTGGAACCCGCCAGGGCGGAGGTGGCGCCGACCGGCATATGCAGCATGGCCCAGGGCATGGCCGCGGCCATCACCAGGACCGCCGAATGTGTCGCAAAGCGCGGCGCGGCGTATTTCAGCGACGTCCCCCTTTTCCCCTATCCGAATTGGCCACGGCGCGCGGCCTACATGGAGACAAACTCGGCGAGCAGACTCGGCTTGCGTCGCCGTGGAGGGCTCTCACTGCCTCGTCACGCTCGCGTTACCGGGCGACCGTAACCAAAGGGAGGTGTCGGGCAGCGGCCGCGGATACCACTTACAATGCGGGCCATGGCCCTGCCGGGCGACGCCCCGGGGCGGGACCGCCTCGAGGCTGCGCTGCGGGGCGACCCGGCCGGCCTGCCTCCCCCTCCCTTCTTCAGCATCCTCAACCTGCGCTTCGCCGCCGTTTCGGACGGAACCGCGACCTTCGAGATGCCGATCTCAACTGATCACTACAACCCGAACGGAGTCGTGCATGGCGGCGCCATCGCCTCGCTGGCGGACAGCGCCATGGGCTTTGCCGTCTACAGCACCCTGGCCGCCGGCGAGAGCTTCACCACCGCCGAGATCCATATGAACTTTCTCAAGGCGGCCAGCGTCGAATCCGGAATCCTGCAGAGTACCGGGCGGGTGATTCAACGGGGGCGGCAGATTGCCGTGGCCACCGCCGAGGTGTTCGACAGCCGCGGCCAGCTGATCGCGACCGCAAGCTCGACCAACCTCGTGTGGGCGCCCCGGCCAGAACCGATCGCACCTGCGGAACCGCCGGTCGCGACCCCGGGGGCGACTCCAACCCCCGCGCCCGCCCCATTGGCCCGGACCAAGGGACGCATTCGAACGCACGCCGGCGACATCGCCTATCTGCGCCAGGGCCAGGGGCCGCCGCTGCTGTTGCTCCATGGCATCCCCACCTCCTCCTATCTATGGCGCGACGTCATCGAGCCGCTCGCCGCGACCTTCGAGGTGCTCGCCCCGGACCTGCTCGGATATGGCGATTCGGACAAGCGCCTGGATGCCGATCTTTCGATTGCGGCGCAGGCGCGCTACATGGTGGCGTTCATGGAGTCCCTCGGTGTCCACCAGGCCGCGGTCGTCGGCCATGACATCGGTGGCGGCGTGGCGCAGTTGATGGCGGTCGATGAGCCCGACCGCGTGGCCCGACTGATCCTGATCGATAGCATCGTCGACAACAACTGGCCCATCCCTGATATCGCGCGCTTGAAAGAACCGGCGTGGGACCAGATCCTCGTCGACCGCGACCTCCGCCCCGGGTTCCGGGAGGGACTTACGGCCGGCACGACGAGCCAGGGCATCGTGACCGAGGAGCTCGTGAATGAGATTGCCCGGCCGTTTTCCGATCAGGGGACCCGCCGTGCCTATCTGCGCGCCGCGCGCGCCCTCAACAGCCGGGACCTGGTCAGCCGCAGCAAGCATATCCAGGAGATCCAGACGCCGACCCTGATCCTCTGGGGGGCGAACGATCGCTTTCTGGATCCGCGCTGGGCCGAGGTACTCCAACGAAAGCTGGTGGACGCCACGGTCGAGATCATCGACCCCGGCGGCCATTTCCTCCCGCTCGATCGCCCCGAGGCGGTCGCCACAGCGATCACGAAATTCCTGACGAGTCGCTAACCGGTCAGGACCGCCGGGCCAGAAGAGCCTCGACACAGGAGGCCGGCGTGGCGGTCCAGGCGGCCAGCCGGATCAAGGGCGTCACCGCCGGTCCGTGGTAGTCGTCGCCGCCTGTCGCGACCCATCCGTAGGAGGTGGCGGTTTCTTGGAAGCGCGCCATGAGCGCCGCGCTCTTTTCGCCGTAGGGATCATCCGGCGCCTGCGGGTAGGTCACCTCGAGTCCGAGGACACCGGCTACCGCGCAGCTCCGGAACAGTACGTCGAGATCCGGTACATGGTCGTACACGCCCGGATGGGCGAGCACGGCGGCGCCACCAGCGTCGGCGATCAAGGCCACCGCCTCCGCCAGCGGCAGGTCTTTCGCTCGTGGCACGTTGGCCACGCCGCCCGGGCCCATCTGCCGGTAGAGATCCTCACGCGAGGCGGTCGGGTTGCCGGCCTCGATCGCTGCCACGATATGCGGCTTCCCGACATTGCCTCTGGCCCGCGACCGGACCGCCTGCCAGTCGACCCGGTAACCAGCCCCTGCCAGACGGCTCACCGTTTCGCGCTTTTGCGCCTCGCGCGCGGCACTGGCCTGGGACAGCCGTCGCCGAAGCGGCCGGTTCCGGGGATCGAAGCCATATCCCAGGAGGTGCACCTGGACAAGTCCCCGCGGAGGGTCATCCTCGATCGAGAGTTCGACGCCCGGGATGATCCGGACACCGTGGCCTTCGAGCCCGTCCAGCGCGTCCATCCCGGCCAGAGTGTCGTGGTCGGTCAGGGCGATCACCTGGAAGCCGGCGGCGGCGTGGGCGGCTACGACCTGTTCCGGCCCCAACTCCCCATCGCTGAAGATCGTGTGCAGGTGGAGGTTTGCCCGCCCCTCCGATGTTCCGGCCAATGCCTCGACATCTTATGTGGTACCCGAAACACGGAGCGTTTTGGCTCCCGCCGTGTTATAACCGTGTGCGCGTTCTCATGAGCCCTGATCGCCAGTCGTCCCTGAGCCTGGTCCGCCGCATGGTGGTGGCCAACCTCGACAGGCCGGTTCCAGAGGTCATCGAGCGCGCCCTGCAATGCCTGATCGAGTCGCTGGACGCCCGCGCGGCTTTTCTCGGCCGGATCGATGACGGAGCCCTCGAGATCCTGGCGGCGGTCTCGACCGGCGGCCCGCCGCTGGAGCGCGGTCTCCGCTTTCAGCTCGAGGAGACATTTCTTCGCGTCAAGCACGGCGACGCCGGCGTCGTCAACGTGCGCGACGCGAGTAAACAGGAACCGTTCAAAGCGCTGCGGATGCGACGGCAGCTGGAGATCCTGAGCTACCTGGGCGTCAACATCACGCTCCCCGGCGGCGAGACGTTTGGGACCCTGGCCGTGCTTGGCAAGGGGACACGGGTCTTTACCGAGCAGGACCAGGACCTGGTCCAGGTGATCGCCGGCCTCCTGGCTCCACGGCTAAAGGCGGATGACGTGGCGCGCGTGGACGGCCACGGTCGGGTTCCCGTCTCCGCAATCCGGCTCGCCTCGGCGGACGTCAAGGAGCCACTCGCGATCCTCCGTGGCTATGCCGACATGCTGACCAACAACGAGGTGCCGCCGGCCGAGATGCCACTCGTGGCGCGCCGGCTCGCGATGCAGTCCGAGACCTTGATCCGCGTCGCGGACCAGGTCTTGCTGATGTCGCGACTCCCGCTGGAGCTCGCCTTCACCGTGCGCGTCTCGCTGGTGGACGTCTCCCAATCGTCGGCGCAGCGCATCCGCCGGCGGATGGCGGACGCCGGCATGGATCTCCGTCTGCAGTTCGATGCCCACGGCGAGGTCTGGGGCGATGTCGCCCTGCTCGAGGCCGCCCTCGACGAAATGCTGCAGAACGTCCTCACCCATGCGCGCACGGCAACGGTGGTGCAACTCCGGCTGCGGGAATCCGCGCGTGATCGAGTCCAGCTGATCGTCAAGGATGACGGTCCCGGGATCAGCGCCGACCGTCTCGCCGAACTGTTCGGTTCGATGCCCAGCGATGAGCATCCACCTGCCCGTGGGCGCGGGTTGGGCGTCTACCTGCTTCGACGCGTCGCGGCCGCGCACGGCGGGAGGGCCTGGGCGAACAGCCTCGAAGGCAAGGGCACCACGTTCTACCTCGAGCTTCCGGCGGCCTCGCCCGATGGCGACAGCGTGCGTGCCTCCGTGGGCAGCCAGGCCTCCGCCTGACCGGACCGCCAAAGAAGTCGGCGCCTGCGCGCACCAGCCGGTGCGATGACCCGCCACCGCCAGCCCTGCTCGAGGGGATCGCGCAATTCAACCGGCAGCAATTCTTCGAGCAGCATGAAACGCTCGAAGCGATCTGGATCGTCGAGGCCGACGCGGTTCGCTACCTCTACCAGGGCATCCTCCAGATCGGCGTCGGCCTGTACCACTGGCGACGCGGCAACTGGCATGGCGCGGTGACCAAACTCCGCCAGGGTCTCGAGAAGCTCGAACCGTACCGGCCTGCCTGTATGACGATCGACGTCGAGCGCCTCGTGCGTGAGAGCGCCGCGCTCCTGGCGCCGCTGCAGGCCGCCGGGCGTGAGCACCTGATGCCGTTCCCGTCGGCCGGCCTGCCACGAGTTCACCGGATACCTATCGCGCCGTAACCACGCCGCGACCCAGATGACGAATAGGCCACCGCGAGGGCCGTTTAACTGGGTATGAACCGAAATCTTATCGGCGCCTTATTCGTTGCGGGTGGGCTGATGCTGTCGACCGCAGTCGTAGGCTCCGCTCAAACCGCTCCGATCTCGACGGCCTCGTCCACGCAGCAGCTCAGTAACTGCAGCGCCAGGTACGCGGTCACCGCTCCCGCCGCCGGACTCGGCGGCGAGGCCGCCAGGGAAGCCGCCGCGGCATTCCTTAAGGCAACGAACGCGCAGTCAGAAGTCGCCGCGGAAGCGAACTTCAAGCTGGGTGAGTTTGCCGCCGAAGCAACGACGGACGAAGCGGACAACGCGGCCGACCTCACCGCGGAGCTGACGGCGATCGTCAATGCGGCTTGCGAGGAGCTGCATGCGATCAAGGCAGAGTACGAGGCGGCGATCGCGGAGCTGACCGCTCCGGCTACCACGCCCGTGGCGGAGAAGCCGGAAGTCGACAAGGCGGAAGTCGAAAAGCCGGAAGTTGAAAAGCCGGAAGTTGAAAAGCCGGAAGTCGAGAAACCGGAAGGTCAGAAGTCCGAGGTTCGCAAGCCCGAGATGGAGAAGTCCGACAGTCACGGCAACGACTAACGTCCTCCCGCCACTGAGAGAGGCGCCCTCGGGGCGCCTCTCTTCATTTCCGGCGGGTGTCCCCGTGGGAGAGTCGAAGACCGAGAAGCCCGGCCGCCGCTCGCCAGCCGGGATCGCCGTGCTCCGCGGCACGCTTCATTGCCTGTAGCGCCCGCGGAGTGTCGAGGTCGTCCTGGAGCGCGTCCAGGACCAACGCGGTCGGACCGGCGCCCTCACCCGCATGGTCGGCGCAATCGCGCAGCCGATCGACCCAGGCGGCCGCGTCGACCAGCTCGCCCTCCTCGTACTCCCACGCTTCCCGGTAGTGGTGGCGCAGCAGGGTGACACGGATGCTGTCGGCGTCGTACCGCGACAGTAGATCTCTGACCAGGACCAGGTTGCGGAGGGATTTGCTCATCTTCTCGCCCTCGAAGCGCAGCATCCCGACATGCATCCAGGTCCGGGCGAACGGCCGGATGCCCGTCACCGACTCGGACTGGGCGATCTCGCTCTCGTGATGCGGGTAGATCAGGTCGGCGCCGCCACCGTGGACGTCGACCTGCTCGCCGAGGTGCTGGAGCGCCATCGCCGAGCACTCCACGTGCCAACCCGGACGGCCGTCACTCCATGGGCTCGCCCACCGCGGCTCGTCTGGAGCGCTCCGCTGCCAGAGCAGGAAGTCAAGCGGATCCTGCTTGCGCGGGTCGCCAGGGTCCGCCCCTCGATCCGCAGATAGGCGCACCATCTCGTCGCGCGGCAGCCGGCTCAACCGTCCGTAGTCGGTGATGCTGCTCACGCGGAAGTAGACGTTGCCATCGCGCACGTAAGCATGACCTTGCGCCACCAAGAGGGCATTCAATTCGATGATCTTGTCAATCGTCTGGCTGGCGCGCGGAAATACATCAGGTGCAAGCACGTTGAGGGCGGCCATGTCAGCCTGGTACAAGGCCGTCTCATCAGCGGCCAGGCGGTCCCACGTCGTGCCCAGTTCGCGCGCCCGTTTCATGATGTCGTCGTCGACATCCGTGACGTTCTGGACGTAGCGCACCGCGAGCCCGGTCGCCCGCAGCGTCCGGATCAGGACGTCAACGGTGACATAGGTAAAGGCGTGTCCGAGATGGGTGGTGTCGTACGGCGTGATGCCACAGACATAGACCCCGACGGGGCGGGCGGCCCCAACTCGGAGCGGCTGCAGGTTCCGCGTTTCCGTATTCCACAGCCGCACGCGGTGAATGTTAAAGCGCTCTCATCGAAGAAAGCGCCCTCACTATGCGTTGCACTCCTGTGAAAGGCGTGGTGAGGCCTCCCGCGGATCAACTGGCCCTGGCAATCGTCGGCGGCCTGGTCCTCACCAGCCTCGTCGTGCTGGCCCCGGCCGTCGGCGCGCGCCTCCACCCCACCCCGCCGCCGACCCCGGCCCCGACCGCCGCGCCGACCCCGCCGCCGGCTGCCGTCCTGGTCCCCGAGGAACTGACCCGGGATCTGCAGGGGGTGATGGTGCTGGTCAACGACCGCACCTTCGGGACGGCCTTCCAGATCGATCCGAATGGAGGCTTCCTGACCGCGGCAAGCCTGGTCAGTGGGAGCCGGTCGTTGCGCCTGGTGGACAACACGGGCGGAAGCCATCCCGTTCGTGTGGTCGGGATCGACGTGGCACTGGGCCTGGCGGAGATCCGCGCCACCGCCACCGACGGCACACCCCTCGCTTTTGGCATGTCCGCCACGGTAGCCGTTGGAGACTCCCTTGTCCTTCTGGCCAGCCCCAAGGTCCTCAACCTGCGCAGTGCAACGCCGGTGGTCGTCACCCAAGTCGAACCGGGCGCGATTGCCCTTCGCACCGACGACCTACCCGGCGAGCTCGGGGGGCCGCTCGTCGGCCCGGGCGGCACAGTGGTCGCGGTATTCACGCGTCATGGATCGGCGCTGCCCCTCGCCGCGGCCGAGGCGGACCTCGCCAGTTGGCGGGGGGCAGCAGGCACAATGATGGATCTCGCCTCGCTTCCGCTCGACCTCGTCCTGCGGGGCACCAACGACACCACTGCCCCCACGGCCGGCGCGAGCCTGCAGACGATCGCGCCAACACGAGCCTCCACCACCCAGACGACCCTGATCACGCTGCAGGGCCGCGGGTTTGTCAACGGCCCCGGCCTGGCCGTCCGCTTCATCCCAGTCGCAAGCCCGACCGGGACGTTCCGCGGTGACGCCGTCACAGCGCTCAACGATTCGACCGTCACGCTCAAGGTGCCGGCCGGCGCCCTCGTCCAGGACTATGTCGTGGAGTTCACGAACGGCGACGGCAGCGTCGCCACCTCTCGATCCGCTTTCTCGGTGACCCCATAGACTAGGCGGGTGCGCTCGACAGCCCGGGTATCTCCCCTCCTCCTGATCCTCGCTGCTCTGTTTGTCACGGTGCTCCTGACCGCCAATCTGATCGCAGTCAAGCTGGTCGCCTTCGGTCCCTGGATGCTGCCGGCGGCGGTGATCGTCTTCCCGCTCTCGTATCTGTTTGGCGACGTCCTGACGGAGGTCTACGGGTACGGCGCCGCCCGGCGCGTGATCTGGCTCGGGTTCGGGTGCAACCTCGTGTTCGTCGCTTTCATCGGGGCCGCCGGCGCCCTGCCCGGCGCAGCGGGTGCTTGGGATGCGCAGGCCCAGGCCGCCTACCAGCGGGTACTGGGGTTCGCACCACGGCTGCTCGCCGCCTCCTTTCTGGCCTACGCGGCAGGCGAATTCATCAATGCCTTCGTCATGGCGCGCCTGAAGATAGCGACGCAGGGCCGCTGGCTCTGGAGTCGCACGATAAGCTCGACCCTGATCGGCCAGGGCGTCGACTCCGCCATCTTCATCACCAGTGCGTTCGTCGGCGTGCTACCGAGTGGCCTGCTCCTCCTAACAATCCTGCACCAGTGGCTCTTCAAAACCGCGTACGAGATCGTCGCGACCCCACTGACCTACGCGATCGTCGGATTCCTGAAGCGGCGAGAAGGAGCCGATCCGTTCGATGTCGGCACCAACTTCAATCCCTTTCGGCTGGCCGGCTGAATCGTAGCATGAGCGCATGAAATACGGCGCGAAGCTGATCGCCGAGTCGACACTCGAGGCGGTCGAGAATGGGAATCCGGACCGCGACTACGAGATCCATTTCACGATCCCGGAGTTCACGTGTCTCTGCCCGCGGTCGAATTTTCCCGATTTCGCCGTAATTGACATCCGCTATGTCCCCGACCGAAAGCTGGTTGAACTGAAATCTCTGAAGCTCTACATCAACAAGTTCCGAGACCAGGAGATGTTCCACGAGACCGCCGTGAACCGGATCCTGGATGACCTGGTGGCCCTCCTCGAACCACGCTCGATGGAGGTGGTCGGCGATTTCAACGTACGGGGGAACATCAAGACGGTCGTGACCGCGCGGCACCTGGCGAAGGGGTTTTCGCCGAACGGGCGCGGGTAAGGCTCGCATCCAACCCGCCTCAGCCATAAAAATCCTCTATGAATACAATTAATCTGCTTTTGCAAGTCCCGTCACCCTGGCCGAGGAGTTCCTGAATGAAAGTAGAGCAGCGACCAGCCGAACGGAACTCTCGCGAGGCCCTTTCGGACAAGGCAACCCTGCTCGGGCTCTATCGCGAGATGCTCGTGATCCGCCGCTTCGAGGAGAAGACCGCCGAGATGTACCAGATGGCCAAGATCGGCGGCTTCTGCCACCTCAACATCGGCGAGGAGGCCGCGATCGTCGGCACCATCTCGGCGCTGCGCAAGGAGGACTACGTCTACAGCAACTATCGGGAGCACGGCCACGCTCTCGCCAAGGGGGTTGCGGCCGGGGCGGTGATGGCAGAGCTCTTCGGCAAGGAGACCGGCACCTCGCATGGCCGGGGCGGCTCGATGCACCTCTTCAGCCAGGAGCATCGCTTTTACGGCGGCTACGCGATCGTCGGCCAGGCTCTGCCGTTGGCCTGTGGCAGCGCCTACGCCATCGCTTACCAGGACAAGCCGGAGGTGGTGATGAGCATCTTCGGAGACGGCGCGACGAACATCGGCGCTTTCCACGAGTCGCTCAATGCCGCCAAGCTCTGGCACCTGCCAATAGTCTTCGTCTGCATCAACAACCAGTACGGCATGGGAACCTCGGTCAAGCGCGCCTCGGCCGTCACCGAGATCTGGAAGAAGGCCTGTGCCTATGACATGACAGGCGAGAGTGTCGACGGCATGGATGTGCTCGCCGTACGCCGGATCGCCGACCAGTTGGTGGCCCAAGCCCGCGAGAAGCACGAACCGAGCCTGCTCGAGTGCGTCACCTACCGCTACCGGGGACACTCGATGTCCGATCCGGACACCTACCGCGGTAAGGACGAGATCAAGCAGTGGCAGGGCCGCGACGCGATCCTGAGCCTCGGTGACCACCTGCTGAAGCAGAAGATGGCCACCCGGGAGGAGCTGGAGAAGATCGACGAGGCGGTGACCGGGGAGGTCGGTGAGGCGGTCAGGTTCGCCGACGAGAGCCCCGAACCCGACTTGAAGGAGCTCTACCGCGACGTCTACGCCGGCGAGGCCCACTAGATGCCGCAACTGGCCATGCGCGACGCCCTCAACCAGGCGCTCCGAGAGGAGATGATCCGCGACAAGGACGTCTTCCTCCTTGGTGAGGACATCGGCCTTTACGATGGCTCCTTCAAAGTCACGCGCGGCCTCTTCAAAGAGTTCGGCGAGAAGCGTGTCCTCGACACGCCGATCGCGGAGGAGATCATCATCGGAACCGCGATTGGCGCCGCAATGGCCGGCCTGCGGCCGGTGGCCGAGATGATGACGGTCAACTTCATCATGGTGGCGATGGACCAGGTGGTCAACGCGGCCGCCCACATCCGCTATATGTTCGGCGGCGGCACGACCGTGCCGATTGTGATCCGCACGCCCGGTGGCGGCGGTCACCAGCTCGGCGCGCAGCACTCCCACAGCCATGAGAACTGGTTCGCGCACGTTCCCGGGCTCAAGGTCGTCGCTCCAGGCACCCCCGCGGATGCCAAGGGCATGCTCAAGGCGGCCATCCGCGACGACAACCCCGTGATGTTCATCGAAAATGAGGGCACCTATGCAGTCAAGGGCGAGGTGCCGGAGGGCGAGTACCTGACACCGCTGGACAAGAATGAGGTCAAACGGGAAGGCCATGACATCACGATCTGTGCCCATTCGCGCATGCTGATCGTCGCCATGGACGCGGCTGCCGAGCTCGAAAAGCAGGGCATCAGTGCAGAGGTGGTCGACATGCGGGCGCTGCGGCCGCTGGACATGACGCCGGTCATCGAGTCGGTCAAGAAAACGAGCCGGGTCATCACCGTCGAGGAAGGCTGGCGCAGCTTCGGCGTGGGCAGCGAGATCGCGGCCCGCGTCTATGAAGAGGCGTTCGACTTCCTCGATGCACCGGTCGCCCGGATCGGCGCCGCCGAGGTGCCCACGCCGTACAACAAGCAATTGGAGAAGATCGCCTTCCCGGCTCGGGCCGACGTCGTCGTCACGGCCCGCGCCCTACTCGGCAAGAACTAGGAAGGGAAACTGAGATGGCTAGCGTCCAGATGCCGCGACTGTCGGACTCTATGGAGACGGGAAAGATCCTCCGCTGGCTGAAGAAGGAAGGCGAGGAAGTCAAGAAAGGCGAGCCCCTGGTCGAGATCGAGAGCGACAAGGCCAACATAGAAGTCGAGGCGTACGCATCCGGGAAGCTGAGCAAGATCCTGGTCCAGGAGGGGGACAGCGCCCCGATCGGCGCGGTCATCGCCGAGATCGGCGGCGCGTCTCAGGCCCAGCAGGCGGCGGCGTCGCCGACGGCGAAGCCCGCGGTGCCCCCTCGGCCGCAGGTCAGCAACCCTGAAGAGCACGTCAAGCAGGCCGAACGCGCGGCGGCCGTCCCGGCCACCGTCGCGCCGGCGGCCCACGAGGAGGGCGGCGGTGAGCAGTATCCACAGGGCGGGACCGACGACCGCACCGAGGTCGGAGCGGCGGCGCAGGCCGCCCTCAACCTGATCCGACGCCCCTCCGGGGGAGCGAACGGCGAGCGGCAGAAGGTTTCGCCGGTGGCGCGGCGAATTGCCGAGGAGCAGGGCGTCAACCTGGACACGGTCCGCGGAACCGGGCCGGGCGGGCGGATCACCAAGGAAGACGTCGAGGCGGCTGCGTCGAAGAAGCCCGCGAGCCAGCCGGGCGGCGCAGGGCCTCAGGCGGCTCCGACCGTGGCCCGGCCGGTTGCCGAGGTGGAGGTCGTGGAGCTGTCGAAAATGCAGACCACGGTCGCTGTGCGGTTGGTCCAGAGCAAGTTCTCTGCCCCGCACTTCTACGTGACGTCAGAGATCGCGATGGACGATGCCGTCCACCTGCGCCAGATGTTCAACGAGGCGGTCGACAAATCGGAGGCGATCAGCGTCAACGACCTGGTCGTCAAGGCGGTGG
>JALZAV010000141.1 GCA_030948145.1 Candidatus Dormiibacterota bacterium
AAAGTGTGCAAGGTGATGGACCTGGCGGTCCGCGCCGGCCGTCCCTGCATCGGCATCAACGACTCCGGCGGGGCCCGGATCCAGGAAGGGGTCGTCAGCCTGGCCGGCTACGCCGACATCTTCTATCGCAACGTCCAATCCTCAGGGGTCGTGCCTCAGATCTCGGTGATCGTTGGTCCCTGCACCGGCGGGGCGGTCTATTCGCCCGCGATCACCGACTTCATCTTCATGGTGGAGCACCTCGGCTACATGTTCATCACCGGGCCCGAGGTCATCCGGGTGACCACCGGGGAGAAGGTGGGCTTCGACGACCTTGGCGGCGCCGGGGTCCACAACATCAAGAGCGGGGTGGCGCACTTCCTGTCCCATGGCGAGACGGAGGTGTTCGCCTCGGTCCGCCAGCTGCTCGCCTACCTGCCGGCCAACAACCGCGAGCGACCGCCCGCGATCCGTCCGCTCGACGACCCGGAGCGGCGTGATCTCGAGCTGCAGAGCCTGGTCCCCGATAACCCCCAGCAGCCATATGACATGAAGGCGGCGATCGGGGCCGTGGTCGACCGCGACAGTTTCCTCGAGGTCCAGGAGCATTTTGCGCAGAATCTCGTGATCGGCCTCGCGCGGCTTGATGGCGAGGTCGTCGGGATCGTCAGCAACCAGCCGCGAATCCTGGCCGGCGCGCTCGACATCAATGCTTCGGTGAAGGGGGCTCGCTTCGTCCGCTTCTGCGACGCGTTCAACATCCCGCTCATCACGTTCGTGGACGTGCCGGGATTCCTCCCGGGGACCGCGCAGGAGTACAACGGCATCATCCGCCACGGGGCGAAGTTGCTTTACGCCTTCGCCGAGGCGACCGTGCCCAAGCTGACCGTGATTACGCGAAAGGCCTATGGGGGTGCCTACGACGTCATGTCGTCCAAGCACATCGGGGCCGACTTCAACTTCGCCTGGCCCACCGGGGAAATCGCGGTGATGGGACCGCAGGCCGCCGTCAACATCATCTTCAAGCGCGAGATCGCGGCGGCCGGCGACCCCGCCGGCAAGACGGACGAGCTGGTGCTCGACTACAAGGAGCGATTCGCGAACCCGTATGTCGCCGCCGAGCGCGGCTACGTCGATGACGTGATCGAGCCCCAGGAGACGCGGCCAACGTTGATCCGCTCGCTGCGGCTGCTCAAGGACAAGCAGGTCGAACGGCCGCACCGCCGCCATGGAAACATCCCGCTGTGAAGTTCCTCGAGTACCAGGTCAAGGAACGTTTCCGGGCGGCGGGGATCCCGGTTCCCGACGGCCGCGTCGCCAGAACCCCGGACGAGGTCGCGCTGGCGGCGGGAGCGTTGGGCGCGGTCGCGGTCAAGGCGCAGGTCCCGGTCGGCGGGCGAGGCAAGGCCGGCGGGATCAAGCTGGCCGCCACGGCCGCCGACGCGAAGCGGGTCGGCGGCGAAATCCTCGGCATGACGATCAAAGGGTTTCGGGTCAAAGAGGTCCTCTGCGAGGTGGCCCAGGAAATCACGCGCGAGCTGTACCTCGGCCTCACCCTCGACCGCGACGCCCGCAGACCGGTACTGATCCTGAGCGCGCAGGGTGGGATGGAGATCGAGGAGGTCGCCGAGACCCAGCCGCAGGCGATTGCCCGGCTCTACCCGGACCCCTGGCGCGGCCCGCTCGGCTTTGAGATTCGTGACCTGATTTTCCGCGCCGGGCTCGGACCATTTCAGTCGCAACTCACGCCAGTCATCGGCAAGCTGCATGGGCTGGCGCGGAGCCTCGACGCGATCACGATTGAGATCAATCCGCTGGCCATCACGCGGGACGGTGGCCTGGTGGCGGCCGACGGCAAGCTCGAGATCGATGACAACGCGATCTACCGGCACAAGGAGCTGCACGGCGCCGAGGAGTTCGACGAGGATCCGCTCGAGGCGGAAGCCAAGCGTCGGAAGCTGACCTACGTTCGGCTCGAAGGATCGATCGGCGTCATCGGCAACGGGGCGGGGTTGGTGATGAACACGCTCGACCTGGTGCAGCGGGAAGGGGGAAAAGCCGCCAATTTCCTGGACATCGGTGGCGGCGCCAAGGCGGAGGTGGTGCACAGCGCGCTCGAGCTGCTGGCGGGGGATCCGCACGTCAAAGGCATCCTGATCAATATCTTCGGCGGGATCACCCGCGGGGACGAGGTCGCCCGCGGCATCATCGACGCCAGGCGCGAGCTGAACCTGACGCTACCTCTGGTGGTGCGGATGACGGGGACGCGGGAGGAAGAAGGCCGGCAGATGCTGGCCGAAGCCGGGATCACGCCTGAGGCGACGGCCACCGGGGCGGCCCGGCGAATCGTGGAGCTGGCGAGCCGATGAGCATCCTGCTCTCGAAACAGAGCCGCGTGCTGGTCCAGGGCCTCACGGGTCGTGAGGGGAGCTTCCATACCGAGGCGATGAAGGCCTATGGCACCACCGTCGTCGGCGGCGTCAGCCCGGGGAAGGGCGGGACATCGCACCTTGAGGTGCCCGTGTACGACACCGTCGCGGAGGCGAAAAAGGAGACCCGCGCCGATGTGAGCGGCATCTTCGTTCCAGCCGCGTTTGCGGCCGACGCGATCATGGAAGCCGCCGCCGCCGGGATCGAGCTGATCGTCTGCATCACCGAAGGGATTCCGCTCTATGACATGGTGCGGGCCCGCGCCTTCGTCGAGGACGCCGGCGCCCGCCTGATCGGACCCAACTGCCCGGGCCTGGTCACTGCCGGTGAGGCGAAGGTCGGCATCATCCCGAATCACATCAATCGCGAAGGTCCCGTCGGGATCGTCTCGCGAAGCGGCACCCTGACCTATGAGGTGATCCAGGGGCTGAGCCAGGCGGGGGTCGGACAGACCACCTCGGTCGGGATCGGCGGGGACCCGATCCTCGGACTCTCCTTCCGCGAGGTCCTCAGCCTCTTCAAGACCGACGCAAAAACGCAGGCGGTGGTCATCATTGGGGAGATCGGGGGCAGTGACGAGGAGGTAGCCGCCGAGGAGGTGATCGGGGCGGGGTTTGGCAAGCCGGTGATCGGCTTCATCAGCGGCCGGACCGCACCGCCGGGCAAGCGGATGGGGCATGCCGGGGCGATCATCTCCGGGAACAAGGGGACGGCCCAGTCCAAGGTGGAGGCGCTGACGCGGGCCGGGGCGCAGGTCTGCGACACGATCGAGGAGGTGGTCGCCGCCGCCGCGGCGGCGATCGGCCGGACGGCCGCTCCGAGCGCCCGCCGCTAGACGCGGCGCAGCCTTCCGCCCGGGAGACTAGCATCGCCAGCAGCGATGCCCCGTCCACGCCGACGCCACCCCTGGATGCGCCGCCTCGGCATCGGGCTCACCGCCCTGATCCTCCTGCTGGCGGTCGACGCTTACTGGCCACCGGGAACACTGACGGCGTCGGTGCCGGGGGTGGCCCGGCCCCTGGCCGACGGCCCGTTGCCCTGGCTGCATACCGCGGGCGGCCAGATCGTCGATTCATCGGGTCGCACCGTGTTGCTCCGCGGCTTCAACGTCGACGCGCTGGTCTCCTACCCAAAGGTCCCGCCGGCACCGATGGAGGAGACCGACGCGGCGCTGATGCAGCGCGCGGGCTTCGACGTCGTCCGGCTCGGGATCGACTGGGCTCAGCTGGAGCCGGCCCGTGGTCGCATCGACCAAACATATCTCCAGCGGGTGGTGTCCTCCGTGGCGATGCTGAACCGCCACGGGCTCTACGTCGTGCTCGACATGCACTTCCGGCTGGGCTGGAGCCCTCGATTCGGATACTCGGGCGCCCCCGATTGGGCGACCATCGGGGCCCCGAACTGGAACCCGCTGCCGCAATTCTCCTGGAGCCCGTCCCTAGTACCGGCGGCGGTCGCCTCCGATCTCTATTTCTGGCTCTCCGACGACTGGAAGCACGACTTCTTTAAGACCTGGCAGGCCGTCGCGCGGCGTTTCCAGGGCAACCCAGGTGTCGCCGGCTACGACATCTTCAATGAGGCCCATCCCCTTCCGATCCCGCCCCGCATCTTCGAGAAGTCCTACCTCTGGCCCCTCTTCAAGCATGCGATCGAGGCGATCGGCGCGGTGGACGCGAACCATCTGTTCTTTGTTGAAGGCATCCTATTGCTGTCGCTGGATACGGCGGTCGTCCATCTCAGGGCGCCGAATGTCGTCTACGGGACGCATCTCTACGAGGGCTCGCTGATCCCCCCGTTCTGGAACGGTGACCCGACGTTCC
>JALZAV010000052.1 GCA_030948145.1 Candidatus Dormiibacterota bacterium
GCGTCGCCGACGCCCCACCCTGGCCCGGGGACGTCACCACGTTGACGGTACTGCCGAAGTTGAACCAGTGGCCCACGGCGAATCCGTAGAGCAGGATCAAAATGAGGATCAGCGCGATCACGAAGATCGCTACCACCGCCGCGTTCGATCCGCCGTCGCCGCCGCGACCTACCCCCATTTGCCAACTTCCTGAGGTAAAGTTTTGATAGAAAGGCTATCATATCATCACTCCCAACACGGCGCAATCTTGGTGGGGCTGAACGAGAACAACAGGTAATCAAGCGCTCTCGAAGATCTGCACTCCGCACTGCAACCAAATGTGCCATTGCACTATCGAGCCTTCAGGATGCGCAGGCGCACCAAATCGCGCATCACCGGGCTAAGGAATCATGGCACAGGTATTGCCGACATCTTGCCCACCTTATGTGAGACTTCGCTTCCGTGCCTCGAAAATCTGCTCGCGATGCCGCTCTCGGTACGAGTTGGGGTCGAACACGCTGCGGGCGGAGGCCATCGCGCCCATCACTACGACCATCGCCTCGCAGACCACCTACAACCGCTGGGGCGACTACACCTCCATGTCGGTCGATCCCACCGGCGACTGCACCTTCTGGTACACGAACGAGTACCAGCGGACGACCGGCTACTACTGGAGCACGTGGTCACGGCCTTCAAGATGCCTGGCTGCAGCTGAGGTTCGGTTGGGAGGGTCGTCGCAGGGCCTGCCTCCTGGGACGACCCATCAGGCGGAACGGGCGCTTGGTCGAACCGCGCTCGCCGGCGGGATGGCCTTTAGCCGTCTGTCTTTGCGACGTCCGAGCTTCCATCCCTCCTCGTGGACCGTTCGATGGCTAGGGCGGTAGGATTCGAACCCTGCTGCCAGCCGGAACCCCTTGCGTCTAAAGGCTCTGAGACAAGTCAAAGGTTCGATCAACTGACTTCCGGGCAGTTGTTCTATCGCCCGCTCCGGTCGTCCGCGGCCGCCCACCAGCGGTGATCTGAGCCGCTGGCGGCGTGCCAGCGATAGATCATGTTCTTAAACGATTGCCATCTAGTGGACCAACTGATTTGCGGAATTCTTATGGTTCCGCGCCGGCGGCGAGGAACGGCTCTTGATGCTGATGGCCGTCCTGACCATGTTGATGATGGTGACGATGGGCTTCATCGCGAAACAGCCGAGCACCGTTCCTGATCTCCGGGGGAGATGACGATCTAGGGCCAGCAGAACACCCAGACCTCACAGCCAACACCCGCACCGTAGGCCAATCCCAACCGGCAAGATAAGCCGATGGAACGGCGATGGGACCTGGGTCGGCCACTGCTCGACGTGTCACCCGGTAGGTGGCTTCAGCAGCACTTGTGGCCTTGGGGCCCGGGAAGCAACCGTCAGGGCGTGGCCGTTGGGTCTCTCGTGCCCGAGGGATTCGAGGCGTACGGTCGCGTCCTGCATCCCGCGTCGCGCGAGACGGAGCGTGGCTTTGAACCCGTTCGCTGGTCGATGATCGCGTCGTGGACCGGACGGACGGTTCATCCACTGATGCAGTTCCATCGCATCGCCAATCTCCCCATCTTCCCCGGGCACCGGCCGACATGGGGATTCGTGCCGTCCGAAGGCGAAATGCCGTCTGCTGAAGGCGAGCGGCTCGTGGGCATCTTGCGAGCGCACACCGCGACGCTCGACCGCTGCTACCTGGGCCTGTGGGAAGGGTATGGCGTCCCGGAGTTGAACGCCTTCGCGAAGCTTCCCCGGTTGATGCTGCCGCATCGAGCGTACTTCCTGTTTTTAGGCTCGATCGACGCGGTGACGTCGATGAGTATTGGAGGGTTTCAGCATCCCCCGAACCTCTGGTGGCCCGAGGATCGCGCCTGGTGCGTCGCATCGAAAATCGACCTCTCCGAGACGTACCTGGCCGCGAGCGAGGCATGCGTCACGCAGGTGACTAACGATCCCGGGCTGGAGGCCTACCCCGTGCCGCTAGAGGGGCGGGTCGACGTCGATGGCGATCTGATCAACCGGTACCGACCTCAGCCGGATCGCGGTGCTCGTGGACGATTGCGCTGAGGTGGAATCGCGGCATCGAGCAACGCAACGACCGGCGGCGCGTACCGCGCGGGCCGCGCCGGGCAAGCTGCATCGCGGTCGCGACCAGTCCCCCCTTGGGAGAGCCTCGTGCGCACTACCTTGAGGCTGGTCGGGCGAACTTCGACCTTCACGCGCAGTATCGTACTCGCTAGAAATGACCGAGTCACGGTCAGTGACCCACCTCGCCCTCGGTTAGATCTTGGTCGCATGAGCAAGTATCGCAAGCAGCATCTCGTTTCGCAACTCGTCTTGCGGCGATTTACCCAGGCCGGTCAGATCATTCGAGTCGATTTGCAAACGGGTCAGCGAGAACTTCGCAATCCGGCATCTTGCATGTACAAGAGAGGGTATATTTCTGCCAACCCGAAAGAGGCAGAAGAGTTATGGGGCACAGTCGAGCGGCGACTACCTCCGGCCTTGGCGGCACTCGACGCAGGAACGCTTTTCCAGAACCAGAACGACGTCAACGCCATAAAGGACTGTATCGCCTTACACTTCGCCCGCAGTTTCGGACTACTGTGGACACGACGGACTGCGTTGGACCGGGCCGAGGCGAAGGTTCGCGCAAAGATTCTGGAAGAGGATCGACAATTTCTTGAACGACAGTTCTATCTCCGTCACCACTTCTATCCAGCGGGAAGTGAAGGCTTGCAGTTGGCCGCTGATGAATTCATAGCGGAAGCGGAACGCCTGATCGATAATCCCGAGACATTTTCGAAAACGGTTAGAGAGACATTTGAGGTGGTCCTCGCCCGGTTTGGCGCGAGTGAGCTTGAGATATCGAGCCCAGAACACGGTGCTGGCGAGTTTCTAATTGGGGACGCCCCAGCGCTGACGCTGAGGCGCGGTAGCCTTGGCGGTGGGCCTCACGGGGGCGTTCCCATTTTCGAAGCCGATACGGTCATCATGCCGCTTGGACCGAGGCACTTGGCGTCGTTGTCGATCACCGAACGGGTGCATGATCTTACGCAAGATCAAATGACAACTGTCAACAGGTCGCAAGTAATCAATGCGTTCAATGAGGTGTGTTTCCGTTCGGGTGACTTGCTCCCCCTAGTGTTGGCTGAGCGCCCACCAGCCAGCCTAGCGGGAGGTGCCGGACCACAAAAGCCCCTCGAATCGGTGCCCTCTCGTTTCAATTAGTCCCGTCGTAGGGGTCGTCTGGTCGCAGCCGAATACCGGGCCTGACGGCGTGCAAAATCGAGGCCTTATGCAATGCGGCGGGCCAGTCGGGATGAGTAAGACCGAACGGGTAAGATCGGCGGGCATTCGAATCCCCCGCCGCGCTAGTGGCGTATCCGCGCAAGCTTCCCATGACATCGTTATCCCCTTTTAGCCCGACCGCAGGAAACGTAAATTCCCTTTGGACGGCTGCGATCCGTGACGGATCGCAATGGGTTAACTCTGCCACTCTCGCGTAATCCGCGTCGGGAGCAATAGAGACAATGTGAAGCTCTGGATTGTCGTCCATTGCGTCTGATATCGAATCTTGAATCTCGCCGTCGCGTAGAGAGCAACCAATAACAAACAGCACCTTGGCGTTGCCAAGGCAGGTTCTCAGAAAGCGGTAGCCAGTCCGGAAGGGCTCCTCTCGCACAGGTTTTGGCCCCAGCGTCGGGTATATGACCGCCTGCTTATAGGGGCCGGGGTTTAGGCCGACCAAAGGCGGAAGCTCCGAAATGACCTCTTTGCCATCCCGCTCAGACCGCCCCCATAAGACGGAGCCGTGGAGTTTGAACAGAATAATAGAGATGGTGTCTGGTTGCGGCTCGTAGGTTTCAAACGGTGCCCTGCTCCAGCGCCTCTCTAGGGCTGCACGCATCGGCATAAGCCCGTCAATCAGTCGGAGGCTGAGCGCTGATGCTGCACCTTCGATAGCGGTGTCGTAGTTGAGCGTGAAAAACGGTATGGTTGGCCCAACTCCGGGTACTTGGCGGAACCAATCAAAGAAGTCAGCCAAGATAGGACGGTATAGCTCTCCGGCTTTGTCGGAGTCAACAGCGCTAAAGTGGTCGATGATCTCCGCGTAGAGGGCGTCCCGTAACTCGCTGTTCATCCCGATGAATGGGTCCAATGAGGCCGTTGTCCCAAACAAAACCCGCCGAACAAATTCCGGGTCGTCGCGGAACCGGTTCCCATCAGCAACGTTCTGCTCTAACAAAGCAAGGATCTTCTCTATATCGGTTTCCGGCTTGAACCGCAGAGAGTTGGTGAATTGAAGAATCGTGCTATCCCGGTCATCGAATCTCCGGACCCTTGCCGAATCGAAGAACTCCTTTACGAACTGGGCGGAGGTGTACCGCCCGAGCGCGACCGATGCCCCGGCTCCGGTTAAGAAGAGCACCGGAGCCTTGCCGATGGAATCTGGAATCCTCACGGCAACAGTCTAGGCAGAATCGAAGCCCGAGGACCTACCCTTGGATGAAGAGGACACACGCGGGAATGGCGATCAACCGAACGACCGACCTGCTCTACAGGACGGGCCACGACCTGGTGGACGCGTCGTTACTTCGTGTCGTGCAGCGGTTGGCGGAGCGCTTTGGGGAGGGGATAAGGAGCTACTACCTAACCGGCAGTTATGCGGACGGCACAGCGGTCGAATTCAGCGACGTTGACCTTGTCGTAGTTGCGAAGAATCTGACAGACTCCCCTGACATTCAGCGCGTGATAAACCTGAGCGCGCCTAGTTGGCCAGTATTCGAAAAGACGGTCATATCGACGTACCAGTTAACCGATCCCCTATACGGGCAGATACTTGTTCATCTGAAGGGGACCGGGAAATTGCTGTACGGCGAGTCAATCACGGATTCAATCGCTCTCCCTCCCATTGAGGAGTACCAACGACAAACGATGGACGAATGCCGGAGAGGAATCGGGATGCTACGCGACGCCGATACAGTCTCGCTGCCGCTTTCGTATCCGAGTCCGCACGAAGACTTCTACGGCTACGTGCGGATAACAAGGCCACGATGGTACCCGCCAATGATGCCTAGAGGCACAAAGGAACTAGCCGCAGTCGTGTCGAAGAGTGCGACTGCGCTTGTTGCGCTGAAGGGCGAGTATGTTCCATCCCGCATACGGGCAGTCGAACTGTATACAACGCTGGTGTCAGACGAATGGACCGCCTTCATCCGCGACGTTCACATAAGTTGCCGCGAGACTTGGGGTTACCGAGTCCCGGAGGACGAACGCGACCGAGCGCACTTGCGCGAGTTGTGCCAGACAATGCTCGCGTTCGAAACGCACTGCCTAGAAGTCTTCGAGCACCAGCAAGGCAAGACGAAATAACCGGCCCACGTCCGTTGTGCGCGGATGGTGGGCCGGTCTATAGAGGAACAAGCGCCGGGGAGGTCAAGGCGAAGCCTCACGGCCTCGGGCAACTCTCGACTTTCCCGGCTCAGTTACCGAACGGGGCCGGTGAAATCCATAAAACCGTGCCCCTGTGCAAGGAACAGGCAGCAATCACAGGGGGCCTGCCTTTGCGCCGAAAGAATTAGCGAGCCTATCAGTATCACCGCTGCTTGCCAGCGCCAGCGTGTGCCGGCGACGGAATCATGGTCGCGTAGACGTGACCATCGATCGTGGAAGTCATCCATGCGCACCGGCATTCTCGGCAGAAGCCCCAGCCGCCCCGACTCCGCGCCGCGTCGGTTAGCTGGCCGGCGCAGCCGGTGCAGGCGCAGCTCCTGGACTCGATGAGTTTCAGGGACCGAGCGCGATCGAACATTGGTTCGATGATACCGGCGAGTCCCACCGGGGACCAGAGCCCCGATCCCCACACATTTCTATAGGTGTCGGGAGTGATCGCGCTGAGGCTCCATCCGGCCAGTTCATCCGATGGCTGTCCGGTCGGTGAGCGCCTTGGGTGCTCGGGCACCCTCGCGCGATTTTCAAGCCTGATCGAATCAGAAACGCGTCCGTAAGCCGAGGCACCCTGGGTGAATTCAACTTTGAAACTATCGTCCACGCGTTGTGTCGCAAGGAAAGCGCCGCCTTCAGGAGACCCTAAACTTCGGGGCGGGAAAGGGGAAAGCACGATGCCGAACGACATTCAGATAGACACGGGCTTTAGTGCCGCATACCGAACGCTCGAAAGCCGGATGAAGGCCCTGGCAGAAGCCGATGGTGATGTTTTCCTTCCGAACCCTGAGCCGGCAGGTCCCGTTGAGCATGTCCTCATCTGCATGGAGCCGTCCCTCCGCTGGTGGTCGAGAGACGCCGAAGACGCCAAGGCGAAGATCGCAGCTGGATTTCGGAACTTCGTTTTCCTCGATCACGGAACGTTGTCCTTACATTTCTCAATCAGGGAATATTTGTGCGGCCCCGGCGAGCGGTACTACCTCACCGACATTTCAAAGGGGGTGATGGCGGTTAAGCGCGCCGGTATCGATAGGACAAAAAGGTGGGATCGTTGGTATCCGCTGCTGCTTGATGAGCTGAACCTTGTCGCGAGAGCCGGAGCGCACATCTTCGCTGTGGGAGATGTCGTCGACGGATTCCTGAGCGACCGCTCTTTCCCGAGCCGCCTTACCAAAGCGATCCACTACTCGACAGTCATGCACTATTCGCCGCAGAATGTGGCCCATCGTAAGAAACGCATAGCTGGTCATGAGGCTGACTTCGAGGAATTCAAGAGGTCGCTGTCTATCGCCCGCGTCCTCGCCAGAGCGAAAGAAGTGATGACGGAGTCTTTACCACCGTCCTTGCGGGACCTGGCGCTGGCCCGACTTACCCCGCTTCACTTGTTTGAATCCGATCTGCAGCTCATTTTCATCTACAAGCTCGCATTTGAGGCAGCGGTCGCTTCTCGCGCGACCCCGTAGGCTGAGAGGCTTCCAAACGCGACCAACAATTTTTGGGACGTTACTGAGCCCCATCTACTCGTCGAGAGGACCATCTGCGTCGCCAACTGTGTTGAATGAAGGGATCTTCGCCCAACCCGTAGGGGTTTCAGCAAAATTCCGGAAGTACCGAGAATGTGACATCAGGCTGCCGCATGGATATTGCAGAGACCTGCCACAGCTTCAGCCAACTTGTCCAATCCAATCAAGCCTTGTTTTCGTAGATCGACGGTAAGTATCGAGACTCTAATCCCCTCAATGTCAAAAGAGACTTCCACGTCCCGATGCGCTCGCGGGTACACCAGTAATGCTGGACATCCGAGGCTCAGCGCATAAAACACAACTTGATAAACATGTTCGTTGTGCAAAGACCAGCCGCCATACTGGTTCCGGACTTCGGGTGGTGCGTATTTAGTGTCGATGACCAAGTGCGGAGGCGCCCCGACGACAATATCGGCCGCATACGACAAGGACGGCCCAGGTGTGCCAGAGATTGGCCTATAGGTGCGGCCCGATTGACAAGTAATCTCAGGCAGCCGGCCGCCGAGGAAGTTCGCAATAGCCTTCTCGAAGACCTTCTCCATTGGAAAGAAGTAGGCCGGCACGTTTACGGTTCCGATGTCGGCTTCAACTCCTGACTGCTCGATAACGAGGCGACAGAGCTCGATTGCCGGAACATAGTGCTGGTTTAGGCGCGTGATCCGACAGGAAGCGATCAACCTCCTACTCGCTCGCACTAAGCTGACTCCGGCGAAGCTGCGTAGCAGGTGATCCAACCTCAGCCGTAGGCCCGGCAGGAGGCGCCTGGTTGCTAGAACCTCGAGCGCTGATCGAAGCAGTTGGTTCTCGGGAGTATCCGGGATGAAGTCCGCGAATTCACACGAGATGAGACCGCGACGGATCGATGCCGGAGCGGCTTGGAAGCGCATACGGCCGCGGATATAAGGCAACTCGTCCTCGACGAGAACGAAGTTTTGTCGCATTCCGTATGTAAGTAGCTGTTCAAGTTGCGTGATAAGAAGGAGGGCAAGCCACTCGAGGACGGGCTCGGCGGAATCGACGAGCGCTGCTCCGACCGAACCGGGAATCGGGAGGGTCTGGTATGCGAGGCTCGCCAAGGCAAGCAAATTCCCGATGGGCAGCTTGGTGCTGATGCTAATGATCGTCTCTGGTGAGAGGGATACCGTTCCGACGTTGCCTGTAGAGAAGACACGAGCGACGCCATCCGCGCGCCACTCGACGCCGACACGATCTGCGACCCGTTTGAGGGCGCGTTGCTCTGATGACGTAAGCGAGAGAACGATCCCGGTCCGATCCAGCTCGTCAACAACGTATGAACTGGTCATCGTGAGGCGAGGAAAACGTCGCGGAGCTTCGCAACCTCTTCGGGCTGATTGAAGAGGTGCTCCCGTAGTACTGGCTCGACATCCTCCTCCCAAACAGCGTCTAGCCCCACCTCGCGTAGATCCTTTCGCATCAAGTACGTGTGCCCGATGAGACGCTCCGAGTCCAGAAGTCCAATTAGCTGTTCATTCAGGGCCACGAGCCGGCCCGTCGCATACGCGGCCATATCCGCCAGGCCGTTGTCGCTCATCCAGGCCTTCAATACATCCGGATCGGGATTGAACTGCACGTGGTGGAAGCGTCTGCGGATGGCAGCGTCAACGAGAGCAATCGATCTGTCAGCCGTGTTCATCGTGGCGATGAACGTAATGTTTTGAGGAACATATGCTTCCGCACCTGAGTACGGCAGGCGGAATGTGTGCTGAGGCCCACGGTATTCCAATGCATAAAGCAGTTCGCCAAAAACGCGAGGAAGATTGGCCCGGTTCAGCTCATCAATGACGAGGAAGAACTCATCGTTTAGGTGCTGCTTCGCCACATCGGTCAGCTTGAGGAAGATGCCCTTCCGGATCTCATAGGCCAGGGTGCTTCCCTCGGTCACAACCGGACGGATGCCCTCTACGAAGTCCTCGTACGCGTAGGAAGGGTGAAACTGAACGATCTCAACGCGGCCATCCTCGTCTCCAGACAGTAGTCGAGCAAGGGTCTCGGCGACAAAAGTCTTGCCCGTACCCGGCGGCCCCTGAAACAGAACTTGACCCCAGCGGTGGACAAGTTCGACTAAGTGCTGGGCCCGGTCGAGTGGCCAATAGACAGACTTCGCGAGGTCAACTGCGATCGTGGTTCGATCCAATTCCGTTTCGCGCGGCGCCGTCACTGCCGTTGCTGCTTCCTTGACCTTCGGTTCGTTCGACTCCCTGAACTTGATCCATACGAAACTCTGGGCATCGATGAGATCCCTCACTGGGACGCCCTTGGCACGGAGTTCCTGGGCCACGGCCCCCACGAATTCGCAGACTGCGGTGTAGGTCTCACCCATGGTGCCGTTTGGCCAGTCGGTTCCAGCCGCATATTGCTCATACCCGTAGCGGAGCGCTCCCTTGGAGTAGAAGGTGTAGCGGGCCGGGTCAAAACCGCCTAGAACAACCGCCGCGAATGAGAGCGATACACGGAACAGTCGCCAGTCAGGAAGGAATCCACCTTTCTTCTCCAGCGCTTGGCCAACGATATACAGCTGGTCACGAAAGGAGTCCACGCGCTGACCGAGCGGCTGGTCGCCAGCCACGAGTGTGCGAAAGGCATCAGCGATCGGCGGGCCGAGGTCAAATTCGACGGCCCGTGGAATCCATGCGAATTGGGCGAGCCCCCATCGGCCGCCTGCCAGGTTTGCCATAGCACTTCGAAGGCCGCCACCTCCTGATACGGCCGCCTTGACGAAAGCCTCCTCATCCGCGGCAAGGCCCAGTGTGCTCAGATTCGGCATTGGATGGGCGAAGATGTCGGCGATTAGTGATGGGAAGTCCTCGCGGCCGGAATTTCGGGGGGACAGCAGCGCCGCGAACACGAGGTGCACGGCCCACTTATAGTCCCGTTCGTCATTTCGGAACTTGTCGGTTGCGATGAGCCTACCGAAGTCGGCTGCCTGCTCGGAAGGGATTACAACTGTCATGTTTTACCGTCCGCTCCAAGTCAGATGATGATCCAATTGAAGCGCCCAGAGAGACCTGGCTGTCGCCCTAGCGCTTGAGCGCCGTCGCCATCAACTCCCCGTGATTGAGGAGGAGGTCGCGGACTACATCGTCCAGCCCCAGCCGATCCGGCAGCGTGGCCTCGCTCCACATGTCGAGAATGCCGAGACCGAGCGTGCCTTCATCGAGGGTAAGGAGCTTGGTTGCCACCGCCGCATGCAGGACGTTGGACGAGACCGTCAACCGCTGCCGGTCGAGCTTGAGGTCCGCCTCTATCCGCTCCCGCTCGGCGTCCTCCATGGCCACCACCTTGGGCTCCCATGCTTCGACGGCGGCTGCCACCCGATTGTTCTTGGCGCTCCACGGGTTCTTCTTCGTGCTCATGCCGTAGCCAGCATACTCAGAGCCGGACGAGGCCGTCGTCAACGACCTAGCGGTCGCTCGCGGTAACCAGCTGGCTAGGGACGACCTGTCTTGGGTGCGCCTCCCGCCAGCTGAGGAGGGCAATCAGCCGCTCATTGGGCGGATTTCGTTCCAGTGCTCGGACCACCTTGAGCGCGGTGACCATGGAGACGCTGCGGCCTCGCACGACGGCCCTCGCCGTTGGTTGCGATAGCCCGGCGTGCTTCGCGAGGTCTATGAGCTGCCAGCCTCGTTTCGCCATTTCCATCTTCACCAGGTGGTTATTGAACTGGGCCTCCATCAGCGCTTCGCACCCGGAGCCGACAAGGAGACGAATCCCAGCCTTTCGAGCGAGTAGAGGAGCGGCTCGTCGGAGGCGATGACGATGGTCTCGGGCCCTTCACGATCCCGGATCTCCAGTCGCCGGCCGTCGAGCTCAGCGAGCAGCGCGATGTCGTTCGCGATTCGAAGGCGTTCCGCCAAACGCGACTGTGGATCGGCGGCTTCGTAGGCCGGATCGTTGAGGAGGGCGGCAACCAGCCCGCGCATGCCGTCGGCCTCGCACGCTTTGAGATAGACGCCGTCGCCGACCGGATGGAAAAGCATGCGCATGGGCAATTCCGGGGGATCTCCCGGCTGGACCAGTCGAAACATCAGGCGGCCCTCGCTCGGGTCCGCTGCCAGGCCGAGCGCTGGTACACCCAATACAACTTGAGCTTGTCCTTGGGGCGGACGAAGATGAGGTCGGCGAAGCGCCGCAACAACCGATCGCCGTCGTCGGGATCGCGTGGGCTTCGGTGGCTCCCCAGCGGTGTCCGTTCTCGTGGAATGGCGGTGTCGGGTAGCTCCGCCGCTCGCTTCGTAACCCAGCAGGCTAGCTTGATGTTCGCCTGCAAGCGGGCGGGATCCAAGCTGGAGTCAAAGTAGCGGTACTCGATGGTCCGGTTGCGTTCGAGAATGTTGCCGAAGTTCAGACCGACCGAGTGACTGCTGCCGACCCGGTTGGCCAGGTCGCTGAGGCCCTGCACCTGCTCAAACTGTCCCGAGCCCATGGGGCCGCACCAGCGATAGCCGTTGGTGCTCCCCCGGTGGCTGCGCCCACGCTGGCCGGTTGCTGCAGCGAGCCGATACATGAGGTCCTCGGCCCAGGCGCACACCTTCGCCACGCGGCGGAACTTGTTGACGTCGTGGTCCATCCCTGCGGAGTCGACGCCGACGTGGACGTGGCCGCCGGTCCGGCCGCTCGCGCGCGCTCCCTGCGCCTGCAGGATCTGACACACACGTTCGAGCTGCGCCCAGGTCTCCGGCGTGTCCTGCAGGATCGGGCTGACCACCTCGCCCGCCACGGTGGCGTCGTGCTCCACCGTCCATTTGCCCGGAACGCGACTGCTCGAGTGATACGGCTCCTGGCGCGGGCTCGAGGCTAAGCCGGCTTCATGCAAGGCGCGCGCCACGGCGGTGGGGTTGGCCCCATCGAACTCGATCTCGATGCCGAACGTCTGGTTCGGATCGCCGATCACGTTCTCGCGCTCGTAGGTCGCCGCATCAGTCGTCATCGCCAGTCGCTTGAGCTCCCGATGCAGGGCTTCGTTGGTGACGAGTGATCGCTCGCCTTCGGGGACGTTCTGGCCCTGGAGCCGGAGGAACTCGTCCCAGAGCTGCTGGGATCGCTCCTGTTCGCGCTCACTTCTCTCGCGCTGTTCGCGATGCTGCGCCAGCGCTGAGGCGTAGAGCTCAACCCAGGCCGGGCTATCGACGGGCGGGTCATCGTCAACCAGAGGGCCGACAGGAACGGCATCGAGGTTCCCCACCGGACCTGTCGCCTCAATGGCGACGGCCCGAGCAGAGCCGACGACGGCCTGGAGGACGGTTGCAGCTGGGCCGACCGATGCACTGCTTGTTCGACCCTGAGACTGTCGACTTCCACCCTTGCTGGGCATTTAGTCGGCACGGGCCAATCGTCCGCGGAGTTCCTTCTGGATCTGCGCATAGACAGTCTTCACGGTGTCCTGCGACATCCCGGGTGCCGAGTTCGCCTCCAGGCAGTACACGCGGCCGGTGTGCAGATCCTCGATGACATCCACACCGGCGTAGTCCAAGCCGATGCGGTGCGCGGCTTCTTTGGCGACCACCGCGACAGCTTTGGGAATCACCTGGGCGCGGTCAAAAGTCCAGGCCGGATGGAGATCGTCGGGTGGAGCCGCGTCCGGAGGCCGCTTGACGTAGGCCGAGGCGATTCGACCGGAGAGCACCGAGACGCGGTATTCGCGGCGGTCTGGGATGAATTCCTGGAAGAGGTCGTAGCCGGCCCGCTCGGCCGGCGGACCGTCTGCCGTCAAGACCGCCTTCCCGCTGCCGCGGCTCCCGTGTCGACGCTTGGCGACGACGCGATCGGAACCGAGCAACTGGACATCCTCGGGATTTGCCACGGTTCGCGGAGCCAGCTCGGCGAGGCGCCGAATCGACTCGACCTGGTCGGACGCAATCCGCACGGCATCCGGCTGATTGAGGGCGATGACTCCTTGGGGGAGGGCGTGGGTGGAGCCCCAGTTCAAGATCAGGGGTGGGGGCTCCGTTGCTGGAATCTCACTGGGGTCTCGCACCACATGAATCCGGGCGCCCTGGCTGGCGACCTCGTCGACGTGCTGGGTCAGTGATCCAGACGAGATGGACGCCGGCGCGAGTATGTAGATCGGCACATCCTGCGGGGAAGGGGAGAAGGCGAGATCGCGAATCCGGACACTTCCGTCGGGCTGCTCTGGCACCTGGTCTGAACCGGCAATCAACCCACGTTGCCGCCGCGCTGCCAGGTCGAGAAGCCTGGCCTTTGCCCGCTCCTGGGCACTGAGATCGACCTCGTGGTCCGCGAACAGGCCCGCTTGCCTCCGGATCGTTTCGAAGCCGTGGAGCTCCTCGAGCCGAGCCTGGAGATCACCCACCGCCTCGCTGATCGCGGTCTCATCTGAACCAGTGCCGGCACGTTCGAGCTGGCGAATCCGCGTAAGCAGGCGGCGAAGGCGGTACCGATACAACTCATCCGACTCGTCAGGCGTCAGCGCGTCCTGTCGGGCGGCCAGTTCGGCGAACCGCTGCACTTCCGCACCCCGACGCAATGTCTGGGTGAGGTCTCCCGCCAAGAAGTCTGCTGGGCCCATCTGCATTGCCCCCACATCCGGCTCGCTGCCAGGTGCGACGGACTCGTACGGAGGAGCGGCTGGCTGCTCGCGCACCGCGGTCGGAGTCACCAGGGTCGCGGCAAGTGGTGCAACTCCATCCCCGGCACGCGTCCCGCCTCGCTTAGACGGCAACGCGTGCATCCTTGTCGTTGAGGATCTCGGCGTAGGTGCGGTCGTTATAGGCGCAGTTGTGCAAGAAATAGTCACGCGCTGACCAGGCGATCGTCCGGTCCTCACCTCCGAGTCGGCGGCGACGTTGCGCTCGGGCGTAGGCCATGCCGTTGCAGATCGTCAGCCGACGGCCGGGCGCGACGCCACGGTAGGCCGCAAGGCGCTCAGGTGCATGCACCCCGCCGAGTACGAAGGCGACCTCCGGCCGGACGGCGCGATGGAATAGCGCAATGTCTTCGATGGTTTCGCGAAGCGCTCGGCGACTGGCATGGACTTTGCGGCCATCGCAGAAGAGCGAGACCGCTTGGAGCTGCGGCTGGCTGTTGATCCAGTCCGCCCAACGACGGCCGTCGGGTTCGAAGAGACTCCATCCCACATCCGGGATGGCGGGCAGGCCGGCTTCCAGGAGCTCGTGGTAGACGATGAAGGCGCGGCGCTGTTGCACGAGCTGCTCGAAGCGGGAGTGGTCGTACCAGACCGAGTAACTCGGACTCAGGATCAGATCGAATCCGATGTGGGAGAAGGAGGCGATGATCGAAGGCCGGTTGGCCCAGAACCCCTCCAGGACTCGGTCCTCGACATAGAACTCGAGCGCCAACTTCGTGCTCGGCGCCAGCCGATAGACCTCGCGAAGGGGAGCGCGGTGCTTGGGCGTCAACCCGTGACCCGTCACCCCCAACACTCGGCCGGCATGGAGCGCGACCCAGGGAAGATCAATCCGGTCCGCATACGCTTGCACCAGCACCGGGAGATGGAGGGGTAGGTCACCAACTTGAAGATGCTGGACGGGACGTGGCCAGACGAAGTCCAGGCCTCCCAGTTGATCGATGACGGCGCGCCGGATATCCATCCGGAGAAGGGGATTGGTTTCGCAGTGTGCGCAGCCGGCCTGAGCACCATGCGCTCGGTGACGGCCAGCCATGCAGAAGTTGCGGACCCTGCCACAGGGCGACGCCGCTGGGCAGACCTCGCAGGTCAGCCCGCAGGCGGTCGTCACGGGGCTTCGGCCTCGAAGGCGCCCAGCGCTTGACGAAGATCAGCCAAGGTATCTCGCAGCTGTCCTCGTTCCGGATGCGTGAGCCCGCGATGGAGGTTGTTGACCATGCGGACGAGCTGCCGGCAAAG
>JALZAV010000142.1 GCA_030948145.1 Candidatus Dormiibacterota bacterium
GCCCGAAGGTCGACCTGCATTCCCGAGCGTACCCGGATGCTCGTCTTCGTTTCACCCCGGGCGATGACCTCGGCCACCTGGGGCAGTCCCGCGAACCGGCGGCACATGTCTTCGGGGTCAGGCGTGGCCACCAGGAGATCCAGATCCCCGATCGTTTCGCGGGCGCGGCGGAGGCTGCCCGCGACCTCCGCCCGGACCACGCCGGGGCTGTCGCGCAGCGTGGTCAGGAACGACTCGGCCAGCATCCAGCCTTCCGGGAAATAGATCCGACCCTCGGTGCGCCTGAGCATGTCGATGCCTTTGAGGATGTTCTCCTCCGTCCTGGCCTTGATCCGGGGAAGCGTTTGCAGGCGGTGCTCGCGGGCGGCGGCTTCGAGCGCGTCGAGGCTCGTGATGCCGAGCGCGTCGTAAATGTCCTTGGCCGTGCGCGGACCCAGTCCGGGCACCCGCGTCAGCTCGAGCAACGCCGGGGGAATCTCCGTCTCGAGCCGGGCGAGAAAATCCAGCCGGCCGGTAGTCATGAACTCGACGATCTTCTTTTCGATCGCCTCGCCGATACCGGGAACCTCGGTGAGGCGGCCGCCCCGGATCAGGTCCTCGACCTCGGTCGTCAGGTTGTCCATCTGGCGCACCGCCTCACGGTAGGCGCGCACCTTGAAGAAGCTCTCGCCCTTGATCTCAAGCAGGTCGGCGATGCGGTTCAGCATGGCCGCCACCTCGGCATTTGGCATCAAATCGCAAAATAGCAGGCGATGCCGCTCACGGGCGTTCGGGTGCTCGATCTGTCGCGCCTGCTCCCGGGCGGCCACTGCACCCGCCTGCTTGCCGACGCGGGAGCGTCCGTGCTGAAGGTTGAACCGCTCGCGGGTGACCCGCTTCGTGGGATGCCGGGCGGCGAGGTCTTGTTCGAGCGCCTGCACCACGGCAAAGAGTGCATCCGTCTCGACTGGACGACGCAGCCCGGACGGGCCCGGCTGCAGCGTGAGATCAGGGCCGCCGACGTGCTGGTCGAGGGCTTTCGGCCGGGTGTGATGGAGCGGGCCGGGTTCGGCTACGCGCTGCTTGCCGAGCGGCAGCCGGGTCTCGTCTATTGCGCCATCACCGGCTACGGATCCAGCGGCCGGCTGGCACGTCGGGCCGGCCACGACCTGAATTACCTGGCGCGCAGCGGCGCGCTGGCGCTGATGCCGCGGTCAGCCGACGGGACGCCGCTGATCCCCGGGATGCAGCTGGCCGACCAGGCCGGCGGCGAGCGCGCCGCCTTCCTGATCGCGGCGGCGCTGGTCGCCCGGGCGCAGAGCGGCCGAGGAGCCCGCCTCGAAATCTCCCTCACAGAGGTGATGCGTGGCTGGACGGACCTCCAGCGCGCAGCCGGCCGGGTTGGGGTGGCGCCTCTGCGGCTGACCGGGGCGGCACCCTGTTATCACGTTTATCGGGCGGCCGACGGCTTCCTCTCGGTCGCGGCCCTGGAGGCGCCCTTCTGGCACGCGTTTTGCCAGGCGCTCGGCCGGGAAGATCTCGCCGGCCGGCAGTTCGACGAGTCGGCCGTGGCGGAGGTGGAGGCGGTGCTCGCCACCCGCGCCAGGGCGGCCTGGATGGCCATCTTCGACGGCCAGGACGTCTGTGTCGAACCCTGTTTCGAACTGGACGAGCCAGAGACCAGCTGAGGCGGCCGCTCGCGACCGCCCCAGGCCGGGCGTCAATCAGTCGTCCTGCTCTCCGACACTCTCGATCTTGCCGAACAGGCCATGCGTCTCCTCGGCGATCCCGGCAGCAAAGTACAGGGTGTTCAGGGCGCCGCCGTTGCCGCCATTCCCGAATTTGATGCCCCACAGGCCGCTGATCTGGATCGGCGCACCGGCCTCAGTTTCGAGCGCGCCCTCGAAACGACCCGAGTGCAGGTCATAGGCGTTGATCCGGCCGTCGCCAAAGTTTCCGACCAGCAGGTCGCCGCTTGCAGGGCCAAAGTTCGCCGGGGCGATCGCCAGTCCCCATGGCGAGTTCAGCGCGCCGCGACGGATGAGCCGCCGGAGCAGGTGACCGTCCAGGTTGAAGACGTCCACGAAGCCGGCGCCCGGACCGGCGAGGTCATCGTGCTTATCCGGCTTCTGCCTCGCGTAGGTCACGTACAGGCGGCCGCCGAGGTTCTGAATGTTGAAGGGAGCAAACCCCGCCGGTATCCGGGCGTCGCTGAACGAGCCTTGAAGGGAGACCAGGTTGAAATTCGTGTCAAAGACCTCGACCGTCCCAAAGCGGAAGTTCGCGGCGTAAAGGTGATTACCCCTGGCACTGCTTCCGATTGCTAGCCCCTTGTAGACCGCGCCGGCCCCGGCGGCGGAGCGATCCACCTCGATCCGGGCTCGCGTCCCGTCCGATCGTTTCCAGCCGGCGATCGTCCCGTCTTCGGTGGCGAAGAGGAAGAGGTCGCCGTGAAAGTCTGCGCTGCCGCTGAAGACGGTGCCGGTCGGCGTCCCGCCGTCGGTGCCATCCGGCTTCGGGATCGAGACGGTCAGCGGAACTTTCTGGCCGGCCCCGTTGTAGAGCGTGCTGACCCCGGCGTTGTTGTCAGACACCCACATCGGGCTGGTGGCGCTCGACGAGATGCCCCAGGGGTTCACCAGGTCCGGGTCGATCACCGGGGCCATCCCCGGGGCGTCCGACACGAGGTTTACCTGTCGGTAGGCGCCCTCGGCGCGGTCGCCGGCGGCCGCCGGAACGGTCGGGAGCGCGAACGAGAGCCCGGTTGCCAGGGCGATCGCGACGGTCAACAGTCGTTGCCGATGCATGGCGTCCTCCTTGCTTGGACCCGTAAGGGAGGGCCCGCACGACCCCGTTCCCCGAGGTTGGTTACGGCTCAGGGTTACGCCGCCCGCTTAGAAGCGGCGGACCAGGACAAGCCCGACCAGGAGGAAGGCCATGCCCGCCAGCCGGCCCGGCGTCACCGCGTGCCGGGCAAAGCCAACCAGGCCGAAGTTGTCCAGGACGACGGAGGCGAGGGCCTGGCCGGTGACGCCGGCCGCCACCAGCGTGGCCGCGCCCAGTTTCGGCGCGGAGACGACGGTGAAGACGACGTACATGCCGCCGAGCAGCCCGCCAATCGAGAGCCACCAGGGTATCTGCAGGATCGTCCCGGGGCTCGGCCACGGACGACGACCGGGGATAAGGGCCAGCAGCGTCAGCGCCACGGCACCGACAAGGAAGGAGATCATGGCCGCTCGGATCGCGTCGCCGGTCCGGCCGGCGAGCTGGGCGTTCACCCCGGCCTGGATTGGCAGGGCGACGCCACCGGCGATGATCAGCAACAGGTAGGGCCAGTTCTCCACGTAAAACCTCCTCAACTCAACGTTCTCAGCCGATTCATGCTCGTTTCTCATGACGTTTTCATCCTCGCACGCGATCATGGAAGGCACAACGTTACCCAAGGAGCTGAAGCCATTCATATGAAGGTCAACCGGATGATCGCCTTCCCGCTCGCCGGTGCCGCCGCGCTCGCGATCGGCGTGGGGGCTGTCGCGGCTACGCCGTCGCCGTCGGCGAGTGGATCGACCAACTACGCGCAGGTCTTCGTCAACAAGCTGGCCGGCATCCTGCATCTCACCCCGGCGCAGACTCAGGACGCGCTGAAGCAGGCGCAATCGCAGACCGTCGACCAGATGCTCAAGGACGGCAAGATCACACAGGCCCAGGCGGACGCGATGAAGGCGCAGATCAGTGCCGGCAACGGGCTGGGCGCCATCAGGCCGTTTGGGAAGGGTTTCGGCGGCGATCGGAGCTTAGGCCGTGATCTGCGGACGGCTGAGATGAATGCCGTCGCCAGCGCGCTGCATCTGAGTGCGGCGGACCTGCAGGCGCAGCTCAAGGCGGGCAAGACGCTGGCAGACCTCGAAAAGGCGGCCAACGTCACGGATGCGACCGTGAAAGCCGCGATCAAGTCCGCGGCCAGGGGTGTGCTCGACAAGGCCGTCAAGGCGGGGACGATCACGCAGGCGCAGGCGGACGCCATGCTCGCCCGCACCGACCGCGGCTTCGGCTTCCGCAAGGGCCTGCCGCGGCCACAACCGACGCCCGCCGCGTTCTTCCAGAGCGCCTAGCGCCCGCAGCGTACGCAGCGCAAGCGACCACGAGGACGGTTTCCAAGCCCCCTGGAGCCGTCCTCGTTTTCAGTCACAAGGCTGGCACGGTTTGCCATACGGCGGGCCTCATCCTTCGCGGTCGTAGCAT
>JALZAV010000143.1 GCA_030948145.1 Candidatus Dormiibacterota bacterium
GGAGCCGCGTCCCGCGCCGCGGCTCGCTGTCGCCGTCGCTCGAAATCCGTGTAGTTGCCGAGATGCGTCGTCACCATGCCACCTTCGACGCTCCAGAGCCGGGTCGCGATCGCGTCGATGAAATATCGGTCGTGGGAGACGAAGACGATCGTGCCTTCGAACTCGAGCAGCGCCTCCTCCAGCATCTCCTGCGCCGGGATGTCCAGGTGGTTGGTGGGTTCGTCCAGTAGCAGCAGGCCGGCATCGTCGAGCATCAACTTGGCCAGCGCCACCCGGCTCTTCTCGCCCCCACTGAGCGTGCGGATCTCCTTGAAGGCGTCGTCCCCACTGAAGAGCAATCGCCCGAGGAAGGTGCGTAGCGTCTCCTCCGGCAGTCCGAAGGCGTCCTGCAGTTCCTTGAGCACGGTCTTGTTGGGGTCGAGGTCCGCGAGGTGCTGGTCGTAGTAGCGCATGGTGACCCGCGGGCCGACCTTGACGCGCCCTTCGAGCGGTTTCAGCTCGCCGAGCAGCACTTTGAGGATGCTGGTCTTGCCCGAGCCGTTCGGACCCATGATCGCGACCCGCTCCTGAGCCGAGATGTTGAAGGCGGGGACTTTCAGGAGTTCCTTGCCGCCATACCCGATCCGCAGACCCTCGCTCTGATAGATGAGGTCGCTGGTCGTCGACGCCTTGAGGCGGATCTTGATCTGCTGGTCGTTGGCCGGCGGCGCGACGCGCGCCAGCCTGTCCAGCTTGGTCTGGCGGCCGCGCGCCTCCCGCGCGCGCTGGCCGGCCTTGTAGCGGCGAATGAATTCCTCCGTCCGTTCGATGTATTCCCGCTGCGCGTCGTACTCCTTCTGGCGGAGCGCGCGCCGCTCGCGTCGAAGCCGGACGTACTGGCTGTAGTTCCCCGGGTACCACTCGCCGGCGCCCGCCTGGAACTCGAGGATGGCATCGGTTACGTGCTCGAGAAAGCGGCGGTCGTGCGAGACGACCAGCATGCCGGCGTGCGAAAGCCGGAGAAATCCCTCGAGCCATTCGATCGCTTCCAGGTCGAGGTGGTTGGTGGGTTCGTCGAGCAGGATCAGGTCGGCGTCCTGCAGCAGCAGCTTGGCGAGCGCGAGTCGCCGCCGCTGCCCTCCGCTCAGGGCGCTCGGCGTGAGCGCCTGGTCGGCCTCCGTCAGGCCGACCCCGTGGAGGACCTCGGCGACCCGGTTGTCGTAGGCGTAGCCGTCGAGGCGTTCGTACTCGTGCTGGACGTCGCCGTACTCCTCGAGCAGCGCCGTCATCCGGTCGGAGGCCGGCGCCGCCATCGCCACCTGCAACTCCTCGAGGCGCTGCCGGAGGCGGATGATGTCCGGGCGGCTGTGTAGCGCGTCGGCGTAGACACTCTCATGCGGGCCCGCTTCCAGCTCCTGGGCGAGATAGGCAGCCCTCGTCCGTGGGGCGAGCACGATCGAGCCCCGCGTCGGGATCAGCTCGCCGGAGATCGCCTTCAGGACGCTCGACTTTCCACTCCCGTTGGCGCCGACGATCCCCACCCGCTGCCGCGGTTCGACCTGGAAGCCGAGGTCCTTCAGGACGTCGGTGGCGCCGAAGGAGATCCGAAGGTTCTCCACCCGCAGCAAAGGCATAGCAACGGAAGTCTAAATCGGCCGCCCGGAATAAAGCCCAATGGCGCCGGGTTTTTGTCGGTGAACCGGGATTGTTAGTAACGAGGAAATGGAAGTGACAGGACTACTAGCGCAAACGAATGCCACGATTCGCGACGCGGAGCGCCGCCAGCGCGAGGCCCGGGCCAGGGAACTCGAGCTTCGAAAGCCGGTCCGGCTGATCGACCGGTTACTCCAGGAGCTGGAGGAGTTGAACCTCAAGGGGATGAAGCGGGTCCCGCTCGCATACGAGCCGCGCCTCGAGGAGATCGTCAGCCTGGTCGCCCCGACGCCGGCCGTCGGCGACTACCTGGCCAACGTGAAGGTCAAGGTCGCGATCCCCAAGCTGATGGATGCTCTCTACGGGATCGAGGAGGCCGTCTTCATGCAACGTCTCGGTGCCTCGGCCGATTCCGACGCGGACGACTTTTCGAGCGACCTGTTTACCGCGGCTTAACCTACAAACCCGGCGCGGCGTAGCATAGCGCCGTGCCGAATGCGCTCGACCTGATGATCCGCCTCCTCGTGGCGCTGATCCTCGGGGGAGCGATCGGCCTGGAGCGCGAACGGCAGGAGCGGGCGGCCGGCCTGCGTACCGTCACGATGGTCTCCCTCGGCTCCTGCCTCTTCACGCTGTTGAGCGCCTACGGTTTCGACCACACCGACCCATCGCGGGTGGCCGCCCAGATCGTGACCGGGATCGGCTTTCTCGGGGCCGGAACCATCTTTTTGCGCAAGGACCTGGTGCGGGGGCTCACCACCGCGGCGACGATCTGGGCGACGGCGGCGGTGGGAATGGCCGCCGCAACGGCGCAATACTTCGAGGCGGCGTTCACCACCTTGCTGGTGCTTGCCGTGCTGATGGTCCTGAAGCCGATCGAGCGCCGGCTCTTCAAGCGGCCGGACGAGGCGACGTTATCCCTGCTCATCCCTCGATCGGAAACCGGCGTCGAACAGGTGACGGCTGCGCTAAGAAAGATCGGAGCCGCGGCCCAGTCGGTGCGCTTCCAGGAGACGCCGTCGGGTGAAGATCGCCTTGATCTCGAGCTGGAGCTGCCACTAAGCGTGACGACTACGGATATCGTCAAGCAGGTGCGGAGCGTTCCGGGGGTGCATTCGATCACGGTCGGCCGGGAGCTTCGGGAGGATCGCAGCCGCGGCGCCACCTGATAAGATTCGTCCGTAAGAAAACGGAGGTGGTGCCCATGGCAACATTTGACTTAGAAGAGAGCGGCGCCTGACGGCGCCGCTCTTTTTTTCATCTAAGGGAAGAAACCCTGCCGGTTTCTTCCCTTAGCGGCGCCGTCGGCAGAGCCGAGCCTTCGCTGCGCTCCGGCCACGCGGCGCCTGATCCTTTCTTCCGGCACGGGGGTTCAGTGTGTGACTTAGCCTCTGAAGACCGGCTTGCGTTTCTCCAGGAAGGCCTTCACCGCTTCGCGGTGGTCCGGGGTCTGTGCCGCGAGCGTCTGCAGGTGCGACTCGAGCTCCAGGGTCTGATCAAGATCGAGGTCGAGTGACCGGTCGAGGCCACGCTTGATCAGCCGGTAGGTCTTCACCGGCCCGGCGGCGAGCCGGGTGGCGAGCTCCATCGCCGCCGCCGGCAACTGCTCGGGCGGCACGACCGCGGCGAGAGCACCCAGACGGTACGCCTCATCGGCCGTCATCGGCTCGCCCGTCAGCGCCATCTCGGTCGCCTTGCTCAGTCCGAAGATGCGGGTTAGGAAGAAGATGCTGCCCGCGTCGGGAACCAGGCCGACGCGAATGAAGACCACGATCAGCTGCGCCGTCGCGGCGGCAACTCGAAGATCGCAGGCGAGCGCCAGGCTCAACCCCGCGCCGGCGGCGGTTCCATTGATCGCCGCGATCACGGGCTTGGCACAACCACGGATGGCCCTGACCAGCGGGGAATAGTTCTGTCGCAGGTCGTCGCCCAGGCTCGTGTCTCCGGCGTCGTAGCGGCCGCTCACCTCGCGCAGGTCGGCGCCGGTGCAGAAGGCGCGCCCCGACCCGGTCAGGATGACGCAGCCGACCTGGTCGTCGCGCGACGCCGCCTCGAACGCCTTGCGCAAGGCGCGGGTCGACTCCTGGTTGAGGGCATTCAGCGCGTCGGGCCGGTTCATGGTGAGCGTCAGGACCCGTCCGGAGCGCTCCTCGAGCAGCACGTCGCTCATCGACCGGTGAAGCGCCCGGCGCGTTTTTCCAAAAAGGCTCGCATGCCCTCCTTCTTGTCCTCGGAGGCGAACAGCAGGTAGAAGAGCTTTCGCTCCAGCTCGAGGCCCGCGCTGAGCGGGACCTCGGCCGACTGGTTGACCGCCTCCTTGGCCAGCCGCACCGCCAGCGGCGGCCGCGCCGCGATCAGGCGACCAAGCCGTTTTGCCTCCTCGAGCTGGGCGCCGTCCGGCACCACCCGATTGACCAGGCCCATGCGCTCGGCATCCACCGCGCGCACCGGGTCTCCGATCAGTACCGCCTCCATCGCGCGCGCCTTGCCGGCCGCCCGCGCCCAGCGTTGGGTGCCGCCTGCACCCGGGATGATCCCGATTTTCACCTCCGGCTGCCCGAACTGGGCGCTCTCGGCGGCGA
>JALZAV010000144.1 GCA_030948145.1 Candidatus Dormiibacterota bacterium
CCTGCAGGCTGGTGACGATGTCGGGCGAATGCGCCAGAAGGATCCGTGGCGCGCCCGCAGGGATGCTGCCGATGGCCGCGGCCACGTCCTCGAGCGAGCTCGACGGGTCATCGACGCCGGCGATCCACAGGCCGTCTTCAAGCTGAGCGCTCTCGTTGACCAGGAACCGGACTTTGGCCGACTTCAGGCGACTCACCAGCACGTCGATCGTGTCGGCTGTCGCCGTATGATCCCAGTTCCCTGGCACGGCCCAGATGCCCGCCGGCGGCTCCCAGTTCCGGAAAATGTCGATCGCGTCGCCGATCGCCGACTGGTCATCGATGAGGTCTCCCGTGAACAGGATCGTGTCCGGCTTCAGTTTCCGGACCTGATCGACCATGTGCGCATGCATATCGCCGTTCCCCGACAGGTGCAAGTCCGAGATCTGCACAGCCGTGATGCCATCGAGGCGTGATGCCAGCTTCGAGATGGCCACCTTGCGGCGAACGATCTCGATGTCGTTTGGCTCGTAGACAGCGCCGTAGAAGCCGACGGGCGTCGCTGCTGCAGCGATACCAACGCACCCGAGAAGGAAGCCGCGCCTCGTCATCCTCACGTCAGGCCGGGGCTCGCTTCGTTCCGGACAGTCGGCGAAGCCGGACGGCCTGCCCGGTCGCGAGCCACTCTTCGTAGGCCTGCCCGGCGATCCAGATCCATGCGGCCGGACCGTCCAGCAGGCCCCGCCTCCAGACCAGCATCCAGCCGAGCTTTGCCAGGGCCCGAAACCACCGGTTGCCGCGCTTCTGAGATCCGTTCGCGCGCTCGCGGGCCTCGAGGCCCGCATACGCGTGAATCTTCCGCCAGTACGTCCCCAGGTTCGGGTAGCAGAAGTGTAGGATCGGCGCCTTCAGCCACCCGACGCTGCCGTCCACCTCGACCACCTCGTGGACCAGGCGATTGTCGAAGTGTGCTGAGTCCTTGCGGAAGAGCCGGATGTGGCCAGGGTCGCGAGGCGCCCGCCCGTAGTGTTTGAGCGGGCGCCCCATGAAATAGGTCGGGATGAGCACGCGATAGGCCTTGTGGACGCCTTGCCGAACGGCATCGCAAATTTCGTCCGCCAGTTCCGGCGTCACCTGTTCGTCTGCATCTACGTTCAGCACCCACTGGTTGGTGGACTCCCGGACGCCGAAGTTCTTCTGGGCGGCGTAACCGGGCCAGTCACGTTCGAAGACTCGCGCTCCTAGCCCTGCAGCCTTGGCCCGTGTTTGGTCATCGCTGTGGGCATCGACGACGATCGTTTCCGCGGCCCACTCGACGCTTTTCAGGCAGCGTTCGATGTTTCTCTCCTCATTCTTGGTGATGATCACGACCGAGACCGGAGCCGTCACCGTGCCCCCGCCCGGCCGACGACCGCGCGCGCCCGTGCTTTTGCCCAGCCAGGCGTTAGCCGTTGGACTCGATAGAGGCGGTCGAACCAGCTGGACGTCTTCATTCGGAACACGCCAAGTGTGTCGCTGCCCTTTACCTGGTGACGCGGAAGCTGGTATCGATCGTTTAAAGGGCCGGGGCCCGCGCTGAAGGCCACGCTGTATCCCACCTGCCGTGCGTCCTGGCGAACCCTTTCATTCGACAGCCCAAAGGGGTAGGCCAGCGCCCGGACCGGTTTGCCTGCCATATCCGAGAGCCGCTCTCGGGCCATCTCCAACTCACAGCGCCGGTCCTCTGACTGAAGAGCGCGAAGATCGATGTGCCGCCAGCCATGGCTGGCAATCTCCCAGGGACCTTCTGCCATTAAACGGATCTCGGCCGGAGTTGCGATATCAAGGGCCGCCAGGCGGGGATGCTTGTCAGCGTCCCACTCATTGCGCCCGCCCAGGTAAGACCCGGGCGCGAACATGACCGCAGCGAACCCGTATTCCGCCAGGATAGGTGTCACCACCTTAGCCACATGCGCATAGGCGTCGTCGAACGTGATCAAGACGCTGCGCTGTGGTGCCTCGAGCAACTGCTCCAGCCGAATTGACCTGAATCCCCGGCGAGCGAGGTCCGCCATTTGCCTCGCGAATTGTTCGGGGCTGACAAACAGATCCCGTTCTATGTCGTCGCATCCCACCGGAACCTCCATCACCGCGTGATAGAGCAGCGCTACCCCGGGCGTCGGCTACTCGCCTCAACTGGAGCTCGGCTTACCAGCTCGAATGCTGCGCGAGCACGCTCTTGTAAGGTGAAGCGCTCCGATGCCGCGCGGCGTCGCGCAGCCACCTCGAGCCCGTCGGCTCGGAGTGCACGTTCGACTGCTTGAACGAATTGGGCCTTGGGCGCCATCTCAATCACGTCCCGAAAGATGTCGAGCTCGGCCATTGGCGTACTGACGACGGGCCGTCCCTCGGCGAGGTAATCAAAGATCTTCACGGGAATGGCGAATTCCGTCCATTCATTGAGCACGCATGGGTTGAGGGCCACGTCGCAATCGGCGATAACTCCTCGCGCTTCTTCGGGGGTCACCTTGCCGAGCCAGTGAACATTGGGCAGGCCTTCCAGCCGCCGCCCCCAGGCAGGATCGCGAGGACCGGCGAGCACCAGTTGCCACTCCGGCCGTTGCGTCACAAGGTCGACAAGGAGCGTTTCGTCGGCGAGCCAGTCAAGGGAACCGACAACAGCAAGGCGCGGCCGTCGTACGTGGGCTGTTCTGCCGGAGACCCGCGCCTTCAACCGCAAGTCCTTGCCCAGTGGCAACGAGTAGCTGCCCCCGCAAGCGTGCTCGAACCGTTTCGCGAGGCCCGCGGTGGTCGTCACGACTATGGCCCGGTGAACGATCTCGGCTTCTGCCGCCGCGATTCGCTTGCGCTCATCCAGCGAGAACCAGGCACCCACGGCGTAGCGATCGACGGGCTCATAGATGACGCGATTGAACGAGAGTCCGCGGATCGCTTCGATAAGCTCGGGCGATGGAAAGCGCGTCCAAAACACCCATTCGTCGAATCTCCCTCTGGTGAGACTCGTCAGTCGCCGCCGGATCATCAGGGCACTCAGCCTCACGGCCTGCCCTCGCCGTATCGGCAACACCGGGAGTATTCCCGTACTGACTCGTGACGAGGCGACTCGAAGGTGCCTTTTCGCCAGCCGCGATGGGAGGGCCTTCAGGTGCCGGAGGTCTAAGCCTTTGACGCCGATGCCCTGGAAGACGACCGTCCGCGTAAAGAACGCGGAGAGGAGTTCCGCAAAAGTTCTCTCTTCTGCGCTATGGGAGTCGGGGGGGAGAAACCCGACGAAAATCAGGTTCAAGCCGTTCGAGCGGAGAGGGCTAGGCCCCCCCGGCCTCCAATGAATACTTTGCCGGCTGCAACATGTTCCGCTCGATTAGAGCCAGCAATTCCCGCCGAAAACGGCCCTCGTCAAACCGGGCGGCGTTCTCCTGGATCGCGGCGCGGTCCCACGTGTGCTCTTCGAAGCGCTTGATAGCCTCGACTAGCCCGTCTACTGTCTGCGGAGTGAAACGGATCCCGGTCACACCGTCAACCACGGTTTCGGTAGCGCCTCCCAGGTCGAATGCGATCACTGGAGTCCCCGCCGCCTGGGCCTCCAGCGCGACCAGGCCAAACTCCTCTTCACTCGGAACGAGCACCGCACGCGCTCGTGAGTACAGGTCGCGCAGTTCGTCGTCAGCTACATGTCCAGCAAAGGAGACCTGAGATCCCGCAATTCTCCTCAACCGAGTCTCGCTGCGCCCGCTACCAACTACGACGAGAGGTGCCCCCAAACGGTCGCACGCCTTGATGGCCAGCTCCACGCGTTTGTGCGGCACCAGCCGAGCCGCTACAAGGTAGAATTCGTCGTCCTTGTGGCGCGTGAACCACCTGCGATCCACGGGCGGTGCGATGATCGCCGCGTCCCGGTGATAGAAACGTTTCACGCGGTCAGCCACGGAGCGCCCTGTAGCAACATAAATGTCCGGTTGTTTCGCCGCCCAGCGATCCCACGTCTTTAGCCAGAGTCTGAGAGGAGCCGCGATAATCCGCGCTGCGGGATTCAGGAAGTAAGCTTGCGGCCGCCAGACGAAATTCGCAGGGCTGTGACAGTAGCAGACATGCAAGCCCGAGCCGTTAGTGTGGATACCTTGCGCGAACGAAGATGTCAGACTAATCACCAGATCGAAACCTTCGAGCTTTAGGCCGGCAAATGCAATCGGGTACAGGGCTGCATAGAGTCTCGGGG
>JALZAV010000053.1 GCA_030948145.1 Candidatus Dormiibacterota bacterium
GCGGGCGGTGCGGTCCCGTCAAGTCGCCGCATCCGCAAGGCTGACCGCAAGACAGAGAAAGCGTTACTCGATCGTCGCGCCCTGGCCCGAACAGGGGAGGCGGAGGGTGACGTTACGGAGAGTAGAGACATGCACGAGCTAGGGAACATCCTCTCGCTGCGCTTCACGAACCCCGCGGTCGCCCACGCCACCCGCACACCGGCCCAGTTGACCTTCTGCTACCAGTGCCACTGCGCGGTCGACCTCCGTGCCACGACGTCGGCACTGCGGTCAGGCCACTGGGCGAGGATCGGCACCTGTGCCCACTGCGGGACGACGATCACGCGGATTCAAAAAGCCAGCTGATCTTTCCCATCGCGAGGGTGCCCGCCGCAGCGGGTAACATCCTTGCGTGACCACCCGGCCATCGAGGCCAGCAGCGCGCCGCGCCCGCCGCGCCGCCCCCAATCCCGACGCCGCCGAGGCTCATGCGGCGGCGCAGCAGGGCCGGCCCGATAAATCCTCCTATGCGATGATCCTCGCCTTTGCGGCGGCGATGCGATCGACCTGCCTGAGCCGCCGTGTCGGCTGCGTCATCGTCCGCGACGGGCATGTGATCGCGACCGGCTACAACGGCACGCCCAAGGGGACCTGGCACCCGGAGGAGTTCCCCCGGCCATGCCCATGTGTCGGCGGGATCAGCGGCGCCGACCTCTCCTTGAAGTACTGCGCCCATGCCGAGGCCAACGCCCTGGCACAGAGCGCCTACCGGGGGTCGTCAACCGCCGGCGCCGACATCTTCTGCACGAATTTCCCCTGCATTGAATGCGTCAAACTGCTGATCAGCGCGGGAATCCGCACCATCTATTACGTCCATGGATATCCCGACGTCAGCGGGCTTCGCGACCGCTACCTGAGCCAGGCGGGAATCCCGACGCATCCGATCCCGTGGTCGCGGATCCAGCCGTACCTGTCGCAACTGGCGAAGGGCTAGCCGCCGGTGTATCGACGATGAATCCGACCGTCATCGCCGGCTGAGGCCGCAGCACCGGCGCCGACGACGCCGGCAGCAGGACGGCACAGACCAGCACGACGACCACCCACCGCCGCAGATCCCCGCCCATACCCACGCAACGAGAGGTGTGGGCGACACCAACCGGTCGTCGCGGCCCTGCGCCAGCCATGCCATGGGGGCGTTACAGCGCGGGCCGGGGGCCAGGTGGCACCCGTCAATAGGTCAAATGGCCTACTGGACCGAAAGGTGCCGCTTCTAGCATGGCGAGCATGGACTTTGAGACGACACGAGCCCGGCTGCGGGCGACCGGCGCATCGGCCGGAACCCTGTTGCTTCTGGGTGCCGCGCTCGCCAGCTATCAGTTGACCTCCCTGACGCTGGGTTCACCAGCCAGCCGCCAGTTCAACCTCTCCCTGAGCACCCCGACCCTCGAGCTGCAGGACGCCGCTTCCCCGTTTTCCGGCAATCCTGAGGCCGTCCTGGGTGAGCGCGAGCGCGGGGCAGCCGTCACTCCCCGCCTGGCGGTGACCGCGCCCCGTGCCACGCACGCCGCCCCAAGTCGGATCGCAGCGGCGTCGGTACCGGCCCCGGCGACACGTCACGAGCCCGCCGGCAAGGTGCCGACCGCCACGGTAGTGGTACCGGTTGTAGTACCGGTACTGGTGCCGCTAGTGGAGCCCGACACCGTGACTGGAAGTAACTATCATGACGCCGATGTCAGGGATCTTCGACTGGCTCGCGGTCGGAGACCTGGGTCTTCAGAGTAGCGCCACCAACGCCGATCCCGTCCTCGGAGGGGCGGCCGCCCGCCTCGCGTTGCATGCGGCGGCGCTGGGAGCGCAGGTCGCGCTGGTGGCGAAGGTCGGGGACGATGATCCCGGGCGGCGCACCCAGGAATTGCTGCGCAGGACAACAATCGACGTGCGCTGGGTCCATCGGGCGGCGGGCGTCAGGACGACCGCCTATCACGATCGGGTGGGCCAACCGACAGCCTGGCGGATCGACCGGGGCGCCGACGCCACGCTTCGCCTCGACGAGCTCCCCTCACCCTCCGCCGCGCCGGCGAAGCTGGTGGTCGTATCCGGATACAGCCTCTGCGTCGAGCCATCCCGCTCGGCCGCCTTGGGCGCGCTGCGCACGGCTACCTCACGCCAGGCTGCGGCCGCGCTCTTCCTCCCCGCCGAGCAGCTCTGGCAGACGAATGCGCGAATGACCGCGCGCCTGGTGGAGCCGGCACTCGCCCTCGCCCAGACGCTGGCGCTCTCCCAGCCGGATGCCGCGGTCCTCTTTAACGCCTCGCTCGCGCCACGGGAGGCGCTCCGGCGACTGTCCGAGCTCGGACCGCGACTGATCTACCTGGCTGCCGACGACGGGACGGTCTGGCTTCGGGACGGGGCGCGCGCCCATCGCTGCCGCACGACCGGCGTCCATCAGCCGCGCGATCGTTACGCCGGGCCGGCGGCGTTCTGGGTCGAACTGGCCCGGGGTACCCGGCCCAGGAAGGCGGCGGAAACCGCCGTCGCCTATGCCCACGGTGGCCGCCGGCCCGCTGGGCTGCCCGCTCGCCGGCCGTGACGAACCGGCTGGCGCACGAGACGAGCCCCTACCTGCTGGAACATGCCGAGAACCCGGTCGACTGGTATCCCTGGGGACCGGAGGCACTGGAGCGAGCGCGCGCCGAGCAGCGACCGATCCTCCTGAGCATCGGCTACAGCGCCTGTCACTGGTGTCACGTGATGGCGCGCGAGTCATTTATGGACCCGCAGGTGGCCGCGCAGATGAACCGCTCGTTCGTCTGCATCAAGGTCGACCGCGAGGAGCGACCGGACCTCGACCAGGTCTACATGCGCGCGGTTCAGGGCATGACCGGGTCGGGAGGCTGGCCGATGACCGTCTTTCTCCTTCCGGATGGGACCCCCTTTTTCGGCGGGACCTACTTCCCGCCCACCGAACGCCATGGCATGCCGTCCTTCCGCCGCGTCCTGACCGCGGTCCTCGAGGCCTTCACACTGCGTCGGGCCGAGGTGTTGGAGACCGCCGCGCAGGTTCGCACGTTTCTGACGCGCGCGGCGCCGGTCGCGGCTCCGGAAGCACTCAACGCCGGGCTGCTTGACGATGCCTACCAGCGGCTGCAACGCGATTACGACCACACGCACGGCGGCTTCGGTGGCGCGCCGAAGTTTCCGCAGCCGATGCTGATCGACTTTCTGCTAAGAACGAATCACCGCACTGGCGACGAGCCGGCCCTGGCGATGGCCGTCCACAGCCTGCGAGCAATGGCCGCCGGCGGCATCTACGACCAGCTGGGTGGCGGCTTCCACCGCTATGCCGTCGACGACCGGTGGCTCGTGCCGCACTTCGAAAAAATGCTCTACGACAACGCCCTTTTGGCGCGGGCCTACCTGGACGCCTGGCAGCGGACCGGGGAGCCGGTCTTCAAACGGATCGTTCTGGAGACGCTCGACTTCGTCAGCAGGGAGATGACGTCACCCGACGGCGGGTTCTACGCCAGCCTCGACGCTGACAGCGAGGGCGAGGAGGGCCGCTTCTACCTCTGGTCACCGTGGCAGCTCCAGGAGGCGCTCGGTAGTGTGGAGGCCGCGGCCATCGCCGCCGCTTTCGCTGTCACCGACGCCGGCAACTTCGAGGGGCGCACCATCCTTCACCCGGTGACCGAGGAGGCGCTCGCCGTCATGGACCGCGCCCGCGCGCGGCTACTCGAGGTTCGGTCGCGGCGCGCCCGGCCCCACCGCGACGAGAAGGTGGTGGCGGGATGGAATGGCCTGATGCTGCGAGCCATTGCCGACGCCGCCCGCGTCCTCGACCGGCCCGACCTGGCGCAGCTGGCGACGCGGAATGCCGGCTTCCTCCTCGGCCACATGACGCAGCGACGGCGGCTGCTCCGGAGCTACAAGGATGGCCGGGCGGCGCTCGCTGGATACCTGGAGGACCAGGCGGCCGTCGCGGACGGCCTGCTGGCCACCTACACCCTGACGCTGGATGCGACCTGGCTCGATAGCCTGCAAGAACTGGTCGAGGAAATGATGGCCTCGTTCTGGGATCCGGTTCGCGAAGCGTTCTTCGATACCGCGGCCGACCATGAAACGCTGGTCGTGCGACCGCAGGATGCCACCGACAACGCGATCCCGTCCGGGACCTCAATGGCGATCGACGTCCTCCTCCGAGCGGGCGCGTTACTCGGCGAGGATTCCTGGGTCGAGCGCGGCCGAACCGCCCTGGCCCGGCTGGCGCCAACTGCGGCGCGGGTCCCGTTGGCGTTCGGGCGCCTGCTCGCCGCGCTTGATTTCGAGCTGGCCAGGCCGGTCGAGGTTGCCATCGTCGGCGAGCGCCCGGCCGAGGATCGGCGCGCGCTTCTGGACGTGCTGCGCCGGCGCTACCTGCCAAACATCCTGCTGGCCGGAGGTCCAGGCGAGGGCCAACCATCCATCCCGATCCTGAAGGATCGACCGGCCATCGGCGGCCGTCCGACCGCCTATCTGTGCGAGCGTTTCGTCTGCCAGGCGCCCACCACTGATGCCGTGGCGCTGGCCGCCGCCGTCGACCGGATCAGCGGCGCGACGAGCTGAGCCACGTCTCATACTCGGCTGGCGTATTGAGGTTGCGAAAGGACCGTAGCTCCGGGTCGATCAGGCGCAGCTCGGCCTCCTCGACCTCGTGCATCCGGCAGGTTTCAAGCAAAGCACCGACACTTCGCTTGCCCGACCGGAGCAGGTCGTCGATCCGCGGCGCCAGCGTCACCGCATAGACCGCACAAACACCCTGCGGCTCCCCTGCGACCCGTGGCACGACCGCGTCAACCCCTGCCATGGCGCGCACCATGAATGGGCCCAGGCCCGGCTCGACGTCCGGCAGGTCGCAGCCGACCACCCAGGCATACGGGGTGCGTGCCGCGCGGAGGCCGGCCAGTATGCCGGCCAGCGGCCCGGCCTCGGGATACGCGTCCGCGACGACTGCGCTGCCGATCGGCGCGGACTCCGGCTGGCCGCCCGCCACGATGACCTGGTCGACCACCGGCCTGAGACGCCGGACGATCCGCTGAACCAGGCTCTCGTCTCCGGCCGGCAGCGTGGCCTTGTCACGCCCCATCCGCCGGCCGCGACCACCTGCCAGGATCACCAGGCTGCAGCCTGCCACCACCGCGTCAGCCTAGCGCAGGCCGCGCTCGCCGCGCGCGCGCGACCTTGCGCGGGTCGTTACGCGATCGTGCCATTCCACCTCGGGCGGACACCAGGGAAACGCCACACGGAAAAGGAGATGTCGCAATGCCGACCGTAATCCGTTGGTGGCGCAAACCGGTCGTGGCGGGGGCGGTTGTACCTGCCAGTACCCGCCAAGGAGGATTGGATGACATCACATCTCGTTACGCGTTTCGGCTCAGTGCTTGCAGCGGTGGTCGTGACCGCCGGCCTGCTCTTAAGCACGGCACCGATTGAGGCCGCTGCCGCCAGCGGTTCGCACCTGGTCTGGCGCTGTGCGACGCGTCATCATGTGCGCCACTGCTATCGGGTCCGTGTTGCCTGGCATCCGGTGGTACGACATCGGGTCGTCAAGCCGGTGACGCCGAAGCCGAAGCCCCAGCCCCCGACGGCCCAGGTTGCTCCGACTGTCCTGGTGAGCTCGGGCGGTACGGTCGGTCAGGAGGTCGCGCTCGTCAACCGCGATCGCGCCGCGGCTGGACTCCCGGCGCTGCGGGAAACGCAGGCGCTCGACCTGATCGCCACCTCGCGCGCGCAGGACATGGCGGTAAACGGCTACTTCGCGCACTACCGGCCGGGCTCGTCGACGCTCGCGGTGGTCGAACTGCTTCGCGGCTATGGGGTGCCTTACAGTTGGGCGGGCGAGAACATCATCTGGGAATCGGGCCAGCCGTCCGCCAACCTCGCCAGCTACTTCAACACCTGGTGGATGAATTCGCCGGAGCACAAGGCGAACATCCTCAGCCCGCACTACGGTCACATCGGTGTCGGTATGTATGTCAGCGGCAGCCGCGTCTACATGGTGGAAGACTTCACCAACTAGCGCGCGATCGCACAAAAAAAGACCGGCAGCGCGCCGGTCTTTTTGTTTTGTGCTCGACGCCGAATTACGGGCTGGTCGAGGCCGAAACGGATGTCGCCGCGCTCGCCGCGGCGGTCGCGGACGTCCCGCCACTGCCGACGTTTACGTTGGTCACGCCACCAACGCCGAACCAGTGCCCAACCGCGAAGCCATAGAACAAGATTGCGAGAATCACGATCAGGGCGATCAGGAAGATCGCTACAACCGCCGCGCTTGAGCCGCCGTCGCCATCGTCATGCTCGTGTACGACTGCCATGAATTACCTCCCGGTATCTTTAGTGGTAAGTTGATACCGTGGCTATCATATCAGTGTCCTGTCCCCGCGTCAAATAATTGGCACCTGGCGCCACCAGGGCGCTGTGAATATGTGGATGCGCTGTGGAAAAGGCGTCAGCCCGAAGCTCATGGCCGGCGCGCGTAATCGCGAGTGGTCGCCTGGGCAATTGGCCGGATCACGAGTTCATCGATGTTGACGTGGGGTGGCCGGGTGACCACCCAGACGACGCAGTCGGCGACATCGGCGGCGACCAGCGGCTTGACCCCCTTGTAGGGGGCGGCGGCCCGCTCGCGGTCGCCCTTGAAGCGGACCAGGCTGAATTCCGTTTCGGCCAGGCCGGGCTCGATCTCGGTTACCCGGATCGGCTCCCCGAGCAGCTCCAGACGGAGCGTCCGGGAAATCGCCCGGACCGCGTGCTTGCTGGCGCTGTAGCCGGCGCCGCCCGGATAGACCTCGAAGCCGGCGACCGAACCGATATTGATGATGTGGGCGCGGGGCGCCTTCCGCAGCAGGGGGAGGCAGGCGCGCGTCATGCGCAGCACTCCCAGCACGTTCGTCTCCATCATCTGGACCCAGTCATCATCGCGGCCGTCAGCGACCGGCTCGAGCCCCGCGGCGAGGCCGGCGTTGTTGACCAGGAGTTCAATTTGGCCGTACTCGGCCTCGGTGGTCCGCACGAACTGGTCGATGCTGCTCCGGTCCACCACGTCCAGGTGAAGCGCCCGGGCCCCGATCTCAGTTGCCAGCGTCGCCAGTCGGTCCATCCGGCGAGCCCCGACGACCAGGCTGAAGCCGGCGGCGGCCAGGCCTCGCGCGGTCGCCTCGCCAAAGCCCGAACTGGCTCCGGTGACCACGGCGACGCGTTTCCCCTCCGGCACAGGCGTAATGGTAGGCCGGTTGGCGGTGGTCAGCTCGCCACCCGGGGCGGGGTCCGGTTAACCCTTGACGGAGCCGGCCAGGATTCCGCGAACGAAGTAGCGCTGTAGCGTGAAGAAAACGATCAAGGGCACGATCATCGAGATGAACGCGGCCGCCGTCAAGTACTCGAGGTGCTGGTTTAGGGAGCCGACGAGGTTGGTCAGCGTCACCGTCAGCGGGGCGACTTCTGGCGTGCCGCCGATGTAAATCAAGGCGACCAGGAGGTCGTTCCAGACCCAGAGGAACTGGAAGATGACCAGGGACGCGATCGCCGGTACCGACAGCGGCAGCACCAGGCGGAAGAAGACCGTCACCGGCCCGGCCCCATCGATCTCGGCCGATTCGAAAAGGTCCTGGGGCAGGACCCGGAAAAAATTGGCCAGCAGGTAAATGGCGAAGGGCAGACCGTAGCCGGTGTGGGCAAGCCAGACCGCGAGGAAGCCGGCGTTAAGGCCGAACGGAAGGGTATTGCCGGACGTCAGGCCGAAGTGGACGGCGAGCGTGAGCAGTGGGATGAATGTCAGCTGCAACGGCACGGCGAGCAGCCCCACCAGCGCCAGAAAGATCCAGTCGCGACCCCAGAACTTCATCCAGGCAAACGCATACGCAGCGAAGGCCGCGATCGCCGTCGGGAGGATGGTGGCGGGAATCGCGATCATGAAGCTGTTAAAGAAGCTGGGGGCGAGCTCGCTGGTGCCCAGCACGTGTCGATAGGTGTCGAGGGTGAAATTGAACGGCGGTGCTAAGGCCGTCCACCAGCCGCTGGTGTTGAACGTTCCACCAGGCCGGAGTGAGTTGACCAGCAGCCCGAGCGTGGGCACGATCCAGACCAGGGTCAGCGCCAGCAGGGCTACCTGCACACCGGCGCCCGCGACCCGTGACGAAAGCCGCCCCGACCATCGTGTGCCCTTGCGTTGGGGGGGCGCCACCTTGAGAGGGGTCGGCGCCGCCGTCGCGACGCTCATCGCCTGGCCTCGACCGCTCTGAACTGGCGCAGGTTGAAAATCAGGACCGGGACCACCGCCAGCAGGAGCACGACGGCAAGCGCGCTCGCGCTGGCGTGGTTTTGAGCGGCGTACAGTTCCGCGTACATCCGCCTGGCGAGGATGTCGGTGTTGTAGTTTCCGGCGGTCATCACGTAGACAACGTCAAAGGCCTTGAGCGCGAAAATCACCATGGTGGTGCCCACCACCACGATGGTCGGCATCATCAGCGGAAGGATGATCCGGCGGAAAATCGTGAGCTCGGTGGCGCCGTCCACCCGAGCGGCCTCCAGGAGTTCCCCCGGGATGCCCTTCAGCGCCGCCGACAGGATCACCATGGCGAATCCCGTGGCACCCCAGACCCCGATGAAGATCAGGGCGAAGTTGTTGTATCGCGTGTCTTGAACCCAGGTCTGTGCCGTTCCATGGAAGATGTTGACCACGATCGCGTTGAGGATTCCCGTCTGCGGGACATCAGACGGCCGCCAGTAATACACGAACTGCCAGATGATCGACATCGCAACGAAGGAGATGGCCATCGGCATGAAAATCAGGGACTTGACCGGCTTTTCATAACGGACTCGATCGGATAGCACGGCAAGCAGCAGCCCTAAGATCAGCACCAACCCGGTGTAGAGAACCAGCCAGAGAACGTTGTTTCGCAGCGTGATCAATACCCCACCGTCGCTTAGCTCCCGGCGAAAGTTGTCCAGGGCGACAAACTTGTCGCCATGGCGGTCGAAGAAACTTCGGATGATGGTGCCCATCATCGGATAGACGAGGATCACGCTGACAAAGAAGATCGCCGGCCCGACCCAGACCCAGGGGCGAACCGACGCCTGGCTCCTCTTCGGAAGCCGCCGAACCAGAATGTCAGCGCCCACGATGTAGCCTGCCAGGGCGAGGGGCACGCCGATGATGACGACCAGCAGTGTGGGCAGGTTGACCGTCAGCAGCGTCTGCCAGTCAACCTGCAGCGTCGGGAGCCGGACTGTCAACAGCGTGATGACATCCATGCCGTTACCTCATCGGGCGCTTGGTCTAGCTACGGTGCCGCATAGGCGGTCTGCTGCACCTTATCCAGGTTGGCCAGGATCGAATCGAGCTTTCCCTGGTTTTGCGCGAATTGGAGGATTCCTGACCAGTAGGCGTTCCGCATGTCGCTCGGCATCAGGTCGCCCGCGTCGTAGCGGCCAATCTTGGTGCTGACCACGACTTGCGCCAGTGACTTCGCGATCGGATCTGGATAGTCACTAATGCTGACCTGCTTGTTGATCGCGATCTTGCCGCCGCCCCGCTTGACCCAGATATCCTGCGCCTCGGCCGTGGCCAGGTACTTCAACAGCGCGATCGCTTGGGGTGTGTCCTTGGTCACGACGAAGGCATCGCCGGCGAGCACATGAGCGCCCGCATTGGCGCTGCTTACGTCCGGCAGCGGGAAGACGGCGTAGTCCGTCCCGGCGGTCGGCTTGGGGGTATAGCCGTCGAAGAAGCTGGTGGCGAATGAGCCCTGGTTGAACATGTAGCACTTGGGCGGGCTGGTAAAGAGGCCCTGACCTCCGTCGGGATACGTCGTGGAGATCATGTACTGCGCGCCCCCGTAGACGTTAGCGTCATTGGATCCCAGGATCGTGCCCCACGTCGTCCACGCCTGCTTGATCTCGGGCGACGTCCACGTCTGCTTGCCCTGCCACCACTTGTCGTACACGCTTGCTCCGGACTGACTCAGGACAATCTCCTTGACCCAGTCACTACCGGGCCAGCCCGACGCGGCTTGACTCTCCATGGCGATACACCATGGCTTTCCGCCGTCCGACTTGATCTTGTTCTGCAGCGTCATCAACTCGTCCCAGGTCTTCGGGACCTGGTAGCCCTTGTCTTTGAAGGCTTTCGGGTCGTACCAGACAAGGCCCTTCAGCCCTGCCCACGCGTAGAGGGTCACGAGCTTGCCGTCAATCTTCCCCAGATTGATCCAGTCGGTCCCGTAGTTCGCGTTGAGCTGGCTCATATCGAGTTTGCTGTCGAGCGTGACGACCTTGCCCGCCCTGGCCAGCTTGATCAACGTTCCGATGCCGGGGGCCGCCGTGACATCGGGCGGGTTGCCGGCAGCGATTTTGGTCTCCAGGATGGCGTCGAGATCCTTGGTCGCCTCGAACGAAATCTTGATGCCGGTCTGGTCAGTGAACGGCTTCATTACCGCATCGAACGAATCCTTCTCGACACCACTCCAGGTGCCCAAGATGTGGACCGTGCCGCCGATCTTCCCCGATGATGATGTGCCGTTGCCGCACGCGGTGACTCCGAGAGCCAGAATGGCCATCGCAGCCAGAATTCGGGTCAGCCTTCCCATTTGGTTTGCCTCCTCACTCCTCCCGAGAGCGCCGGTCAGATCAATTCAAACGAAGCAAGCCTCGCCGTGAGGCCCCAGAGCGAGTCTATGGACGGCGTCGAGGTTTGTCAATTGGTGCGGAACTCGGCAGGCGACCGCCGACCCGGCCCGCCGCCGCAATACGGCCGAGGTCACGATACCGGGCAAGTCTCTATTGACCTTTGAAGCGCTTCCGGCATAGACTGGCCGCATGGCAGGGGTCACCTACGAGCACGTATACAAGCGTTACCCAGGCAACGTCGTCATCAACGACATGAACGTCGAGATCAAGGACAAGGAGTTCGTCGTCCTGGTCGGCCCATCGGGCTCGGGAAAGTCCACGGCGCTTCGGATGCTGGCAGGCCTCGAAGAGATCTCCGACGGCAAAGTCTCGATCGGGAACCGGGTGGTCAACGACGTCGCCCCCAAGGACCGTGATATCGCTATGGTCTTCCAGTCCTACGCCCTTTACCCCCACATGACGGTCTACGACAACCTCTCATTCGGCCTCAAGCTCCGCAAGACCCCCAAGGCGGAAATCGACAAGCGGGTGCGCCAGGCGGCCGACATTCTCGGCCTGGAGCCGTATCTCGACCGCAAGCCGAAGGCGCTGTCGGGAGGTCAGCGGCAGCGCGTCGCGCTCGGACGCGCTATCGTGCGACAGCCCCAGGTCTTCCTGATGGACGAGCCCCTCTCGAACCTGGATGCCAAGCTACGGGTCGCGACGCGCGTGCAGATCCTCAAGCTGCACCAGCGGCTCCAGACGACCTTCATCTACGTCACCCACGACCAGGTCGAGGCGATGACCATGGGTGACCGCATCGTGGTCCTCGACAAGGGCATTGTGCAGCAGGTCGATACGCCGGCGACGCTCTATCACCACCCGGTCAACATGTTCGTCGCCGGTTTCATCGGCAGCCCGGCGATGAATTTCCTTCCGGTCAAGATCGGCGGCAACGGCCAGGCTGCGCTGCAGGGCGAAGGCTTCCAGATTCCGGTCTCAGAGCGACTGTTATCGGATGCCGGTGCGCAACGGGGCCAGGAGGTCGTCATGGGAATCCGCCCCGAAGACCTCAAGGATGCACGCTTCCCTGGCCGGGAAGATATGCCCAAGGTCCGCTCGAAGGTCGAGGTCACCGAGAGCATGGGGAGCGAGAACTTCGTCTACCTCAACCTCGGCGGCAAGACGCTCACGTCTCGAATGGATCCGCGCAGCGAGGACCTGCAGGCGGGACAGACCGCTGAGATCGCGGTGGACACTCAGCACATCCATCTCTTCGACCCGAAGTCGGAGAAGGCGCTCGTCAGCGGGGGAAAGCCGGTCCAGAGCTAGGCGGTCCGTGCCGCACATCGTTGTCGCTGGTGACGCCGGCAAATCGGACCGGGAGCAGTAGGTCAATCACGTCCCGGCTGCGGTAGAACTCGATCGTTGGCCTCGACGCGTCGAAAGCGGACTCTTTAACAAGCTGCTCCAACGTCGATGGGATCTTGTCGTAGATGGCTGGCGGCTCGCCCTGCAGGCGAACGCGAAGGTATGTGCCACCGGGCAGTGTCCTGACCATGCCTCAACCGGAGCCCGTCGGGCCGAAGCCGATGGCTGGGTCGACTGGTCAGGTCTGGCAACTCTTTTAGCCGCGTCGACTCTCGACTTTCCGCCAAAGCCCTGGCCATTTTGTCAGAGTTACTCGGGAAGCGGCGGCCCTAACAACTCCAGCCCGTACTTCGGCGCAGCGGCAGGCCAGCGCCCGAACTCCTCCGGGGTGGGGGGCGATGGCAGAGCGAGCTCAGTAGCGGGAATCCCGACCTCCCGGTAGAGGTGCTCAACGCCGCCCGGGGTGCCGAACGCGAGGAATTTCGCTGGCGTCGTCCCTCGGATCCGGAACCGATGCGGAATGTCCTTTGGCAGGAAGACGAAGCTCCCGGTTCGTAGCTCGAAGACGTCATCGCCAGCCTGGTAGGTCATTTCTCCCTCGAGAAGGTAAAAGGCTTCTGCTTCCGCGTGGTGCGTGTGCAGCGGCGTCGCGCCGCCCGGCAGGCCGACCACCTGCATCACGCTGAGCGGGCCGCCCGATTCCTCAGCCGCGAGCTTCACCATAAAGAGCGAACCGACAGCCCAGATGGCTTCTCCCTCGTCGCTGTGACGTACGATCACCTGTCCCTTGGTCGCGACGTCTGCCATTGCCCGCCCTCTCCTTTCACCATTCGTTACAGTCTGGCTCGGATTAATACCGTCATGCTAGGCTAATACTGTGCCTGTTGTCAAGTCACAGCGGCGTTACGTTTCGGGAGTCCGCCAGGACCAGGCCCGACGCACCCGCCTTCGGATCCTCGATGCGGCGCATCGCTTGTTCAGCGAGTATGGGTACGCCGCGACGACGATCGAGAGGATCGCCGCGGAGGCCGGGGTGGCGATTGATACGGTCTACGCGGTTTTCCGTTCCAAGCGAGCGGTTCTCTCCAGTGTGATGGAACGGCAAGTCGGGGGGGACGACCAACCCATCGCTATGTTGGAGCGGCCGGAGCCGCAATCGGTGCGTCGTGAACCCAACCAGCGACGCCAGCTGGCCCGCTTCGTGGCGGGCGTGACCGATGCCATCGAGCGCTCACGACCGATTGACGACATCATGCGGAGCGCCGCCGCGATCGATCCAGACATCTCGACGCTCCGAGGGAACATCCAGGAGGAGCGGTTTCGCAACATGACGACCCTGGTGCGTTGGCTGCGCGCGAATGGCCCCCTGCGCCGTGAGCGCAGTGTCGAGGAAGCCGCCGCCATCGTCTGGACGCTAACCAGCCCAGAGGTTCACCGCCTGTTACGCGTCGACCGGGGATGGTCATCTGACCGCTTCAAAGACTGGCTTGGCGACACGCTGGCCAGAACGCTTCTAGCCTGAAGGAGATGGCTGGGCCAACGGGTCAGATTTGGCAACGATCGTGGACGATGTTGGTCCCACGGTCGCGTTCAGACTCGAATGGCTTCCAGCCCGCCCGCAAGTCTGTGTCGACCCAGTGAATCACGAACAGCGACTGGCCACCTCACCGACTGCTGTCGAGACCTTTTGGAACTTTCCATCGGGGGTGTACAAGAAGACTCCTTTCCTGCTCCCAAACCAGAAGCCGTGACTATCTGCCAGCGGAGCACCAAACCCGACAAATCGGGGGGATTCGCGCCTGGCCCGGAATAGATCTGCTTCCCTACGCCCGGGGCGGTAAGCACCAGAGCTCCTCTGATGTTGACGTAGCGCCGTCGACGGAGCTCACGCTCACGATTGAATGCCACTGGCTATCGAAGCCGATCGCTTGAACTGCTTCCCCCGCCGACGAAACCAGGGCGCCACGACGTGGCTCTTGAGGTCAAAGCGTAAGACCCGGTCCGCAAACAACGGTCACTCATACGCGGCCCGCGCTCCGTTGGCAGCGATGGCTTCGATCGGGATCCAGGAAGATTCAGGTTCGAGCCGGCGCACGGTCCAAGGCCCACCTCCACGCTACGCCAGTCGCTGCCGCGAACAGCGCACCGGTTACGCCGCCTATTAACATGTGGTTCTGAGCGTAATTCGAGCTGAGGTCAAGCCCGAAAGCGTGCGATAAGGCGAGGCCCGCCGAGAGGCCGACCGTCCAGCCTAAGGTCGCTGCCAGTGTCCAGCCCGCGGCCTTCCGGGGCTCCAGGACCGCCCAGGCCACAGCACCGATCAGCAGGCCATCGAGAACCGCAACCGGGAGCTCTGGCGTGCCGAGGGCGAGCCCGTCACGCATTGCATGGATGACCGCAAAGGCGACCACGGTGAGCGGTACCCATCTCCAAGCGTGCTGCAGCTGGCCTCGCAGCACGAACCATTGTGCCCCCGCGATCAGGAGCCCGCCCACCGCGCCGAATGCCAGGCCGACAGCCCACGGCTCGATGCCACCGTCGATCGATCCGATCGAGGCGCCACCCGGGAAATGCGAGATGGCGCCCGCGGCGACAAACGTCACGACCGTGACGCCGATCCAGGCCATCAAGAATCTACCTTGCGCTGCCATGCTGGTCCGAAAGCACAGCTTAGTGGCTCCAGCCAGGATTCGCGCACGTGTTCAGGCCGCTTCAGTGGCATCTACGACCTGAAAATGGCTGGG
>JALZAV010000145.1 GCA_030948145.1 Candidatus Dormiibacterota bacterium
CGTGGCTCGTCGCCGCCTTCGTCCTCGGCATCTTCTTTCTGCTCTCGTACGAGACCTGGGCCCTCTTTAGCGGCCATACCCCGATCTCGGATGTCGTGCGCCCAGCGGTTCACGCCTTCCCTGGACCGGCCTTCCTGCTGGCGCTGATGCTGGGCCTGGTCGTCGGCCACTTTCTCTGGGGGCCGGCCCACGGTCCCACCTCGCCAACCCATCACCGCCGCCATCGAGAGGCCTGAGATGCATGCCAGCGCCTCCGCCATCCTATCCTTGATCGCGACCGCCTTTACCGGCGTCGTCTTCGTGATGGCGGTGAGCGAGGCGCGCTCCGTCGAGCACGGCCAGGATCCGATCACCAACCAGGTGCGCGCCGCGTTGCGTCGCTACCCGCGCTTCACCTACGTAGTGGCGGTGACCATCGGGATGCTGATGGGACACCTTTTTTGGACCTGACGGCATGCCAGGGTCCAGCGTTCAGGCCGCTCTGCGGGTCTAGGCCGGCCCCGGAAAGGGAGCCGCCGGCTGAACACGGGGATCCCCCAGCGCATTTTGCCGGAGCTGGACCATCCACATAACCGTGAGCGCCAACGCAATGGCTGCGATTCCGAGGAGCGCAGCCAGATAGCCGACCCAGTTCTGGTCCGTGTTACGGGTCGCGTTTCCGAAAATCTGGGCGGCCAGCCAGGTGAGCCACCAGGCGAGGAGCAACACGCGCCCTGCGAGGGCATGTCGGCCCTCACTGCTGACCTTCCAGATTTCGGCCATGATCCGATAGGGCATGAACAGGTTAGCCAGGGGAACAAACCACCAGAGCACCGCCGATCGAGGTGACCATTGAAGATTCTGGCCACCGAGCGCTGGCAGGTTTCGATAGGCGCGCGCAAACCAGGCGAGGAAGCTCACCGCAGCGAGGACCAACAATGGCAGATCTCCAAACCTGACTACCCAGTCGAGAGCGTTTTGATCGAAGGTGGCATAGAACGGATCCGGGAAGGTGATGATGACGATCAACACGAGGAAATAGAGGACCGTTAGGGCAAGCAACACGGTGACCACCACCGCCCACAAACGGCCCGATCGATACGGCCGAGCCCACGCCGGGCTACCCGCCGCTACTTCCGTTGCCATGCGCACCCCCCGCCAATCGGCTCACTTCCTGTCCAGTACATCATTACCATCTCCTAGGATGAGTGGGCCGCCGCCATGGCCCAGCCCCACCCGCTCTTCGTCCGAAACCTCCAGGCCGGTGAGCTCCGGGAGACCTTCCTCGTGTCAGCGGTGGCGTCGCTGTTGCTGGTCCGCTTCTTTCTCAACCTGACCGGTTTCCCCAAGGTCGGCGGAGGCGGGCTGCATATCGCCCACATGCTCTGGGGTGGCGGACTGATGGTGACCGCGCTGCTCTTCCTGCTCGCCTACCTGGGACAGCGGATCCGGCGGATCGCCGCCATCCTCGGCGGGCTCGGCTTCGGTCTCTTTATCGACGAGCTGGGCAAGTTCATCACCAGTGACAACAACTATTTCTACCGGCCGACGATTGCGCTGATCTACGTCCTCTTCGTCCTGCTCTTCATCCGCCTGCGCTCCTTCGAGCGCCATCGGCGGGCCACCGAAGACGTCTACCTGGCGAACGCCCTCTTCCTTCTTCAGGATGCCGCGATTCATGACCTCGATCCGAAGGAGAAGCAGCTCGTCCTCCACTGGCTACGGTCGAGCGGAAAAGCCGGCACGAGCCTACTGGGAAACGCGGCGCAGACGCTCGCGGCGCGTCCCCCCGACATCCTTCCGCGCACCGCGTTCCGCCGGCAGCTTCGGATGGGACGTCACGCGCTCCACCGCGGGCTCCGCTCGGCCTGGACGGAGCGGATCGCGGTCCCAATCCTCTTGTTTCGCTTGATGGGCGGCCTCCTCGTGACCACCTTCCTCACCCTGACTCATGGCGCGGACCTCGCCGATGTGCCCGCCCAACTCCCCCTGCTGATCGCCACCGGGATCTCGAGCGCCATGGCAATCCTCGGCCTGGTCCGACTGCCAATGTCCCGCATGCATGCGCTGCGCTGGTTCAAGCGCGCGATCCTGAGCACGATCCTGCTGACCGACGTCTTCGTTTTCTATTACCAGCAGCTCGGCGGCCTGACTGATCTCGCCATCGACCTGGTGCTGCTGGCGGTCTTCGATGCCCTGATGGACGCGGAACACCGTCGGGCTACCCAGGCTCCCTAGTGCTGGCGTCTCCAGATGTCGCGTGAACGCGGAAACTCCATTTCGGCGGTGACGGCATCCGCGATCGCCGCGCCAAATTCCCGTTCGACGATCCAGAGCGCCAGATCGATGCCGGACGTCACGCCGCCCGCCATCAGGAGGTCACCGTCATCGACCACGCGGGCATTGATCACCCGGGCACCTGTCGCTCGCAGATCCTCAAGCGCGGTGTGGTGAGTGACGGCCGGCCGTCCGGCGACGATTCCCGCGTGCGCGGCGATCATGCCGCCGGTGCAAACGGTCGCGATCGTGCTGCCGGCTTCTTTGAGCTGGCGGATCCGGGCGGGGAGCTCACGACGATTGACCTCGGCCCAGGCTCCCTGCGCCGACCGATTGCTCCAACCACCGCCGGGGATCAGCACCAGGTCGGGCTGTCCGCTGAGCACGCCGTCCGGCCGAACCCGCAATCCACCGGAGGCGGTGACCTCCGGTGCGCCGTCCAGCGTGACCAAAGTGACGTCGATCTCGGCACCCGCGTTCGCCGCATGGCGAAAGACCTCGAAGGGGCCGATGGCGTCCAGCTCGTCGAAGCCCTGGTAGAGCAAGATGGCGACGCGCATCGGTTCAGCCTAGCGTGAACACATCGCAAGATGAGGCCCGGACCTCCTGCCCGGGATGCACTTGACTTCCGCCAGATACGGGCATAGGATCGGCCAGCAGGCGTTCACTCGGCGTCGTGTTCTTGGGGAGGTGGAAACCGATGCGCCGATCTATCGTGTTTACCTTGACCACAAGCGCGGTCTTCGCGCTGACCGTGACGCTCGCGTCCGGCAGCAGTTCGAGCGGCGCCCGGGCCGCAGAGGGGTGCGGGTTACATAGCTTGAAGGGCGGCTATGGCTACGCCTTCCAGGGGCAGGTCAACGGCCCCAATTTCACGGAAGCTGTCGACATCGGCGGCACCGGACGCGCCGTATTCAACGGGCGCGGCGGCCTGTCCGGAATGGAATGGGCGAGCACGAACGGAGTGATCGAGACGCTGACATACACTGGCAGCTATACGGTTAAGCCGGATTGCACCGGGACGATGACGATCGTCAACAGCAATGGCCGGACCGATCACGGCAATATCGCGCTGGTCGAAGGCGGGCAGGAGATCAACTTTATTGACACCGATCCCGGGGTCGCCCTGACCATACACATCAGCCGCCAGGCGATCAGCAACTGCACCAATCGCAGCTTGCACGGGCGCTTCAATTTCGCTGATCAGGGCAGCTTCTTTGCACCGCCGGGAGGTGCCGAGGCCGGTGATTCGGCGGTCTTCGTTGTCATCCAGTTCGACGGCCGCGGGCACGAATCCGGGACCACCACCACGAACTTCAGCGGAGGCGTGGCAGAACCATTCACCGGAACGTATCACGTGAATGCGGATTGCACCGGCTCGGCCATCGACACGCCCACCAGTGGGCCGAGCAATCATGTGAACTTCGTTCTCGTGGAGCACGGCAACGAGTGGAAGGTCATCGTAGTAGACCCTGGCAACGTGCTTGCCGGCACCGGCGATCGGATGGCGAGCGGCGACAACTCAGACGACAACAACAACAACTCGGGTCAGAACTAACCAGAATCGGAGGGCGCCGGATGATCAACCGGCGCCCTCTTCGCCCTAACCTTGAGGGCGAAGGATCAGGGGGCGGGGCTAAGGTCGGTGAAATTGTTCACGATGACATCGGACCCGCCGTTCGGGCCGGCGGTAAGCCCCCAGCTCTTCGAGTAGGGAACGGTCGTCTGCGACAGTAAGCGGCCGGTTGAGTCTCTGCTCGTCAGGGTGGTCGTTCCAGTCAGGCTAACCCCGACTAGCCGCGACGCCTGGCTGCTGAACTTGGGCAGGAAGAGGCGAAGGCTCACCTTCTCAAAGCTGTAGGTTTTTTCCACGTTCTGGCCGGCGGCGATGTCCTCGTTGATCACGTCCACGAATTCCTTGA
>JALZAV010000146.1 GCA_030948145.1 Candidatus Dormiibacterota bacterium
GATCTGCTCGGTGAAGGTTTCCACCGCGCCCCGCTCCGCCGTCGGGAACTCGCACCAGAGCAGGTCGGGAATGCCGCTGTCGAGGTAGCGGAGTCCGCGGTCGACCGCCAGCTCCATGTGGCGGAGCGGCTCGGGCGCGTCGACGGCGCTCAGTCCGTCGGTCCGGGCGATGATGACGAAGTCGCGGTTGCCCAGATCGTCGGCCACTGCGCGCGCCATCCGCAGTTTGCCAACCATCTCGTTGACCGGGATCAACGCCTTGCCGCCGATGTGGCCGCAGCGCTTGGGGAGCACCTGGTCTTCGATGTGCGCCGCGGCAACGCCCCCTGTCACATAGAGCTCGGTGGTGCGCTGGACGTTGAAGATGTTGCCGTAGCCGCCGTCCATGTCGACGATCACCGGCGGGATGTCGAGGTGTCTGGGCGCCACCCTCTTCTCCGGATCCCCCACCGCCATCGTCAGCTGGAACTTGCGCAGGGCGCTGACGGTGCGTCGGGCGGCGTCGGCGATCTCGACGTTGGAGTAGAGGTCCATGTCGGTCGTCCCCAGGTGGCCGATGGCGAAGGAGTAGCCGCTGAAGTAGACCGCCTTGAAGCCGTAGTACATGACGAGCTGAGCGCCCATCGGGTCGTAGACCCCGGGCCCGAAGAGGAACGGCTCGCTGTCGAGCAGCTCGCGCATCCGGGTGCTGGGATGGACCAAGCGCGAGGCAGGCAGCTTGAATCCCTCCGGCAGCAGCGGGCTGGAGACAAGCTTGCTCGTTTGCGGCACGGCAACCCGGGACATCAGCCTGGGTTTACTCGTTCCCGTGATCGCGTTCGCAGTCGTCCGGGCAGCCGCACTCCGCCGTCTCCGCCAGGCACTGATAGTCGTCGCTGGTCGCCTGGGTGAATCGCCCTTCCATCATGATCATGGGTGCAACGTTATCAACTAAATGATCATCAGGCCAATCGTTTCTGGCGATTGGTGCGATAAACGGTGTCTATATCACGTGGAAACTTGCCGCCATCTCCCAGGCAAGGGCGACGGCTGCCAGGAGCAGCAAGACGGCGACGATGCGGGCATCGTTCGTGGCGGAAACCGCCGCGTGCTGCGCCTCGCCCAACCCGTCGGTCAGCCCCTTGCCCACGTTCTCCACGGCACCTCGCGCCGCCTGCCCGAGATGGGCCGAAAACGAGCCGATTCGATAGGCAAGCCGGGCCAGGGTCTCTTGCAAGTGGAGTCGGACGGGCGCCCTGTCGCCCGCCGGCTGAGGCAGCCGATCGCGCGCCGAAAACAGTCCCATCATGCTTCCCTCCTTCCCTGAGTTCACGCCGCGAACACGGGCTCCTATTCGCCACCGTAGCAGATCACCCCGGGTGCACGCGAGTGGGGTTAGTTCAGGAGGGTGGCAGGTTCCACTGTCGGATCACCGCATCGTGCTCGTAGCCGAGGGTGCTCAGAGTCGCGGTCTGCAGCGCGTAGTAACGGCCGTCTGCGGGCGGCTCGCCCAGCCAGCGGGAGGCCAGCACCCGGAGCATGTGGCCGTGGGAAAAGATAAGGACGTCGCCGTCAACGCGGCGGACCTCGGCGAGCACGCGGTCGGCCCGCCGGCCGACATCGGCCGCCGTCTCACCGCCGGGGCAGCCATCCCGCCAGAGTGACCAATTGGGCTGGATCTCTTCGATCTGCTTCGAGGTCAGCCCTTCGTAGCCGCCGTAGTCCCATTCGACCAGGTCGGGCCGCAGCTGCGCCAGGTCGCCGTACCCCGCCAAACGACAGGTCTCGAGTGCCCGCTGCAGGGGGCTGGTCAGCACCAGCGAAAAGCTCGAAGTCCGAAGCCCGGGGCCCAGGGCCGTCGCCTGGCGCCGTCCCTCCTCCGTCAGGGGAAGGTCGGTCAGTCCCGTGTGCCGCAGGGTTCGGCTCCATTCCGTTTCGCCGTGGCGCGCCAGGACCACCGCGTGTGCCATGACGGCCTCAGCCCGTCCGGACGTCGACGTGCGAGGCGCCGCCGCTGATCTCGATGTCGAAGCGGTCGGACGCCGCCGCGTAACCGGGACTCTGCTGCTGGAAGTCGCCGCCGACGGCGGCGTAGAAGGAGCCATTGATGCGCAGCCCGCTGATGCCTCCGCTCACCGCTACATGCCATGCTGCGCCGGCCGGCGCCCGCAGCGTCAGATTGCTGACGCCCCCGGAAATGTCGATCAGGACGGTGCCTTTCGGGCTGGGCAACCGGGCATCCAACCGGCTGGCGCCGCCGGAGATCTCGAGCTTCGCCAGTTGCAGGCGGCCCAGGTCGAGGTGGGCATTGGCGGTGCCGCCACTGACCTTGATGGTCCAGGGGATGCGATCGCTCAACGAGATCGCGACGTGCCGCCGTGCCGCACCGAACAGGTGGAGTGGCGCGAAGCTCGAACCTTCGCGGATCTCCAGCGTGCCGCTCTCGTGGTCAAGGCTGATAGTCGGGGGATCATCGCTGCCGGGGTAATCGACGTGCGCCTGGTAGAGGGAATCGCCCAGGCTACCGGCCTGGATGGCGACGGTGGCCCCGTTGTAGCCCAGATCCAGCGTCGCCGCGGTCAGGCCCCCGACGCGATCCGAAAAGTTCGCTTGCCGCGTGCCGAAAGTCGACCCGGGCGCGAGCGCGGCGTAGGCGACTGCAGCGATCACGATGAGCACGGTCGCGCCCAGCCCGATCAGGGTGGCCTGCTGGCGGGGCAAGGTGTGATTGAGGATCAGTTGCAGGCCGAGGATGACGAGCAGCAGAGGCCATAGGTCACCGAGTCGTAACAGGGCCTCCGACGAGACGGCGCCCGTGTTGACGAGCAGCACCATGGCTCCGATCGCGATCAGGACCAGGGGGAACAGCAGGCCGCGGCTCCGGTACATGCGCCTAGCGCCGGCGGAGGAGGACCAGCAGCCCGATGGCAATCAAGACAACGGGACCGATGATGTCCCAGCGAACGTCGCGGAGCAGCCCCAGATTGTCGATGAGTAAGTAAGCGCCGATCGCGATCAGGATGATGCCGAGCCACAGCCCTCCTCGCCGGTGAGGATGGCCGGGTCCCCACCAGTCACCACGGCGGGGGGCTGAGCCGGTTGGCTCCCCGGTCGGCGGTGGCGGCGTTTCCGCGCTGCTGGAGTGGGTGCGGAAGCCGGTGCGAAAGTCTTCCCTCAGCTCGTCACCCATCGCGCGCAGCCGAGCACCGATGGTACCCGAGGCCGCGGCCGGCCGGCCCTTCGGCGGCTCCATCAAGAACCAGAGCGCCAGGTAGAGGATGACGCCGATGCCGAGGGCGGGCGGGAGGAGGGCAAGGATGACGAACACGATGCGCACCAGTAGCGCCTCGACTCCCAGGTAGATGGCGAGGCCCGAACAGACGCCCCCGATGATGCGAACCGACCCACGCCGTAAGGCGCCCCCCGTCGTTTCGCCCATGGCGCGGCCATTATCGCACGTCGTCTAAAGGCCAAAAAAGAGAGGGCGCGCGTGGCGCCCTCGCCGATTTCGAGTTGCTAGACGGCTCGCCGGCCGACCAGCAGGTTATAAACGATGCCGATGATCGCCAGGATCAGCAGCAGGTGGATGAGACCCCCGGCGACGTGCAGCGAAAAGCCGAGCAGCCACATCACGAAGAGGACGACGACGACGGTCCAGATCAAGCTAACCATGAATACCTCCAAGACATGATGTCGTGCTACTTGATAGCATCGATATCATGTTACCGCCTGGCGGAGGTGTTGTCAACCTGGAGTGATTTCCGCTCAACCGCCTCATGGACCAGGCCGGCATCGAGCGGACGCCTAGCCGCCGCTAGTCCAGGTCTTTGACGACGTCGCCGCCGCGTACCACCATCCGCACGTGCTCGGGCTGCGCCAAGATCCCCGGGTCACGGAGGGGGTCAGCGTCGAGCACGATGAGGTCGGCGAGCTTCCCCTCTTCGATGGTGCCGACCTCCTTATCGATGCGCATCAGGGCCGCGTTCGTCCGCGTGGCCGCGATGATCGCGTTCATGGCGCCCATCACGCGAGCCTGGCAGGCGATCTCCTTGCCCTTCTCGCCCTGCATCTCGGCCAGCACATCGGATCCGGATCCGATCCGAAGCCCTTTTTCGTAGGCGAGTCCCAAAGAGTCGTACGCGCCGGTCAGTCCTTGTCGGATCTTGCGCGCCATATCTGGCGTCCATCCGTCGCCCG
>JALZAV010000147.1 GCA_030948145.1 Candidatus Dormiibacterota bacterium
CCTTGAGCTTCAGCGCCCGCCTTGCGCCGATCTCGCGCGGATACTTCGCGCTGATGTTTCTCGGGTCGTCGGAGCAGCCTCGTGTGATCCTTCGATTCAATCCCACCGTGATCCAACTGCGCGCCGTCACTGACGCGCGCGGGGCCGTGCAATGGCAGGTCCCGGCGACGGCCTTGCCGGCGGAGCTCGAGGCCCGTTACGCCGGTGACCGCGCGCACTGGCCCGCCCTGGCCAACTCCTGACCTAGCGTAGGGGCGGGGGCTTGCCCGCCGATTTTTTGGGCTGCGCCGCAACCGCGTGTTCTCGCGTCTTATGGGCGGAATCATCAACCCGCACACAAGAGAGGAACGCGAAATGGCCGCTACAGACCCGACCCCCCGCCGGAATCATTCGACTCGTCGCCTGCTGGCCCTGTCCGCCGCCCTGATCGTGTCCGGTGTCCTTGCCTTGAACCTGAGGACCTGGATGGATCTGCCCGGGGCCTCGGGAGCTGCCGCGGCGCCCCCGACCCAGGCAAGCCTGCCGACCCCGACGCCCAGCCTCGACCCGGCCGTACTTCCATCAACCGGCCCGTCGGCGGATCCGTCCGCGACACCGACGGCCGCGCCGACTGCCGCTCCGACCGTCCGCCCGACGGTTGCCCCGACCGTCCGCCCGACGCCTCCGCCGCAAACGGTCTTCACCGTTCCGGTGCCGGTGATCGCGCAGACGATGGTGCTCGATTGCGAAACCGCCGCGCTGCAGATGGGACTCGCGACCTACGGCCGCTGGTACTCGCAGGATGCGCTCTTCGCGCTCGAGAATCCTGACCTGCGGGCGCCGGTGATGGGCCCCAACCACACCGTTCTCCGCTGGGGCGATCCGTACACGAACTTCGTCGGCAACGTCAACGGCAGCGACCGGATCCCCACCGGGTACGGCGTGTACTACCCGGTGATCCTGTCGATCGCCCGCAGCCACGGGCTCGGGAACAGCTACGGTGGCGAGGGCCTGTCGGCGGCGACGATCTATCGCGAGCTCAAGAACGGCCACCCCGTCGAGGCCTGGGTCGAGACCAACTGGCTGCGTCCCGCGCTCGGCACCTGGACCGCCTTCGACGGCCGCAGCGTTCGCTACTCCCTGGTCGAGCACGCGGTGACCCTGAGCGGCGTCTCCGACACCCAGGTCCGCGTCAACGATCCGCTCCACGGCACGCAGTACTGGATCAGCAAGGCGCTCTTCGAGACCGTCTGGGCCGACTTCAACAACATGGCGGTCGTCTTCTACAACTAGCAACTGTTCCCTCGAAGCGGTGCAGGCTTCCCCCGCCTGCACCGCCTTTTTGTGCGGTTCGAAACCCCACAAGGGGAACGGAAGCGAGTTTCGCCGCGGCTGCGCCGCAACCGGGGTTTCGTGCGTCTGATGGGTGGAAATGTCAAACCCACGGATGCGGAGGAACTCGAAATGATCGCCCCAAGGCTCTTTCCCCGGACCCGGCTGACCCGTCAGCTGGCCCAGATCGACGACATCACCCAGGGCACGCTGGTTGCCACCACGGACCCGCAGGTCTGGGATCGGTTCGTGGCGCAGGCGGCCGATGGCTCGATCCTGCAATCCTGGGCGTGGGGTGAGCTGAAGGCGCGCTACGGCTGGGAGCCGACCCGCTACCTCTGGATCCGGGCGGGCCGGCTTCGCGGCGCCGTCTCGGTGCTTCGGAGATCCCTCCCGGGGGGCTTTGCCGTCCATTACGCGCCCCGCGGCCCGGTTCTCGACAGGAACTTCGACGAGTGGCCGTACCTGTGGGCCGCGCTCCGTCGCGAGCTGGCGGCGCAGGGTGGCACCGTCCTCAAGGTCGATCCCGAGTGGCCCGAGGCAGGCGCCCGCGCCTTCGAAGAAACCGGTGCCAGGCCGAGCCAGGCAATCCAGCACCAGGCGACCGCGATCGTCGACCTGCGCGGCGGCGAGGCCGTCTTCGACCGGATGAGTGCCTCCGCGCGCCGCAACATGAGGAACGCGGAGAAGGCCGGCGTCGTCGTCGAGTCCAGCACCAACATCGACGCGGTCGATCGGTTTTATGAATTGCTCGCGGCCACCGCCGTGCGCCAGGAGTTCATCGTCCGGCCGCTCAGCTATTACCGCGAGTTGTTCGCCGCCTTCAAGCGGAGGGGACAGGTGCGCGTTTACCTGGCGAGCCACAATGGCGTCACCGTCGCCGGCACGGTGATGATGACCTACGGTACCCGTCTCACCTACCTTTTCAGCGGCAGCAGCGACGAAGGACGGCGGCTGAAGGCGCCGTACTTGCTGCAGCAACGCGCGATCCGGGATGCGCAGGCCGCCGGCTGCGTCAGCTACGACCTCTGGGGCATCCCGCTCGACCCGCGACCCGGCGACGCCGGTTGGGGATACGCGCACTTCAAGTCGATGCTCGGCGGGGTCCCGGTGCAGTTCGCCGGGGCCTGGGACATTCCGGTCCACCGGCCGCTGGCGGTCGCGTATCACCTCGCGGAACGAGTCGCCGGCCGGCGGGCGATGGTGGCGTGATCACCGGGCAACTCGCTAGATTGTCGGGAGATGTCTCCCGACCAGTCACGCTTGCTCAAGGAGGCGATCGCGGGCGACGCGGTCGCCTTCGATGCGCTGATCGGGCCCCTCGTCGAGCCGGGCTTTCGTCTGGCAATGAGCATGCTGGGCAGCAAACCCGATGCCGAAGACGCGGTCCAGGAGGCCACCATCAAAGCCTGGCGTAACCTCCATCAGTTGAAGGATGGCGGCGTGGTCCGCTCCTGGTTCCTGAGCATCGTGGCGAACCAGTGCCGCAGCGTCCGTCGCGGCCGCTGGTGGTCGGTCGTCAAGCTGGCCGAGCCGCGGCGCACGGCGAGCGGACCTGAGGACCAGGCGGTGGAGCGAACCGACCTGCAGCAGGCGCTGCACGCGCTCGAACCGGATGACCGGCTGGCGCTGTACCTTCGCTATTACATGGACCTGCCGCTCGAAGAGGTTGCCTCCGTGATCGGCATCTCGGAATCAGCGGCGAAGTCGCGCATCCACCGTGCCGCCCAACGATTGAAACCGGCAGTTGCCGTCCCGGAGGTGCTCACCTGATGGGCGAGTTCGAAGACCGCCTGCACGACGCCTTCGAGGACGAGCTGGCGCGCACGCCGGCGCCCCCTGGCCTGCGCCAGCGGGTCATCTTGAATGCCGTCGCAAAGCCACGTCCGGGGACACGCCGGGTCGCCGCTCCGGCGACGCGGGTCCTGGCCTTCGGCGGTGCGCTGGCGGCGATTGCAGCGGTCGCCCTCGTAGCGGGGTCGATCGGGGTGGCGATCGGTCGCAACGGTCCGGCGGTCGCGCAAAAAAGCCCGGGTACCTCCCCGACGGCAGCTCCGGTCGCCTTCGGCCCCTTGCCGCCGCCCAACCTGAACCCGCCGCAGGGGCTTGGTGGCGGTGGCACCGGGCCGGTGATCGCACCCTACTTTGGTCCCGCACAACTGACCTGGGCCGGCCAGCTACCACTGGTCCCATCGACCGCCCCCGTCTACCGCTTCCAGACACCCGGGGCGCCGGAGGCCGATGCGCTCGCGGCGCGGCTGGGAGCCAAATTCGATCCTCGCGGGAGCGGCACCGGCAACCGTAACTACACCGGCCCGGATGGCTTCCTGCTGGAAATCAGGCTGGAGACGCAACCGGTCTTCGGCTTGTTCAAGGATCCCGCGGCGAAAAACAACGTCGGGCCCACGGAAGCGGTGGCGCGTGCGGCCGCCGCCGATTTCTTGACCCGCTACGGCCTGACGCCGACCTGGCCGTACCGGATCGTAACCAGCAGCGCCGCGTCGCAGGTAAGCCCTTTCACGCCTCCGCCCGCCTTTCCGGGCTACGCGATCGATTACCAGCGGCTGGTCCCACTCGGCAACGGCAGCTTCGCGCCGGAGGTCGACGTCAGCGGCGAGCCCACAGGTCTGGAGGTGATGGTGGATCCGAGCGGCCAGGTATACCGTGCCGGCGGGCCCCTACCGGTGACCGAGCAGAGCGGCCCATATCCGCTCCGGGCGCCATCGTCTACCGTCGGGGAGGCGATTGCGGCGCCGCCGCTGGTGCCCATGCAGGGTCCGGTTCCTTCGGTGGCTTTGATTCGGTCCGAGCTTGTCTACACGGCGGTCAAGTCGGGTGCCCAGACGTACCTCGAGCCCGGCTAT
>JALZAV010000148.1 GCA_030948145.1 Candidatus Dormiibacterota bacterium
GGCTCGAGGGGCTGATTGATCGCAACGCGCTCAGTCCAAGAGACGTGTTCTTCCTCCACGACACGCTCGGTTTTCCGATGGAGCTCAGCGTCGAGCTGGCCCAGGAACGCGGGATCACGATCGACCCAGCCGAGGTCGAGGCCTTGATGCAGGGGCAGCGTGCCAAGAGCCGGACATCGGCCGGGAGCTTCAGCGGGCCCGTCAGCCGCAGCGCGACCCGTTTTGTCGGCTACGAGCAGCTTGAGGCCGAGGGACACGTCGTCGACGTCTTCGACGTCGCCGGGCAGCGCGACCTGGTCGACGTCTTTTTGGACGTCACACCCTTCTACGCGGAAAAAGGCGGCCAGATCTTCGACACCGGCCGGCTCGAATGGGACGGCGGCAGTGGCGACGTGATCGACGTGCAGCAGCAGGCGGAGGCGATCCGGCACCGGCTACGCGGCCCCCGGCGTCCGGAGGCCGGCACGCCTGTCCGGGCGATCGTCGATGCCGCGCGACGCGCCGCCGTGGCCCGCCACCATTCGGCCACCCACCTGCTGCACCGGGCGCTCCGGGACGTGCTGGGGGAGGGTGCCGCCCAGGCGGGATCCTCTGTGCTGCCGGATCGAGCCACCTTCGACTTCCGCTTTCCGCGCGCGCTCGATGCGGAGGAGCTGGCACGGGTCTCGCGGTTGCTCAACGAAAAAGTCCGGGCCAACCTCGAGCGGCGGGTGGAAGCGTTGCCACTGCAGGCGGCGATCGACAGCGGCGCCGTGGCGATCTTTGACGAGAAGTACGGCGAGACCGTTCGCGTCGTCTCGTTCGGCACGTGGGCACGGGAGCTCTGCGGGGGGACGCATGTGGCGCGGAGTGGCGAGATCGGCCTGGTACTGCTCGGCTCCGATCGGAGCGTCGCGGCCGGGGTCCGCCGGATCGAACTTCAGGCAGGCGAGGCCGCCGAATCAACCGTCCGCGCCCACGATCAGGCGCTGACGCAGCTTGGCGAGGCGTTGCGCGCCGGGCCCGGGGCGCTCCCCAGCCGGGTCGAGAGTCTCCAGGCGGAAGTGAAGCGGCTCCAGAAAGAGATCGTCCAGCTCAGGCAACGTGTCGCGTCTGGTGGGCCGGCCGAACTGATGCAGGCCGACGTCAACGGTGTCAGGTTGGTGCTCCAGCGGGTCGATGCCGGCCCGCAGGACCTGCTCGCGTTCGCGGACCACGCCCTCAACGGGAGCAACGGCAACACGGTGGCCATCATCGTCGGTGGCCGCAGCGTTGCCATCAAGGTGGCCGCTGCGTTGGTGGACCGGCTGCCTGCCGGGCCCCTGGTGCAGGCGTTCCACGCGGTGGCGGGCGGCAAGGGCGGCGGCCGCGGCCAGGTGGGCCAGGGCGGCGGCATCGACCCGGCCCGTATCGACGACGCCTTCAGAGGCGTTCAGGAATACGTCCGCCTGCAATTGAAGGAAAAATGAAGCTCAAACTCAGAGACCGCATCAAGCGCCTCCGCCGCGGGGCGGACTACGAGAACTTCTACACGGCGCTCGATATCGGGACCGAATACATCAAGGCGCTGGTCGTCAAGCGCGAGGGCAAGAACGGCGTCGTACTGGGCGCCTCGCGACAGCGGCAGGTTTTTTCGGATATGCAGTCGGGGGTACCCTCCGACATCCAGGGAATCATCGACAGCTGCGATAAGGCGATGTCGGCGGCGGAGGACATGTGCGACACGATCCCGGGCCAGGCCGTGATCGGCATCGCCGGCGAGCAGGTCAAGGGCTTCAGCACCTCGGTGACGGTGCCGCGCGCCGACCCGGATCTGAAGGTGAACGAGGTCGAATTAATGCGTACGCTGGAGATCGTTCAGAAACGGGCGCTGCGCGAGGCCCGGCACGCGATGAGCATTGAACTCGGGGTGCCGGATGTCGACGTGAAGCTGATCAACTCGGCGGTCACGAACGTCAAGATCGACGGCTTTGCCGTCAGCAACCCCTTTGGCTTCCAGGGGCGGCAGATGGTGATCACGGTATTCAATACGTTCGCGCCGCTCACCCACGTGGGCGCCCTCCAGACGATCGCCGCAGAACTGGACCTCGAGCTGGTGGCGACGGTCGCCGAGCCCTATGCGATGGCGCGTTGTGCCGCCACCGATGAGGTCTACGACGCAGGCGGGATCTTCATCGACATCGGCGGCGGTACCACCGATGTGGCGCTGGTGCGCAACGGCGGCATCGAAGGGACGCGGATGTTTCCGATCGGGGGTCGCGTCTTCACCAAGAAGCTGGCGTCCCGCTTCGGCATCTCGTTTGCCGACGCCGAGGCGGTCAAGCTCCGGCATTCCAGGAACGAGCTGCCCCCCGCGCATGCGGAGCGGGTGCACGCGGTCCTCAATCGTGACGCGGAGGTGCTGGTCGAGGGCGTGGCGATCACGCTCCAGGAGATGGCGCAGGGTGGCCGCCTGCCCACCTCTCTCTACCTGGCCGGTGGTGGTAGCGCCCTGCCGGAGGTACGTGACCGGCTCGAGGCGTTCCCCTGGGCCGACAAGCTCCCTTTCGCTCGCAAGCCCGTGGTCCAGGTGCTCCGGCCGGTCGACATCCGCGGGATCTACGATTCGACCGGCTTGCTGCTCGACCAGCAGGACATCACGCCCATGGGACTGGCCTTCCACGCGATCCAGCAGCACTCGGAGGAGCAGGCTCCGCTTTCTGGACTGATGCGAAGAGTACTCAAAGTGATGAAGGTCTGAGTCGCGAGGAAACCTGACACCGTAACGACTGGACAATCCGTGACGTTTCCGGTATGAAAGGCTGCGACCGAAGAGGATGAAGACACTGGCCAAGCTGCTCTACGTCGAAGCGGACGAGGAGATCACGGACCTCGTCGACCGCCTGCGCGACCTCAGCCTCGAGGATGCGGTCACGTTCGTCGTGCCCGACCGCTCCCGGGCGCTCCAGAGTCCGATGAGCTTCAGATTGCTCAAGCGCTACGCCGACAGCTATGGCAAGCACGTCAACGTGATCAGCGGCGACCCGCGGCTGCAGGCGCTCTCGCTCGAAACCGGCTTTTCCGCCTATCCCAGCCTGCTCGCCTACGACAGCGGCGCCGAGGTTCACCGGCCTGGTCTGGTGGAGGGCGACGACCCGACCTCGGCGGCGCCGGCAGCCCTCGCAGCACCCGCTCCGCTCCGACGCCGTGAAGCCCCGGTCATCTCCGGCCCCCCGAAGCGCCCGGCGCCGGCAGCCGTCAAGGCGAATCCACCTTCCTTTCGCAACTACCGTCCCTACCTGATCGGGGCCGCCGTCATCGGCGTCCTGGGATTGCTCGCGCTCGTGCTCTACGTTCCGACCGCGACCGCCACCCTCTCGGTCCGGGGCACCCCGGTGGCGACCGACTTTCAATTGATCGGCGCCCCCGGCACGGCGATCGGGTCGAGGGATCACTTCACGACCCAGGCGCTCCACTCGAGCCAGTCGCAAACGGTGCAGGGGACTGCCACGGGCCAAAAATCGATCCCGGCACAACCGTCAGGAGGTACCGTGATCTTTACGGATAATTGCATTTTTCTATGCGTCGGGGGCACCAAGACAATTGGTGCCGGAACGACCGTCAGCACCAACGACGGGAAGCACTATAGGACGCAGAAAACAGTAAGTCTTGCCTCCCCAAGCGGGAGGGTATCGGTAGCCGTTTTGGCGGCGCAGCCAGGGCCCGACGGAAACACAGCCAAAGACACGATTGTCGCGATCGATAATAATCGCGACTTCAATTTGAGCGTGGACAATCCGGATGCGACCTCGGGGGGAGCCGATCCGCGGACTGCCACCGTGGTCCAGCAAGCCGACCTCGACAGCATCGCAACGGCCTATGCGAAGGACACGACCCCGAAGGTCCAGGCGGACTTGACGACGAAGGCCGCCGGCCTCCACATGGTTCCCGTTGGGAACGGTGTCCAGGCCACGGTTACCGCGGACCACAAGCTGGGTGACGAGTTGCAATCCCCGTTCAACTTCAACGTCACGGTCGCCGTGGCGGGCGATGCCGTCGCCTTCGACGAGAAGGCGGTCAAGTCCCTCCTGCACGACGCGATCGCCCACAAGGTGCCCCCGGGATCGCAGCTGACCGAGAATCCGAAACTCACCTACGACCCCGTCAACGCCACCGCGGACGG
>JALZAV010000149.1 GCA_030948145.1 Candidatus Dormiibacterota bacterium
GGACGCCACTGTCCGTCATCCAGGCACAGACGACCCTCGCTCTTGCGCAGCCTCGCGATGAAGGATGGTACAAGCGCGCCTTCCTGCGGGTGGACGAAGAGAGCAAGCGGATGCGCGGGCTCGTTGACGACCTGCTCTGGTTGGCCCGCTTCGACGCGACCCGCGCCGCGGCAACGGCGCAACCGATCGACGTGGGCGTGCTGGCCCAGCAAGCGGTGGACCGTTTCGCGACCGTTGCCGAGGCCCGCCACCAGCGTCTCAGCCTGGGGGTCGGGAGCGGGGCATTTGTAATCGCCGCATCGCCCGAGTGGATCGATCGACTCCTCGGGGTGCTGCTCGACAACGCCTGCAAGTACACCCCAGAGGGAGGAAGTGTCGATGTGCGAGTCGTCGCCGATGGTGATCGAGTACGCATGGCCGTCGAGGATTCGGGTCCCGGCGTCCGGGCCGAGAAGCGGCAGCTGATTTTCGACCGGTTCCAGCGCGGCACGGACCAGGCCGGCGGCTCGGGTCTCGGCCTGGCCATCGCGGATGCGGTCGTCCGCGCAACCAGCGGACGCTGGGACATCGGAACCTCTATTGGCGGCGGCGCCAGCATGGCGGTGTCGTGGCCGCGGCTCCTTAACCCCAGGGCAATCCATGCCGCGCCGACCGTCGCCAGCCAGCAGCCGCAAGCCTAGAACGACCTGCCTTTTCGAACAACAGCTTTCTCCAGGAGATCCGTTCACGGTTTCGTAAGGTGCCGTCCTACATGCTGCTCTCGGAGGTGATCAACCAATGATCAAGAACCATTCGGTCGGACTCACGGCGGCGGGAGCAGTAGGCGGCGGACTGATCAACGGGGGCGTGCTTGGCACGATCGTCGCCCTGATGGATCCCGCGATGCCGAATGCGATCGTACTGGTCGGAACGGCGATTTACGGCGGGGCAGTGTGGGGCGGGCTGCTTGGCGCCCTGGTCGCGATCGTGCGCAGCGAGCTCGGCCTCGACGGCACTCCGGTCGTTCAGACGGTTCCCGCGCGGCGGGCGGCCTGACATGCTTGCGAGCGCCAGGGCATCGGATCGCTGCCCCCTGGAGCGCGTCGCACCCTGGTATCCATCCCCGGGCCATGTTTAGGGTTTGTGGTATCGGGTATACTCACAGGGCATCCATTGCGGATGCGCTCGCCGTGGGCCCCGCTCGAACAGGCCTCGACAACGCGAGGCAACTACGTTCGGGAAAGGAGTGACCACAATGTCTGGAACCATCAAGAACTTGAATGCCGATCGCGGCTTCGGTTTCATCACTGCGGAAGACGGAAACGACTATTTCTTTCATCGCAGTGCCGCCGAAGATTTCGACCGGCTCGATAGTGGGGCGAAGGTCAGTTTCGATACTGAGCCGAGCCCGAAGGGACCGCGCGCGAAAAACGTTCGCGTCGCCGTCTAAGATCTAAGAAAGATCAGGGAGCCTCGCACCACCGGGTGCGGGGCTCTTTTTTTGCGCCAGGGGTACGCGTAACCCGTAGATGGCCATCAGCGACAGCGCGACCGCCAGCAGCACCAGCCCGATGCCGAACCAGAAGACATCATGGCCAAGGAATGGGACCCGGAGCGCGACTGCAAGCCGCGCGTTGGGCTCGGCCAGGGAGGCCGGGGACCACAGATAGATGATGGCGGCGGCCAGCACCACAAGGCACTCCGCGAGCGCGATCCGAATCATCCCCTCGGTCAGCGGCGCGCGCGCCAATGCCACCACGACCAACGCCAGCATCGCCGGGAGGAAGACCGAGTCCGCACTCGCCCATCCGTTGCCCCAACCGTTGAGCAGCAGCGTCGTCGTCACGATGCCCGAGCACGCAAAGCCGATGACCGGGGCGAACCCGGCCGGGCGAAGCTGGGAGCGACCGACCGCCCGCGCCAGGAGCCGAAGGAAGAAAGCGACGCCGAGCAGACCCACGGCGGTGCGTAGGTAGGCGATGAACACCTCCTGGAGCGGCGTCGCCCCGAAGGCACGCAAGGGGATGCCCAGGGGCACCGCGGAGCTGACCACGATGATGAGGTGATCGACCAACCACAGCATCGGCGTCGCATAGGAGGACAGCGGATACCCTACGAGCGCGGCGCCGAGGCCGTACTGGGCCGTGGCCCACGCATACCAGGGCAGCGCCACCAGCGCGCTGACGGTACACGCGATCGCCAGCGGAGCGGAGAAGCGGCGCCGTCTGAACGCATCCCAGGCGAGCAGGCCGTAGAGCGGCAGCAGGTAGCCGATGAACCCCTGATGCGTCATCAGCGTCATGCCACCCGCCAGCCCGAACTGCGTCGCCAGGCAAACCGCATCGCCTGGGGCTGCCTGCCGCAGGGCGAGGAAGCGGTCGAGGGCCAGCAGCGCGAAGAAGGTGACCAGGCCTTTGGGCCAGCCATAGGTGGTGGCGAAGAGGATCAGCGGGCTGACCGCGAGCAGCGCCACCAGCCGGATCCCCTGGTCGTGGAGGAAGCGGAGCGCGAGCAGCATGGCGGGCATTACCCAGAGCCAGGCCAGTGCGGCCGTCGCCACCTGGAAGACGCTGAAGCGGTCTCCGAAAAGGCTCAGCGCGAGACTCGTCGCCAGGTTGTACACCGGAGTGCGGGAGGTGACGCCGTATCCGTCCAGGTAGTGGCGGAAGAGATCCCCGGGGGCGAGATAGAAACGAGCCAGGTCGAAGTGCTCCCACCAGTCGTAGTAAGAATTCGCGATCCCGAAATGCGGCACGATCGCTTCTACGCCGAGGGCGCCGAGCGCCGCGCCGACAAGGACCAACACCATCATCGAGGCCGGCGGCCCAGGATGCGAAGCCGCACTTCTTCCCCCCGTCAGGCGGATTACGAAGGCACAACCACATACAAGGACGATGCCGAGGGTCACCAGGCCGACCGTTCTCGGGGAACTTGCGGGGAGCAGGAGGAGGAAGCGACCGAAGGCAAGGACGGCGCAGCCGGTCACCGAAGCCGTGGCACCCAGGGCGAGCGCATCCAGCAAGTCGTGGCGGCGCGAAAAGGCGAGCGTGGGTGCCAGGATGGCCGCGAGCATGACCGGATAAAAGAGGAGATCCATGGTCGGCCGTGTAACGGGGCTGTAACGGCAATCTTGCCGGCTCAGCAGGGCAGCAGCCGGTAGGACTCCTTGACGCGTAGGACGCGCCGGGCGGCATCGTCCACCCGGCTGGTGAACGCAGGATCGGTCGCCTCCCGGGCACGGATCGCTTGCACCATGCTCAGGGCAGCCGGCGTGGTCTTGGAGATGATCAAGTCGCCGCCCGCATTCAGGAAGTCGACCGCCCGGGTTCCCGCCGGAATATTCGCGACTGCCGCGGTCGCCCCGAGGTCGTCGGACATGATGACGCCAGAAAAGCCGAGGTTCGTACGGAGCAGATCGCGCATCACGGCCGGGGAGAATGCGGCGAGGTGGCCTGGATCGATGCGCGTGTAGGTGGCAAGCGCCACCATCACGAACTCGGCTCCGGTATGAATGCCCAGGACGAATGGCTGGAGATATTGATCGGTCGAGGTGGTCACCGTATCCGTCGCCGTCGTGAAGTCGGTGTTGCCGAGCACCCGCCCCAGTCCGGGAAAGTGCTTGATCGCGGTTGCCGCGCCCGCCTGGTGGAGCCCGGTGAGCACGCTCACGCCGCGCGATGCCACCGTAGCCGGGTCATGCCCATACTCGCGCTGGAGCGCCCCGATCGGCTGGTTCTGCGCATCCGTGCCGGGCGGGACGGTGTCGAGCACCGGACCGAAAACGAGATTCACCCCCGCGGCGTTCAATTGCTGCCCCCAGGTCACGGCGTCGGCCTGCAGAGTGGCCGAAGGCAGTGAGCCCTGGGCCAGCGCGCTGGGGATTTCGGAGAAGCCGGGACCGTGGAGCGCCTGGGTAATGCCACCCTCCTGGTTTGCCGCGACGAAGAACCGTACGCCCGCCGTCGCCAGGCCCGCCAACTGCTGAACGGCATTGGTGACGGCCTGGATCCCGACCACGCCAATCGTGGTGCGTTCGACAAACCAGACCGAGCCGAGGTGGTCGGCGACAATGGCGCTCCGTTCGGCGGGCCCCAGTTGATTGTTCGCCAGGCCGAGCAGAAACAGCTGGCCGATCC
>JALZAV010000150.1 GCA_030948145.1 Candidatus Dormiibacterota bacterium
CGGGCGCGGGTCAGCTGCTTCACGCGGATCAGGAACTCGACATCGTCGGTCGTGTACTGACGATGGCCGGTCTTCGAGCGTTTGGGCTGAAGCGCATCGTGCCGCCGCTCCCACGCTCGGATGGTGTGCGTCGACAGCCCCGTCATCGAACCGACTTCACCGACCGAGAACGCCGCGGGCTCGCTCATGCGCCGGCAATCCGCCGTGCCAGGGCGACGGCCACCCGCACGTCGGCGCCGTGTCCATCCGCGCCTACCCTGGTCCAGAGCGACGCGTTCCGGTTGAATGCAGGGCCGCCAACCAGCACCGGCACCCGTGCCTTCTTGATGTCCTCGATGGCCGCCTTCAGGGACGCGGTCTGCGGCAGGTAACCGGCCGAGAGCCCCACGAACTTCGGCCGCTCCTTCTTCACCACCTGGGTCAGTTCCGCGGCGGGGGTAAGGCCGCCCAGCATCGTCAAGGTCCAGCCGTCGTCCTCGAGCGCCGCGGCAAGCAACCGCAGGCCGACAACGTGCTGCTCGCCGCCGACCGCCGCCAGCACGCATCTCCCCCGCGGTGACCGGCCCAGGGCCGGCGTTGGCGGCAGGGCCGAGGTGATCGCTTCCACGATCGCGGTCGCTCGGTGCTCGTCCGCAATCGTGATCTCGCCCCGATACCAGAGGTCCCCGATCTCGTATTGCGCGGGGTGAATCAGGTCGGCGAAGACCGTCACCCTCGACCCGGTCTCTTCGAAGACCTCCTGCACGAAGGACGCCGCCGCCGACTTATCCCCCTTGCGGATTAGCCCAACGAAGCGCGCGACCCGAACACCCCTGGTGCGACTGACGGCCTTTGGCAATTGCCCTCCCCAATTCGACTGGCCCCGCTGCTGTCTAAGGCTTTGTCTAATGATAGGCCGGAAAAGCCCCCGGACGATGGCCTCTGGCGCCCACAGTGGAGTCATGAAGTCCACGGCGACACGAACGCTCGTCATTCATTCGGCCGACGCGATGCTTTGCGCCTCGCTCACCTCCCTGTTCGAGGTCCGCGGGCATCGCGTTTCGGCTGATCCGCTCGCGCCCGCAACCATCGACGGCCCAGCCTGTGTGATCGTTGACCTCGACCGGCCGAGTGTCCCGCTTTCCTGTCAGTGGTTGGAGCAGCGCTACCCCGGGATCCCCGTCATTGTGCTCAGCGGATCGCCGTGGGCCGGACCCGACGCCGCCGCCGGGCTTACCTGTGGCTACTACCTGGATAAACCGGTCCGAGCGCTCGAACTCACGGCCATGGTGGAGGGCCTTATACATGACCAGCCGGTGGGATGACGAGGCGATGGAGATGATCCGCGAGATGGCCGGCGATCTTACCGCGCTCGACGCGGCCGTCGAGGTGCTCAAGGCCGGCCCATCCGACGCTCACCTGCTCGGCATCGTCGACGGTCTCGTCAAACAATGCCTGAACCGTCAACTCGACTTACTCGCGCATCTCAAAGGATAAAGACATGGCCATTGCGTATCCGGAGACCGACGCTGACATCGTTCCACTCCTAGCGGCCGGCGATACCCGGGCGATCGAGTCCCTCTACGATCGCTACTCACGGCTCGCCTACGGCCTCGCGTTCAGAATGCTGAACGACCGGATGGCGGCGGAGGACGTCGTCCAGGAGGCGTTCGTGGCGCTCTGGCGCCACGCCAGCCGATTCGATCCCGATCGCGGCCAGCTCCGCAGCTGGCTCCTCCGAATCGTCCGGAATCGCGCCATCGACCGTCTCCGTGGTAACGCGACGCATCGCGAGATCGGCAACATCGATGATGCCGACCTGTCAGTCGACGACACCGCCTGGGATCATGTTGCTGCTGACGCGGATCGGACCCAGGTCCGATCCCTTCTAAGCCGTCTACCGGCCAGCCAGCGACGGGCCATCGAACTCAGCTACTTTGGCGGCCTGAGCCAGCCCGAGGTGGCGGTTTCGATGCGCGTACCACTCGGGACGGTGAAAAGCCGCCAGCGGCTGGGACTGGAAAAGATGCGCCACGCCCTGCTGGCCGCCGAGGTCCACTAAAGCAGCGGACGCTCGTCGAGCAGGTTATCGAGCACACCAGAGGCCATCGTCATCCGCCGTTCGTACGACGAACCGCGATTGATCGACTCGTTGGACCGGGCCGCGCCAGCTGCATTCCCAACCGCTCGCTCAGCCATGCCCAGGGCGAGGCGCCGAACCGTGTGATCATCAGTGGACGGAACGTCATTCCAGGCGAAGAGTGAGCGTACAGGAACCTCATCGTCGGTGCTTTCAAAGGTGCCTGCCGAGAGCCATTGGATCAACTTCATGGCCCTGTAACGAACCATGTGCGCGGGAACCTGTCTGCCTTTTCGCGGCACGACGCCCAGTGGTATTAGAGTTGACTCATGAGCGTCATTCGCAGCCTGGCACGGCCGATGCTGGCCGCACCGTTCATCCTCGGCGGGATCGCCGTCCTTCGTAGCCCAGGTGGTCGAGTCGAGGCGGCAAGACCAGTGGTCGAGCGAGTCGCCGCGATGATCCCGATCGCGCCAGCCGACCCCGAAACCGCGGTTCGCCTCAATGCCGCCGTCCACGTCGGAGCCGGTGGCATGCTGGCAGCCGGGATCCTGCCGCGTCTTGCAGCTCTGGCCCTGGCCACCTCGTTGGTCCCCACGACGATCGCCGGTCATGCCTTCTGGGCAATTGGCGATCCGCAGAAGCGCGCCATGCAGCGCACCCAGTTCTTGAAGAACACCGCCATCATGGGCGGCCTCCTGATCACCGCCCTCGACTAGGGCTTCGCGGTTGGACTCGGGCTCGGCGAGGGCGTCGGCCACGGGGGGAGTGCCACGCGAGGACGCGCGACCGGCGGCCCACCGATGTTTCGTTGCGTCAGCGGGTACGCATTCGTGATTGGCTGACCATCCGCACCCAGCGAATAGGTGCTCTCCACCCCTCCGGCTTTGCTGTCGACACTGAGCGGCTGACCGTTCTGGTCAAACAGGAGGACGTCCGTCAGCGGTGTGCCGTCTTTCGAATAGGGATAGATGTTGGTCACCACGCCTCCTCCGGCGAAGACGCTCTGCGTGACAAAGTCCGGTCCCTGGGTCATGAAGCCACCGTTCATGTCGCCGTGGGTGCCCATAGAGCCCAGCATTGGAATGACCAGCAGGGCAATCGCGGTATTACCCAGGATTCCAAGCAGCCGCGTGGCGTCGCTCCGCGCGTGGAATCGCTGCCCTATACGAACCGACAGTACGATGGCGATCGCCGTCAGGATCAGTTGCACCAGCCCCCGCGCATGAAAGGGATTCGGAATCGGCCGCACGTCGTAGCCGGAGCGGAACATCAGCGTCAGCAGGAGCGCAACGCTGTAGCCTCGAAACACCCACCACGCCGGCCGGAGGCCGGGGAGAAATGCGCCGACCTCCTGGTACCAGTGCGAGCGGCTCAGCCTGGCCAGCAGGCCGCCCAGGAAATCGCGACCGGATGGCGTCCGCCGCTTCTCTATCGGATGCGCTGCGCCGTACGCCGCTCGCAGCTCCGCGGCATACTGCGCCGGCGGGCCGAGTCGCTCGGCGAGGGACCCGTCGGCCTCCACGGCGATCTCCGTAAGGTGGTCGTCAAGATCCTCGACCAGGGCAACGCGTTCTTCCTCGGGCATATCCCCGAGTGCGGCACGAACCTCGGCAGCATAGGCGGCAACGTCGGCCGCACGTGTGTCGGTGGTCATCCCTTGTGGCTCCTTCCGTTGAGCATTTTGTTCAAGGCCCCGCTGAGCGAGACCCACGTCTTCGCCGACTGGTCGAGCGTCTTGCGGCCGCGCTCGTTGAGCCCGTAGTACTTGCGGTGCGGTCCCTCATCGGAGGGGACGACATAGGAATTCAGGGCACCGGCCTGGTAGAGACGGCGAAGCGTGCCGTAGACGGAGGCATCGCCCACCGAATCCAGACCATGATCGCGGAGCCGCCGGACCACGTCATACCCGTAGCTGTCCTTCTCGCCCAGCACAGCCAGCACCGCCAGGTCGAGGACGCCTTTCAGCAGCTGCGAGTTGTCGAATTCGGCTTTCTGCATCTCCGCATCGGATACTACTACGGAATGCAGACTAGCGCAAGTAGCCGGCGGGAAT
>JALZAV010000054.1 GCA_030948145.1 Candidatus Dormiibacterota bacterium
GGGTTCAATCGGGAAAACCCGGCCACGCTCTTTTACGAGAACCTGATCATGGGCGCCCAGCTGATGGAGGAGGCGCGGGTCGCGGGTGTGCGCAAGTTCGTCGCCGTCGGCACGGTCTGCGCCTATCCGAAATTTACGCCGGTCCCGTTTCACGAGGACGACCTCTGGAATGGATATCCCGAGGAAACGAATGCGCCCTACGGGCTGGCCAAAAAGATGTTGCTGGTGCAGGCGCGGGCGTACCGGCTGCAGTACGGCTTCGACGCCATCTACCTGCTGCCCGTCAACCTCTACGGGCCTGGTGACAACTTCGACCCACGATCCTCGCATGTCATTCCCGCGCTGATCCGAAAGATCTCGGCCGCGAAGCGGAAGGGTGAGGCCTCGGTCGAGGTCTGGGGCGACGGTTCGGCCAGCCGCGAGTTCATCTACGTCGACGACGCGGCCGAGGCGATTGTCCGGGCGACCGAGATCTACGAGGGCTCCGAGCCGGTCAATGTCGGCTCCGGCATGGAAATCACGGTCAAGGAACTGGTCTCCACGCTCTGCCACCTGATCGGGTACGAAGGCCAGATCCGCTGGGATACCTCCAAGCCCAATGGCCAGCCCCGCCGTTCACTCGATGTGAGCCGAGCGAAGACTTCGTTTGGCTTCAGTGCCTCCACCGATTTCCTCACCGGACTGAAGCGAACGGTGGATTGGTGGGAATCGGTGGCGAGTTCGGCTGAACTGGTGAAGGGCACCTCTTCCTAATAGATGCCTAAACGCCCGGCCCCCGGCTACGGGAAAGCTGACAGCCTGGATGCTCGTTTTGGCCAGGCAAACCGCCCTACCATGGGCGCTCCAATGAAGAGGAGGATCCTTGCCGTCTCCATGACGGCTGTCTGCCTGCTCCCGGGCTTGAGCGGCCTCCACGGTATCCGGGCCGCGGCCGCCGCCCCGGGCCACAGCGACCCGCTGATCGGACCGCACGCGCTGGAGGACAGTCAGCACGCGCGCGCCCGGCTCACGCTGACGCCGGCCCGGACCGGGATCGCGCCGAGGGTAGCGGCACGGATCGCCCCCCAGGTCTCGACCGCCGCCGGCGCGGCGCCGAAGACGGCATCCAGCAACAGCCAGCTGACCCGCGAGGTCTTCGGCTTCGCCCCCTACTGGGAGCTCAGCCAGAGTGCCGCCTGGAATTACTCGCTGCTCAGCACCGTGGCCTACTTCGGGCTGACGGTCAACGGCGATGGGAGCTTCAACACCCAGGACCAGGGCTGGACGGGCTGGACCAGCCAGGACCTGGTCTACACCTTCAGCCGGGCGCACCAGGCCGGGGCTCGCGACGTCGTGGTCATCAAGGCCTTCGACGACGCTACCATCAACCAGATCGTCTCCTCGAGCGCGGCCTCGCAGGCTTTAATCAACAACACGATCAACGCGATCGCTTCGAAGGGCCTCGACGGGGTCAACGTGGACTTCGAAGGGTCCTCGAGCGCCAGCTATCCAAACATCCAGGCCGGCTTCACCCGGTTCATGGGTCAGCTCAACTCGCAGGTGCATCAGCGGATCCCCTCGGCCATCGTGAGTGTCGACACCTACTCGGGGGCGGCGAGCTGGGACAGTGGATTCTTCAACGTCGGCCAGCTGGCGGCCGAGGTGGATGCGATCTTCGTGATGGGCTACGACATGTCGTTCTCGAACAACCCGGGCCACGCGGGGCCGAATGCGCCGCTCAACGGCTGGACCTATAACGACAGCAGTTCGGTGGCGCAGTACCTGTCCAAGGCGCCGGCCTCGAAGGTGATCCTCGGCGTTCCGTACTACGGCTACAAGTGGTCGACCACATCGAATTCCGCCTACGCACCGGCCGCACCGGGCAGCTCGGCCATGTCGACGACCTTTGCCGGTGTGCAGGATGACCTGTCCTGCGGCGCGCAGCAATTGACGCGAGGCTGGGATGGGACCGCGCAGTCGCCCTGGGCGTCGTGGTGGAGCCCGGCCGTGAATGATCCCTGCGGCGGGAATCACAACAGCTGGCGCGAGCTCTACTACGACGACGCCTCGTCGATCGCGCAGAAATACGATCTCGTCAACGCCAACAACCTCCGCGGCGCGGGGATCTGGGCGCTGGGCTACGACGGAAGCTACCCGGACCTGTGGAACGCGATCGCCGGCAAATTTGTGGTGACCTATCCCTTCAAGTCGATGCAGACCGTCGATGCCTACGGCGGCGTCCAGCCGGACGCCGGGTCGGTGCCCCTGGGGGACAGCGCCTACTGGCCGAACTGGAAGATCGTGCGATCCGCCGCCATGTTCAGCGACGGGACGGGTGGCTACGTCCTCGATGGGTATGGCGGCCTTCACCAGTTGGGCCAGGCCGCCAGCCCGTATCCGTACGCCTACTTTGGATGGGACATCGCGCGTGATGTCGCGCTGCTGCCGGGATCAACCGCCACCCAGGCCCAGGGCTACACGCTCGATGGCTGGGGTGGCCTGCATCCATTCGGCGGAGCCCCGCCGACGTGGGGTGGCGGCTACTGGCCGAACTGGGACATCGCCAAGCGAGTGGCGCTGCTGAGCGACGGGACCGGCGGCTACATCCTTGACGGATGGGGTGGGCTGCACGCGTTTGCCGTCGGCGGCAATCCGATGCCGCCGGCCATCAGGGGCGCGTACTGGCCGCACTGGAACATCGCCAGGGACCTGTCGCTGAATCCCGGATCAACGGCGGCGAACGTCTCCGGCGTAACGCTTGATGGCTGGGGCGGCGTTCATACCTTCGGCGCCGGGGCGGCTGTGCCGCGGGGATCCCTGTGGGTCAACTGGGATATCGCCCGAGCCGTTCGGCTCTCACCTGCCAGTACCCCGATGCGGCCGCAGGGGTGGCTGATGGATGGCTGGGGTGGGATCCACGCCTTCGGCGGCGCCCCGCGCGTGTACTCGTTTTCGTACTGGCCGAACCGTGATGTCGCGGTGCAACTGCTCGTCGAGTAGGTAGCTAGGCAAGGAGCGGGAAGCCGAGCCGGCGGCAAGAATCGCCGGCTCGCCGCGTCGAAGTAAAGCGGGAGGTTTCCTTGCCATGCGTCTGCGCAATCTACTGATCGTCCCGATCTCGGTCCTGGTGGCGTCGTTCCAGAATGGAGCGGCGGTGCCGACCGCATCGCCGCGCGTCCCCGTCGTCCCACGTGTCCTGGCCAGTCCGGCGAAACCCGCGGTGCCCGCGAACGCGGTGGCGCCCTCGACGATCAAGGACGAACATCTCAAGCCGATCACCGGGCCACGCGTCGTCAAGCAGATCCCGAATCAGATGCCGCTTGTCCGGCCCTCCGGTCGGGGTGGCGCGGCGCGCATCGCCGGCGACAGCCTGGCCAACGCGTTCCTGACGAGACCCTACCTCTCCTATCACATGGCGACGTCGGTCTTCGATCATTGCAACCCCGACTACTCGCTCGATGGCAAGGTTTGCCGCACCGACGGTGCCATCGGTTATTCGTCGTATGGCGTGGACCCATCCTTCTCCAAGGGCTACGCCGCCACGCCGGGCGCGGGTGACTACATCTATTACGACGGGCACAATGGCTGGGACCTCGCCCTCGCGTACGAGAACATCCGGGCGGCGGCCGGGGGCACGGTGCAGATCGCCGGAACGGATTCGGTCAATCCCTGTTTCGGCACGAACATCGTGATCAACCATCCCAACGGGCTCAGCACCCGCTATGCGCACCTCTCGCAGGTTTACGTCAGTGTCGGCCAGGCGGTCGACCGCGGCCAGGTCATCGGACAGAGCGGCAACACGGGATGCAGCAGCGGCGCGCACCTGCACTTCGGGGTGTACGTGACGAGCAGCTGGACCGCAATCGACCCCTTCGGCTGGACCGGCTCCTTCGCCGATCCGTGGCCAGCGGACATCGGCGACCTCTGGCTCACCGGCAACCCCGCGGACCCGCTGCCGTCGGCCCCGCTCGGCGTGACGGCGACGCCCGCCAACTCGTCCGCGGTCGTGAGCTGGCAGCCACCGGCCTTTGATGGCGGTCTCCCGGTGTCCACCTACACCGTGATGGCGACGCCGGGGAATGCCCTGGCCGCCGTCGCCGGAGGCCAGACCACCGCCACCGTCAACGGCCTCTCCAACGGCACCACCTACACCTTTACCGTGCTCCCGACAAACTCGGTTGGGAACGGGTATTGGTCCGCGCCGTCGAACGGCGTCGTGCCGACCTCCGTTCCGCGGTCGCCACTCAACGTGAGCGCCTCGCCGGCCAACTACGGGGTCGCCGGGTCCTGGTCACCCCCCAGCTATGACGGCGGTAGTCCGGTCACGGGCTACACCGTCACGGCATCGCCGGGCGGAGCGAGCGTGACCGTCTCCGGTGGTGCGCGCAGCGCCACCGTCCCGGGACTTCAGAGCAACCAAACCTACACGCTGACGGTCGTCGCTACGAATGTCAACGGCAACAGCGCTCCCTCAGCGCCGTCGAACCCGGTCGTCCCCTATGGCGTCCACGCGATCTACACGCTCGATGCCTGGGGCGGAATCCATGCCGACGCGGCCTCCCCGCCGTTGCAGGCATCGGCATACTGGCCCAACCAGAACCGGGCCCGGTCGGCGGTGCTGCTGCCCGACGGCTCGGGTGGTTACGTTCTGGATCAAACCGGTGGACTCCACCCCTTCGGTGCTGCCGGCGCGCCCTGGGGCGTCCCGTCCTGGCCGAACAGCGACCTGGCCCGGGACGTGGTGCTGCTGCCCGGAGCGACCGCGAGCCAGGCGTCCGGCTACACCTTGGACGCGTGGGGTGGCCTGCACCCCTTCGGTGGAGCGCCGCCGGCGTGGGGATACGCGTACTGGCCGAATACGAACCTTGCGAAGCGGGTAGTCCTGCTTAGTGATGGCACCGGCGGCTACACGATGGACGCGTGGGGTGGCCTTCATGCCTTCGCCGTCGGCGCCAACGCGCTGCCTCCCGCGGTCACGAACGAAGCCTACTGGCCGAACTGGAACATGGCGCGCGATATCGTCCTCACGCCCGGGAGCACCGCGGCGAACGTCTCGGGCGTGACGCTGGACGGCTGGGGCGGTCTGCATCCGTTCGGGAGCGCCGCTCCGACGTCAGGTGCCTACTGGCCCAACTGGGACATCGCGCGAGCCATCCGGCTGGCGCCGGCCAGCACCGCCGCCAACCCGCAGGGCTGGGTGCTCGATGCGTGGGGCGGTCTGCATGCCTTTGGCGGCGCCCCCACTGTACCGTCGGGTGGGTACTGGCCGAACACGAACCTCGCGGTTCAGATGACGGCGCAATAGCGTGACTCGATTCCGTCGAGCAGTCCTGATTGCGACCCTGGCGCTGGCGCTGGCGCCAGGCGGCGCGCTCGCCGACTGGCCGACCTATCACCTGAATGCCGCGCGCTCCGGCAACGCGACGGCGGAACCGACCGCCACCAGCATCAGTCATATCTGGAGCGCCGGCCTCGACGGGCAGGTGTACGCCGAGCCCCTCATGGTCGGCAGCATGGTGCTGATCGCCACCGAAAACAACACCGTTTACGCGCTCGATGCAGGAACCGGTCATGTCCTCTGGGAGAACAACAGCCTCGGGGCCCCCGTACCGGCCACGAGCTTTGTCTGCGGAAACATCGACCCGGTCGGAATTACGGGGACACCTGTCGTCGACACCGCTACCGGCACGATGTACGTCGTCACGACCGTGGCGCAGCCCAGGCTGCATAGCGAGCTGGTCGCGATCCGGATCAGCGACGGGGCCACGCTCTGGCAGCAGTCGATCGCGCCCGCCGGCTTCGACCCGACCATCCAGGGCCAGCGGTCCGCGCTGGCGCTGGCGAACGGATATGTCTACGTGCCGTTCGGTGGGCGTGCCGGCGACTGCGGCAACTACACCGCCTGGGTGGTGGGGACCGCGGCCAACGGGTCAGGCACGCAACACGTGTTCTCCCTCCCGAACGGACCGTCGCAGGGCTCGTTCTGGGCCACCTCGGGGCCGGCCGTCGATGGCGCGGGCAACCTCTACATCACTTCCGGAAACAGCCAGTGCGCAACCGGGTGCAACCCCTTCGACTATGGCGAGACGATCATGAAGCTCTCCCCCGACCTCAGCACCATCCGCGACTTCTGGACCCCAAGCAACTATGGTGCGCTGAACGCCGGCGACACCGACCTGGGTTCGGTCGGGCCCGCCCTGCTCAACAGCGGCTTGCTCTTCCAGGTGGGCAAGGCGGGCGATGGCTACCTGATCGACTCCGCCAGCATGGGCGGATTGGGCGCGAACCCGAAGTTCAGCCTGCACGCGTGCCCCGGGCTGACCGTTGATGCGGCATTCGGTGGCACGGCGTACGCGCCGCCGTACATCTATGTCCCATGCACGGACGGGATCGAAGCGCTCAACGTCAACGAGACGACGCCGTCGTTCACGCTCGCCTGGCACGGGCCGCCGACATCCTTTGCGGGACCGCCGATCGTGGCGGGTGGATTGGTCTGGACGATCGATCCGGCGGGCACGCTGTACGGGCTGAACCCGACCAGCGGCGCCACCACGTTCAGCGCCAACATCGGCGGGGCCCATCACTTCGCGACGCCGACCGCGGGGGCCGGCCGGATCTTTGTCCCGGCGGGCACGTCGATCGAGGCCTTCACGCTCATTCCGCAGCCGGCGCTCACGCTCAACCCCTGGCAGCTGGGATTTGGCCAGCAGCAGGTGGGCACCACGAGTGCGGCGCAGACCTCCACGATCACGAATAGCGGCAATGCGCCGATGACGGTGTCGACGATCGCGGCCAGCGGCGATTTCGCCCAGACCAACACCTGCGGAACGCTGCCCGCGACGCTGCAACCAGGAGCATCGTGTACCGTCCGGGTGACCTTCACGCCAACCGCGGGGGGGACCCGGCAGGGTGCGGTGCTGATCACGGACAACGCCACCGGCAGCCCGCATCAGCTCAGTCTGGGGGGCTACTCGATGCCCTTCAAAGCCGCCTACACGCTGGACGGCTGGGGCGGATTGCATCCGGTGGCCGGCTCGCCCGCGATGAGCGGTGGCGGATTCTGGCCCAACTGGAAGATCGCCCGCTCCGCCGCGCTGCTGCCTGACGCGAGTGGTGGCTACACGCTCGACGGCTTCGGCGGCGCGCACCAGTTTGGGGCGGCCGCGCCAGTGACCGCGGCGTACTTCGGCTTCGACATCGCCCGCGACATCGTGCTGTTGCCGACTTCGACACGCACCGCCCCGCAGGGCTACACGCTTGACGGATGGGGCGGGATCCATCCCTTCGGTGGCGCGCCGGCGACTCACGGTGGGGGCTACTGGCCGAACTGGGACATCGCCAAACGGTTCGCGCTGCTTGGCGACGGGACCGGCGGCTACATCCTGGACGGGTGGGGTGGACTCCATCCATTCGCGGTTGGGAGCAACGCCCTGCCCCCGACGATCACGAACAACGGCTACTGGCCCAACTGGAACATCGCGCGTGACATCGCGCTCACGCCTGGAAGCAGCCGGACGGCGGTCTCGGGCGTCACGCTCGACGGCTGGGGAGGGGTTCACCCGTTCGGCTCGTCCGGGGCGATCGCGGGGGCGACGGCTTTCTGGCCAAATTGGGATATCGCCCGCGCCGTGAAGCTCGCCAACGACAGCACCGCGCTTACACCCAGGGGATGGGTGCTGGACGGCTGGGGTGGCCTGCACGAGTTCGGGGGTGCCCCCCACCTGCCGATGGGCGGCTACTGGCCGAACTGGGACATCGCGGTCCAACTGGCACTCTCCTAGGTTCAACTGGACACAGGCCGGTGACTGTCTTGTCTCAAGACATCCCGGACGCCTGTCGCAAGACATTATGGACAGGCCAGCGTCCGTTGAGGGGCTGGTAGTCGCGGATTGGGTCGATGGTCAGAGCACGGAGGAGCTCGCCGTCTTCGGTCACGATCCGGACCTGAGCGCCCGCCACGAAGATGTGGACGGGTTTGTTGCGGTGAGCGGCTCCGACGCGGATGTGGCGGAGCCGGCTGCGATAGCGCAGCGTGACGCTGCCCGTCTTGTCGATGCGATCGTGACGGACGCGATACTGGACGGAAGCGGGCTCAGCAGCAGGTCCCGCCTTGACTCTGGCGGCGAAGGCTTGGGCCGGGGTGCGCCCATCGAGGGCGCGGTGAGGGCGTGAGTTGTTGTAGTAGAGACGGAAGGCATCGAGCTGAGCCTGGAGGCTGGCCAGCGACATCGCGCCAGGCTGCCGCGTGAGGAAGCGCTTGAGGGACTGGTGGAGGCGCTCGACCTTGCCGCAGGTCTGTGGGTGGTAGGGGGTTGAGTGCTTGGAGACGATGCCCAAGCGGTCGAGCTCGGATTCGAGCAGGACACGTCCCTTGCGTGACCTGCCACTGAAGACGGCCGCGTTGTCGGTGAGGAGGGAGGCGGGCAATCCGAACTCGGTGGCGGCGCCGAGGAAGGTCTCCAGGGCGTCGGCAGCCTTGACCGTGGTGTAGGCGACCGAGGCAACAAAGAGGCGGGAGTGGTCGTCGACGAAGTTCAAGATCTCGACCTTCACGCCGTCGGCCAGGTGCCAGTCGGTGGCGTCGGCCTGCCAGCGTTCGTTGGGCAGCGTTGCCTCGAAGCGGACGAAGGAGGAGCGCGGCCGCTTGTGAGGCTGTGGGGTGATCAGGCCTTGACGATTGAGGATGCGCCAGATGGTGGTGCGGGAGGGCGGCGACTGCGGCAAGCGCCCGGCGAGGTGGTGGGCGATGGTCTGGGGTCCGGCGTCGTGACCCGCGGCCAGTAGCTCCTGGCGTAACTCAAGGACAGTGGTGACGACATGCCTGCCGACCGCCCGTGGACAGGATCGCGGTCTGCGGGAGCGCGGCTCCAGGGCCTCGTAGCCGCCGCCTTTAACTCGGGCGATCAGCTCGTAGAGCCAGCTCCGGGAGATGCCGTGGGCCCTGGCGATTTCGGTCGGGCTGCGTTTCTCGATGAGCACCGCGTCGACCACATAGCGCTCCAATCCCATCCCGGCACCTCCTTTCGGTAGGTGTCCAGCATGTCTTGAGACATCTGTCCACTATGTGTTGAACTCGCACAGACACAGGCCGGTGACGATGCTGCGAGGTCCTGTGCGCGCTTCGCCACGGCTGGCTGAAACGCGAAAGTGCGCCCGGTGCGGTCCGGTTGTTGTCTGCAGTGGGACTGGGGCGGCGTTCATCGATCCTCGCGGTGGCCATGGCGGCCACGCTCGCGTCACTGCTGACGCCCGCCCCTGCGGCTGCCTCTGATCCGTACAACGTCTCGGCGCAGCAGACGCTGATCAACCAGGACCGGTCCGCCAACGGCGGACTGCCGTCCCTTGCCTGGAACAACTGCCTGGCGAACGTCGCCCAACAGAATGCCGACCGCATCGCGGCACAGGGGTATCTGTCGCACACGAACGGTCCGAGCGTCGACCTCACCTGCCTGCCGGGTGCGACCTCCGCGGGCGAAAACATCGCCTACACGTCCCGGGGGATCGACGACCCGCAGGCCAACACCATGTTCATGAACAGCGCGCCGCACCGGGCCAACATCCTCGGTAACTACAACCTGGTCGCCACCGCGTGGACGATCGCCCCGAACGGCTACGGGTACATTGCGGAAGAGTTCCTGATGGCGCCGGTCTCAACCGTGCCGGACCCGTTCACGTCGATGTTCACGCTCGATGCCTTCGGCGGCCTTCACGGCGACGGCAACACGATGGCACAGGTCACTCACGGCTACTGGCCCAACTGGCGTATCGCCAGGGCCGCCGCGCTTCTACCCGATGGCACTGGCGGCTACGTGCTCGACGGCTTCGGCGGCCTTCATCCCTTCGGGGTTGCCACGGCACCGCCGCCGGTTCCGTACTGGCCGAACTGGGATATTGCCCGCGACGTTGCCCTGCTGCCGACGTCGAGTGCGTCCGCGCCGCAGGGCTACACGCTCGATGGCTGGGGCGGCGTTCATCCATTCGGCGGGGCGCCCGCGGTCACCGGGTCAGCCTTCTGGCCCAACTGGGATATCGCGCGTCGCATCGCGCTCCTCAGTGATGGCAGCGGCGGCTACGTCATGGACGGATGGGGCGGTCTGCATGCCTTCGCGACGGGCAGTAACCCGATGCCGCCGACGATCACGAACAACGGCTTCTGGCCGGGCTGGAATATTGCTCGTGACCTGGCCCTGACGCCCGGAAGCACCGCCGCGAACGTGTCCGGGGTCACGCTCGACGGCTTCGGTGGCATCCATCCGTTCGGTGCCGAAAGCCCGGTCCCGCAGGGCGCCTACTGGGGGAATTGGGACATCGCTCGCTCGGTTCGCCTGTCGCCGAGTGCGACCGCTTCCAATCCGCAGGGCTGGGTCCTCGACGGCTACGGCGGCCTGCATGCCTTCGGAGGCGCGCCCACGATTGCCACCGGCGCCTACTTCCCGGGCCGCGACATCGCGATCCAGATCACCGAGCGCTAGCTCAGCGCCAGGCGGCCTCGCTACCGGTTCTTTGCTAGGCTGTTGATCCTCTCCATGACATCCTTCGTTGCCCGCGCCGCCGCGATCATGGTTGCGGCGCTCCTTCTGCCAGTCTCCACCGTGCCCGCGGGCGCGGCGTCGAGCAGGGGCGTCGCCTCGCCCGGCGCGTACACCCGGCTGGCCCAGGCCCGTCGCTTCAACCTCGGAGACGTTCCCGGGGGGACGCGGGTGAGTGGCGCGCTTTCGTTGCCCTTTCATCCCGGAAACCCGGCCGCCTACGCGCAGGCCAAGGCGCATCCGACCGGGTCGGGCGGCCGGCTTGTGACGCCATCGTCCTCGGTTCCCCGGATTTCCATCGCGCCCAGGGTTGGCGCGCCGCTGTCGGCGTTTCCGCTGATCTCGCATGACCAGGAGCCCGACGTCGAGCCGCCGGATACGTCGCTTGCGGTTGGTCCGACCTGGGGGATGGAGATGGTCAACACGGTCGGCCGGGTCTTCGACCTCTCGACGGGCGTCAACCGCAGCACTACCAACTTCGATCTGGAGGCTTTCTTTGGTGGACCGACGACGACCGGCTGGCAGTTCAGTGACCCGCGCCTCTTCTACGACCGATTCAGCGCCCACTGGTTCGCATCCGGGATGAGCTATCACGTGACCGGGTCAGGCGCCCCCCCGGACGCGGGCCGCGTCTACCTCGCGATCTCGCAGGGGAGCGACCCCGGCACGCCCGGTACCGCCGGCTCCGGACCGTGGGCGGAATGGGTGCTCTATGACAGCGGCACTACCGGACACTTTTGCGACCAGCCACAGCTCGGATTCTCCAACGACAAGGTGGTGCTGGCCTGCGTCGACTTTGCCGGCCAGAACTCGATCGGCCAGCGGCTGTGGGTCTTGAGCAAGGCGGCGATGCTGCAGGGCCCGTCCCCGATCGCTTACGCAAGCGGCCCCGACGGAAACGTGCTCGGGGAGGTGCCGGCCGTCTCCCTGGGCCAGACCTCGGATGAGTGGGTCACGTACCACAACCCGAATGCGACCACGCTCGGCGTGCTTCGGATCACGGGCAATCCGCAGAGCGCCACCGTGCAGGTCTTCGCCTCGGCGGTGCAAATCGGCGCCTGGAGCATCCCGCCGCCGGCCGCGCAGCCGCCGCCTTTGACCACTCCGCCAACCGCCGTCTGTACGACGGTGGCCACCGGCTGCATCGATACCGGCGACGACCGGCTGCTGACGACGGTGTGGCAGGGCGGGTTGCTCTGGACTGCCGGCAATGACGGTTGCAGGCCGGCGCAGGACACCGCCGTCCGGAGCTGCCTGCGCCTGATCCAGGTGGACACGCAGGCGTCTGCGCCGAGTCTGCGGCAGGACGCCGAACTCGGACTCAACGGAAAGTATGTCTACTACCCGGCCGTCACGAACGATGCCTTCGGCGATACCTTCGTCGGCTTCACCCACTCATCGGCCTCCGACAACCCGAGTTTCCAGGGCCTCGATCAGCCGGCCGGCAGCCAGAACTTCAGCCTGCCAACCATGTTGCAGGCGGGCGCCGCCCGCTATGCGGCGGGAAGACGCTGGGGTGACTACTCGGCGGCGGCGGCGGATCCGTGCGTCCCGAACCAGGCCTGGCTTGGTGGTCAGTATGTGGCAGCGGCGACCAACCGCAGTTGGGGGACGGCGGCCGCAAAGGTCTCCAACCGCGCCTCACCGATGCAGGCGATGGCGATGGCCGACGCCTATGGCTCGATCCACGATGACGCCGGCTGTCCGCCGACCGTGCCGACGCTCTGGCCGGGATGGAAGATCGCCAACGGCGCCGCGTGGCAATTCAATGTACGGGGCGGCTACATCCTCGACGGCTATGGCGGCCTGCACGAGTTCGGCGGCGCGCCGCATGTCAGCAACGAAGCCTACTGGGGCGGATGGAACATCGCCCGAGACGTGGTCCTCCTGCCAACCGCCGGCCAGGGTTACACCCTGGATGGCTGGGGCGGACTGCATGCCTTTGGCGGCGCGCCCGCGCCACGCATGACGGGCTTCTGGCCCAACTGGGATATCGCGAAGCGCGCAGTGATGCTCTCCGACGGCACCGGCGGTTACGTGATGGACGGCTGGGGTGGCCTGCACGCGTTCGCTGTGGGCGCCAATCCGATGCCGCCGCAGATCACCAACGAGGGCTACTGGCCGAACTGGAACATCGCCCGCGGCATCGCCCTGACGCCGAACTCGACGGCGACCGGCGTCTCCGGGGTCACGCTCGACGGCTTCGGTGGGGTGCACCCGTTCGGAAGTGCGGGCTCCGTCGCTGGCGAAGCCTACTGGGGCGGATGGGACATCGCCCGCGACGTCGTCCTGGTCCCCAATTCGACGGCCGCCGTGCCGCAGGGCTACACCCTCGACGGCTGGGGCGGCGTGCACCCGTTCGGCGGCCTCCCCTCGGTGCAGACCTACTTCTACACGCCCAACCAGGACTTCGCCCGGCGCCTCGCGGCGCTATCAGTGCTGCAGGGCTAGAACTCGGCCAGGTCGACCGCCAGCGGCGTGCCCCAGTAGGGATAGGGTGGCACCGGGATCGTGTTGGCCGGACCGTAGCGGTAGTCGTGAGACTCGAAGGAGTGCAGGCCGCCGTAGGCGTCCATGATCCAACCTTCGGGCGGCTCCGTTCCGGAGTCGTCGATCCGGACGGCGCGGGCGACGTCCTGGCTCCAGAACGGCCCGTGCACGGCGATCGGCCCCTCTGCGCCGAAGGGATGGATCCCGCCAAATGCGTCCAGGGTCACGCCGCCCGGGCTCGAGAGCCCGAGGTCGAACTCGGCGTCACGGGCGAGGTTGTGACCCGGCCAGTAGGCCGACGCCATCGCCGGCGGCATCGCGTTGGAGCCGACCGCAAAGGGATGGAGGCCGCCCCAGCCGTCGAGGACATATCCGCCTGAACTGTCCGGGAGGATCAACAGCTTCTTGGCGATGTCCCAGTGCGGCCAGTATGGGGTGCCGTGCACCGGACTGGCGCCGCCGAAGGGGTGAATCCCTCCCCAGCCGTCGAGGACGTATCCCGGGGCCGCAGTGGAATTGGCAGTGGGCATCAGCTTGATGTCTCTGGCGATGTCGAAGCCGAAGCGCGGCCAGTCGTAGACCGTCGGCGCATTGCCGACCGGATGCACGCCACCGTAGCCGTCTAGGACATAGGCGCCGTTGACGTCCGAGAGCAGGGCCATCGCCCTGGCGATGCGCCATCCGGGCCAGTACGGTCCGCCGGCGAGCGGCACGCAGCCGTTGCCGTGGACGCCGCCATAGGCATCGAGGGTGTAGAGCCCGTGAACCGCGTAGTTGTATCCGAGCAGCGGCACCTCGAGCTGGTACTCGTGTCCGGTCGGCCCCCAGCGGACGTCTTCGTTCCCTTTGTCAACCCCGAAGCTTGTGGGTCCGTAATCGATCGTCACGGTGCAGGAGGCGCCGGGAGGGAGGGTCGAGGTCCCGGGGCCGGCAGCGGCGCCGATGCAGGTCATGTTGACCTGGCTGAAGGTGTTGATGTTGCCGTAGCTGAACGGCATGGCCGTGAAGGTGATGGTGACGTCACCGGTGTTTGTCAGCGTGATGTTCTGGCCGTTGCGCTGGTTTTGCAGCCAGGTCAGCCCGCCCGTCGACGGGGTCAGCCGGGGATTGGAGGCGGCTACCGCTACCGGGAACTGGGCGACCGTGAGGAGGGTGAATGTCGCGAGCCCGAGTGCCCCCTTCCGCACCAGACGATCGTAAGGCGGCTTCAAGGGAACGTCAAGCGGGTGGGAGAGCGCCCCTACAATTGCAGGCATGCCGACCTACCAGGCTGACGCCGTGGTCCTGCATCGCCTCGATTACGGGGAGGCCGACCGGATCCTGACGCTGCTGACGCGCGAGTACGGCAAGCTCGCCGCGATCGCCAAGGGTTCGCGCAAGGCGAAGGCCCGCGTCGGTGGCAGTCTCGACCTCTTCGGCCGGTCGCAGATGATGCTGGCAAAGGGCCGGAACCTGGACGTGGTGGCGCAGGCGGAGCGGCGTGGTGACGTCCGGAACATCAGTGGCGACCTGCAGCGGACCGCCTACGCCTGCAT
>JALZAV010000151.1 GCA_030948145.1 Candidatus Dormiibacterota bacterium
ATCGGCCTAGAGCGCGTCATCGGCGTCCCGATGTGCCTCGCGGGCGAGATCGTCGGCGTGCTCGCGATCCACATGCGCACGCCGCGTCGCCTGGAGCGTAGCGAGGTGCGCGTCCTCCAGACCCTGGCGAACCAGGCGGTCATCGCGATCGAGAATGCGGCAGCCTACGAGCAGACGAGGCAGCTTGCATCGACTGACGCCGTCACGGGCGTCGCCAACCACCGTGAGCTGGAGGCACACATCGAGCGCGAGTTGATACGGGCGCGGAAGGCCAAGGAATCGTTTGCCCTCATCATCTGCGACCTCGACCACTTCAAGGAGATCAACGACACGGTCGGACACCCGGCGGGCGACGCCGTGCTGCGCCACCTGACGAAGCAGATCCTGCTCCCGGCGGTGCGCCCGAAGGACCTGGTGGCCCGCTACGGCGGAGATGAGTTCGTCCTGGTTCTGCGTGGCGCAGACGGGCGGGCTGCGATGGTGGTGGCCGAACGCGTCCGGCGGGCCGTCGGGGGCCAGGCCGTCATGCTTGACGGCAAGGCCGTCTCGAACCTCTCCGTGAGCCTCGGCATCGCCGTGTTCCCCCGCGACGGCGAGACCCGGGAAGCGCTGGTGCAGGCCGCCGACCAGGCGCTCTACGTTGCCAAGCGCACCGGCCGTAACCGGGTCGTCCGCAGCGAAACGGGCGTCGGTGACACGCAGCTGAGCGCCTAGCACCGCCCGGGATCGTAGCCGTCGTTCGCTAAGCTTTCGTGACTATGGCTCCCGTGGCGCAGCGTGCTCGCGGCACGCAGGATCTGCTCCCGGCCGATCAACCGTACTGGGCGGCGATGGAACGGGCTGCCCAGGGGGTGGCGGTGCGCGCGGGGTACCGGCGAATCGAAACGCCGATCTTCGAAGCCACCGAGCTCTTTGTTCGCAGTGCCGGAGAGGGAAGCGACGTGGTGAGCAAGGAGATGTACACCTTTACCGACCGTGGCGATCGGTCCCTGACGCTGCGCCCGGAAGGGACAGCGCCGATCGTCCGCGCCTACTTCGACGGCGGTCTGGATCAGGAACCGCAACCGGTTCGCCTTTTTTACCTCGGGCCCTTCTTCCGTTACGACCGCCCGCAAGCGGGACGGTACCGTCAGTTCCACCAGTTTGGCATCGAAGCCATCGGCGAGGAGCACCCCATGGTGGATGTGGAGGCGATCCAGATCGGTTGGGAATGGTTCATCGAGCTTGGGGTCGACAGTCTCGTGCTGAAACTGAACAGCATCGGCGATGAGGTCTGCCGCCCGGCCTACCGCGATCGCCTGCGCGGTTACTACCGCCCGCATCTCGCCGAACTCTGCGAAGAGGACCGGATTCGATTCGAGCGGAACCCCCTGCGACTTCTGGATTGCAAGGTCCCCCAGTGCCAGCCGTTCAAGGCCGGGGCTCCGCGCATCGTCGATCACCTCTGCGAGCCGTGCGAAGGGGCCTTCGCGACCGTCAAGGCAGGGCTGGAGGCGGCGGGGATCGAATTCGAGCTCGATCCAGGCCTGGTTCGCGGCCTCGATTACTACACGCGGACGGTCTTCGAGTACCAGCACGCCAGCCTGGGGGGGGCCCAGAACGCCCTTGGGGGCGGTGGCCGCTACGACGGCCTGGCCACGGCGCTGGGATACCGACCGACGCCGGGGATCGGATTTGCGCTGGGTCTCGACCGGACCTTGCTCCTCCTCAAGCAGCGCGGCGCCGTTGCGCCGGATGCGATCGACGTTTATGCGGTCGCCCTCCAGGCGTCCGAGCAGGGCTATGCGGCACGGATCGCCGCGACGCTGCGCGGACGCGGGCTTCGGGTCGTCCTAGATCCCGGCGAGGCAAAGCTCGATGGGCGCTTACGAAAGGCAGCGAAGCGGGGCGCACGGGTCGCCCTGATTATCGGGCCCGACGAGCGAGCCCGCGGCGAAGCAGTCGTTCGCGACATGCAGGCCAAGGCCCAGGTCACCGTGCCGGAAGCGGAGATCGTGGCGACGGTCACCCAGACGCTGGCCCGGTCGTGACGAGAACAGTTCGCACCGGCTGCGGGAGTTTGCGCGCCACCAACGTAGGCGAGCAGGTCGAGTTGTACGGATGGGTGCATCGGCGGCGCGACCATGGCGGCCTGATCTTCATCGATCTCCGGGATCGAAGTGGGCTCGTCCAGGTGACCTTCGATCCCGCCCATGCGACGCCATACGGGGCGGCCGCTGAGTTGCGCCTCGAAACGGTGGTGCATGTCACCGGATCGGTGCGCCGCCGGCCGGCGGGTTCCGAGAATCCGGAACTGGGCACCGGGGAGGTCGAGGCGCAGGCGGAGGCGCTGGTCATCCTCAACCGCGCTCTTACCCCGCCGTTTGCGATCAACGATGAGACCGGCGTTGACGAACAATTGCGGCTCCGCTACCGCTACCTGGATCTCCGCCGGCCGCGCATGGCGCGGAACCTCGCGCTCCGCCACCGAGTCTCGAAAGCGATCCGCGACTTTTTGGATCAAGAAGGCTTTCTGGAGATCGAGACCCCGGTATTGATCAGGAGCACCCCTGAGGGAGCCCGCGATTATCTCGTGCCGAGCCGTCTCAACCTCGGCCACGTCTACGCCCTGGCCCAGTCGCCCCAGCTGTACAAGCAATTACTGATGGTCGGCGGCATCGACCGCTATTTCCAGATCGTTCGCTGCTACCGCGATGAAGACCTGCGGGCTGACCGCCAGCCCGAGTTCACCCAACTCGACCTCGAGATGTCCTTCGTGACCGAGGAGGACGTGATCGATGTCGTCGAACGGGCCTTTGCGTACACGTTCGGGAAGGTCCTCGAGGTCCCGGTCGCGACGCCGATCCGGCGGATCACCCACGCCGACTCGATGCTCCGCTACGGCGTGGACAAGCCTGATCTCCGATACGGACTGGAGATCGCCGAGCTTACGCCCGTCTTCCGCGGCACCGCGTTCAAGATCTTCCGCCAGGTCGTCGACGCGGGCGGGGCCATCCGCGCGATTCGCGTCCCCGGCGCGGCCGGGGCGCCCCAAAAGGAGATCGATGCTTGGACTGAGGTCGCCAAAGGGGAAAAAGCCAGGGGCCTCGCCTTCTGGCACCTCGAGGCCGGCGGCTGGCGGTCCCCGATCGCCAAGTTCTTTACCGAGACCGAGCTCGGGGCGTTGCGGGAGGCGACCGGGGCTCAGCCCGGCGACCTGGTGCTCGCGGTCGCGGACCGGGTCGAGGTGGTGGCCGCCGCTCTCGGGGGGGTTCGGAAGGCGGTCGCGCGGCAACGTGGCCTGATCCCCAGCGGGCGGTTCGAGTTCGTCTGGGTGACCGATTTTCCCCTCTTCGAGCTGAGTGCCGAGACGGGTGAGGTCACCGCGGCGCACCATCCATTCACCTCGCCCCGGCCCGAGGACCTCCCGATGATGACCACCGACCCGCTGAAGGTGCTGGCACGCGCGTACGACCTCGTGCTCAACGGCACCGAGCTCGGCTCGGGCAGCATCCGGATCCACGACGCCGAGATACAGCAGCGCGTCTTTGACGGCCTTGGTATGTCCCGGGACGAAGCCGAGCGGCGGTTCGGCTTCCTGCTGGAGGCCTTCGGCTACGGTGCGCCGCCTCATGGCGGGTTTGCCTTCGGCCTAGACCGCGTCGTCATGATCGCCGCCGGAGAGGAAACGATCCGCGAGGTCGTCGCCTTCCCCAAGAACCAGCAGGCCCAGGAGGTGATGACCGGGGCGCCCGCACCGGCTGATCAAAAACAACTCCGCGATCTCGGCCTCGAACTCAAGCTCCCGCCGGCCAAAGGCGCTTCGTAAGGTCCTCGCAATACCGTAACCGGCGTTTTTCCAGCTCGTGATCAGACGCCGGTCCGGCGCCATCGGCTGCGTAATGTACGGAACTTACAGTAGGGCACATGAACGCAGGCCTTATCACCACAAAAGCGGTCGCCCTGGCCGCCGCGGGCGCCGTGTCGACCGTAGGGTTTTCGCTGGCCGCAAACGCGGCCGCGCCGACGCCGGCGATCACGCCGACGGTCGTCTCCTACGCGCCGGTCGACATGGGTACCTTGGCGTCGCACCCGCTTACCAGCATCTAT
>JALZAV010000152.1 GCA_030948145.1 Candidatus Dormiibacterota bacterium
ACGGACGCCACCGCGATCCTCGCCGCCATCCAGGAGGTCCGGGGTCCGGCCGGCGTGCTGGTGTTTGTAGACCTGGGCAGCGCTGTGCTCAGCACCCAGATGGCGATCGAGCAGCTGCCCGAGGGAGTCGGTCGCGTGCTGGTGAGCAACGCCCCCTTCGTCGAGGGCGCCGTGATCGCGGGCGTGGAGGCCTCGATCGACAGCGACCTCGACGCGGTCGCGGCGGCGGCGCTCGGAGCCCGAACCATGGATAAGGTCACGAGCTGACCGATGGATGAGGCGCAGGCGCGCACCGCTCGCCGCCAGGAGCACTTCGCCCGGCTGAGGGGCGCCTATCCACTGGCGATCGTGATCGACGACCTGCCACTGCCCGACGGCGGGCGGTTGGAAGACGACGAGTTCGTCGTCCGGGTCGGTAAAGACTGGGGCGTATCGCTCAAGCCGATGATGCTGACCACCCGCCGGCTGATCTGTCCCCGTGACCCGTCCGCGCGCGATGCGGCGCTTATTCCACTCGACAGGGTAAAAGCGGTGACGGTCCGCAAGCACTGGGTCGGTTCCGGCTCGATCGTGGTCGATTGGGCCGGGGGGCGTGCCTTCTTTCCGGTGTACCTGAATCCCGCGCGCATTCGCGACGAGATCGCGGCGATGGTGGCGGCCGCCCGACCCCCGGCGTCCGAGGCACCGGCCCCTCGACCGCCGGACGGAGACCGGCTGGAGCGGCTGCGTAAAGTTGGGGAGCTCCGCGCATCCGGTGTGCTGTCGGAGGCGGAGTTCGAGCAGGAAAAGGCGCGGATCCTGCGGGAGCGCTAGCGGCAGGCGGCTTGATGGAGTCGCGGCCATTCGGCAGGACCGGGCTCACGGTCACGCCACTGGGGCTCGGCCTTGCGGCAGTTGGCCGCCCGGCGTACATCACGGCTGGCCGCGCCCGCGACCTGGGAGCCGATCGCAGCCAGGCGGCGCTCGAGCGCCGGGCGCAGGAGCTGCTGACCGCTGCCTACGACGCCGGCATCCGGTATTTCGACGTGGCGCGTTCCTACGGAAATGCCGAGCGCTTTCTCGCAACCTGGCTGAAAAGCCGCGGACTTGCGCCGGGCGCGGTCACGGTGGGATCGAAGTGGGGCTACACGTACGTCGGGAACTGGCAGCTCGATGCCCCGCTTCACGAGGTCAAGGACCATTCACTGGCCGCGCTCCGGCGGCAGCTGCAGGAAAGCCGCGCCCTGGTTAATGACTTCCTCAAGCTCTACCAGATTCATTCGGCGACGCTCGAGAGCGGTGTGCTGGAAGACAACGCCGTGCTCTCTGCCCTGGACGGGCTGCGCCACGCGGGCCTCGTGATCGGGCTGTCGGTCAGCGGCCCGCGCCAGGCCGAGATCATCGACCGCGCCCTCGCCGTCGAGCTGGATGGAGGCAATCCATTCCAGTCGGTGCAGGCCACCTGGAACCTGTTGGAGCCCTCGGCCGGGCCGGCACTGGCGCGCGCCCATGAGGCCGGGTGGGGCGTGATCATCAAGGAGGCGCTGGCAAACGGACGGCTCGCCGCGGAGGACCAGGTCGCGATCGCCGCCGCGCTGGCCAACCCCTGGGCGGATGTCGTGCTCTCCGGCGCGGTCACCCCGGAGCAGGTCGGGAGCAATGCGCGCGCGCTTGATCTTCATATTCCGGTGGAGGCGGTCGAGTTCATGGCGACGCGCGCCGAACCACCGGAGCAGTACTGGCGTGAGCGGAGTCAGCGCGCCTGGGCATAGAGCTTGCACGAGGCATAGGAATCGAGCTCGGGTTGATACCGCAACCGCTGGGCAAGGTGTCTCAGCTTCCGTTCGAAAGGTCGGGGAGCCGATCGAACAAAGGCGGCCAGTCGCCCGACTTGTAGCTGATGATCTCGTTGACCTGGTGCCCAAAGTCGTCCTGGATGACGAACATCGCTGACGTATTTGGACCGTTCGAGAATTCGCCGCGAGGCCCAAAGTCGCCGGTGACCGCTACCACCCAGACATAGGAATCCGGGCCGGTCCAGCCGTTTCCGCTGGCGCTCTCGAAATCCGAGCGGTGCATGTACTTGCCCTCGGCTCGAGGATGGGGTTGGCGGCTTGTGTCGCCCACGACGGCTTGAATCGCACCCTGTCGGCTCAGCAGCGGATGGGGGATAGCGATGCCCGTGATCGTCAGAGCTAAGACTGGCGCCGCCATAATCGCGCCTGCCCTGAGGAGGAATGTCTTCGTCTGGGAAGAGCGCTGCCAGTCCGGCATTGCCACAGCAAAGCAACGTGACCGGACGCCATAAGCTGCAATAAATGGAATTCGCTAGGCACCCGCGCCTGCAATGGCTCCACCGGATTCCGGGGGGAAGCGACTGGTTAGCGCGGCTCCCGGAATTGGTCGAGGACTGTTGTCGTCGATGGGATCTCACGGCCGGGGAGCCCTTCGCCTACGCCTTCGCGTCCCTCGCCCTCCCGGTCGTTCGACGCGATGGCACGAGCGCCGTGCTGAAGGTCCAATGGCCCGACCGAGAAAGCGAGCACGAGGCGGATGCCCTCATAGCCTGGCAGGGCTATGGCGCCGTTCAACTCTTCGGTTACGATGCGGAACGGCGCGCGCTGTTATTAGAGCGCTGCCGTCCCGGTACCGCGTTGGCGAAGGAACCACCGGACGCTGCGCTGGAGGTCCTGATCCGGATGCTTCCCCGGCTGTGGATTCCCGCTCCGCGCGGCATTTCGTCCCTATCCGATGAAGTCGCCGGATGGATGACGTCTCTGCCGGCCAGCTGGGAGGCGGCGGGCCGGCCGATCGAACGGCGCCTGGTCGATGCAGCGTTGGAAATCATGAGCGAGTTCGCACCGACCCAGGGACCGCAGGTCCTCGTGCATCAGGATCTTCACGCGGAGAATGTCCTGCGGGCGGAACGTGAGCCATGGCTGGCGATTGATCCCAAGCCGCTAGTTGGAGAGCGTGAGTTTGCCGTCGCCTGCATCGTGCGTGGTGCCGAGTTGGGCCACAGCCGTGAGGCGGCCATGATGCGACTCCATCGCCTATGCGAAGCGCTCGGTCTGGATCGCGAACGGGCGCGAGGCTGGACAATCGCCCAGACGCTGGCTTGGACGGATCTTGGCGGAGACCGGGTGTCCGCGCGGCATTTGGAGGTGGTCCGCTGGCTACTGGAGTAGGAATATCTGACGTTAGGCAGTGGTGGTGACAGTCGACGCTGCGCTGCTTGCTCGCGAGCCGAAGGCGAATGCCAGGCCATACAGAAGCGCGATGATGATCAACAACGATCGGTAGCCCAGCACCAGCGAGCTGTATTCGAGCAGTCCACCGATCATCGCTCCCAGCAGGTTGGCGCCGAAGGCGACAGTCGAGGAACCGACGCTCTTGAAGCGCTGGGCGAAGACGAGGTTCGCGATGAAGATGGGGATAAAGGCCAGCAGGACCGCGGCGACGAATCGCGGCACGAGGTCGAGGCCGAGCAGAAGGTGGGGTGGGACCGCCCAGGCGCCGGCAAGTGCGGCGAGCAGCGCCAGGTAGAGGAAGCGCGGGTCGCTCCAGTGCAGGCGACGGGCCACCTCAATCGCGGCGAGCACAGCGGTCAAGATGCCGATGAACACGAGCGCGTTGACGAACCAGGTGGTGCCGAAGAGCAAGGCGAACTGGACCACGTTCTTGGTTTCGAGCAGGAGGAAGGCGGCACCCATGAAGAAGAGGTCGAGGTAGGGCCGCATCAGCATCAATGACCCGGAGCCAGCCCGGACAAGGATGAGCGACGCCAGCAGTATCAGCGCAATCGTGAGGAGATAGAAGCCGGGGATGCCGCGCTCGCGCAAGTAGAGGAATGGGTAGTCGTCGGTCGCGGGCGTGGGGAGATTCGTTGCCGTGGGCGGATGCCAGACCTGCGGGCAGCGGAGGGCGGCCGGATCGGAGCTGGCCATCAGGAGCGCGAGCTTAGATTGCTCGCCGGTGGTGTCCTCGCAGGGCAGGAGCCCGTAGGCGGCCTGCAGCGTGCCCGCCAGGCGGTCGACCAGCCACTGCTCGCGGTAATAGTTGTATTCGCCGAAGACGCCTTGCGGCGTGAGGTGGGCGCGCGC
>JALZAV010000055.1 GCA_030948145.1 Candidatus Dormiibacterota bacterium
TCGAAATCAGTCTGGTCGGTCGCACACCCCTGACCGCTGGACCGCACGCGGCGAGCTACCGGGACAACAACTTCCAGGGGCGCCTGGGGTGGAAGGAGATCGTGGCCCGGGCGTCGGGTGGCGCACAACTCGCTGGTTCGACTGCGCCGACCACCAGCGCGAGCAACGAGCTCCGCCAGTATCCGCAGGACATGCTGGCCAGCCCGCTGAACGTCACGCAGGCGAACTTTAGCTTCAAGCCGGGATCGGCTGCCACAACGACATCCGGGACGCTCCCGCGCGCCAACGCCGGTGCACTCGGTCTGGTTCAGGACCGCTTTGCCGCACTGATCGCGCCGAAGGACCTGTCACTATCGTTGCTGGCCTTCTCGCTGCTCCTGGCCGTCCTTCTCGGTGGCCTGCACGCGCTTTCCCCAGGCCACGGGAAGGCGGTGATGGCCGGGTACCTGGTCGGGGCGCGCGGGACCACGCGTCATGCGCTCATCCTGGGCCTGACGATCACCGTGACCCATACGGCCGGCGTCTTTGCGCTTGGCATCGTGACGCTCTACGCAGCGAGCGTGGTCACGCCCGAACGTCTCTATCCGTGGCTCACGCTCTTCTCCGGAGTCATGATCCTGGTGATCGGCGCGACGCTCATCCTGACGCGCGCGCGGACAGCCTTCCACGGCCACGACCACGCTCAGGGGCATGACCACGGGGCGCAAAAGCCGGGACTCAGCCGGCGCAATGTCGTGTTTCTAGGCATCACCGGCGGCCTCATCCCCTGTCCGACGGCGCTGGTCGTCCTGCTGTCAGCCCTATCCCTCCACCGAGTCGCCTTTGGCATGCTGCTGATCCTTGCTTACAGCATCGGGCTCGCGATCGCGCTGTCCGGGATCGGTATCGTGCTCGCCGGCGGCACCGCCCTGGTCAGCCGCGTCAGGCCGCGGTTTGCGTTGCGAGGTCTCGGCCACGCCACCTCCCTCATCCCCGTTGCAAGCGCCGCGGTGGTCGCGATCGCCGGGCTCGCCCTCACCGCCCAGGCCCTGCCCGGTATCCGCTAGCCGGACACACGAGATCGCCCGGCACGCGGCCGCATGGTCCCCGCTATCCTGTCCCGGTGGTAGTGGATCGGGCCATTCACGCCCAGGGGCTGGTCAAGAATTTCGGCGCCACCCGAGCGCTCGATGGCGTCGACCTCGAGGTTGAGAGCGGCACCGTATTTGCCCTGCTCGGCCCCAACGGCGCCGGAAAGACCACCGCGGTGCGGATTCTGACCACGCTGCTCAAGCCAGATGCCGGCCGGGCCACGGTGGCGGGCTTCGACGTCGTCAAGGACGCCGGCGCGCTGAAGTCCAGCATCGGGCTCGCCGGCCAATCGGTGGCGATCGACGAGTACCTGACCGGCCGCGAGAACATCGTGATGATTGGACGGCTGTATCACCTCAGCGCGCGTGATGCCGGCCGACGTGCCGACGAGCTGCTGCAGCAGTTCGACCTGGTCGATGCCGCGCACCGCGTGGCCAAGACCTATTCCGGAGGGATGCGGCGCCGCCTCGACCTGGCCGCCTCGCTGGTCGTGCTGCCGCCGGTCCTCTTCCTCGACGAGCCGACGACCGGGCTTGACCCACGAAGCCGTCGCCAGATGTGGGCCGTGATCAGTTCGCTGGTCGCGGAAGGGTCGACGATCCTGCTGACGACGCAATATCTCGAGGAGGCGGACGAGCTCGCCAAACGCATCGCGGTCGTCGATCACGGTCGTGTGATCGCCGAGGGTACATCCGACGATCTGAAAAACCGGGTCGGTGGAGACCGCATCGAGCTGGCTGTGGCGTCGGACCCCGATCTGCCACGTGCCGAAGCGGTTGTGCGCCGCCATCTTTCCGGCGACGTCCGCGTCGACCCGGCGCAGCGCCGAATCTCCGGTCCGGCACGTGCCGGCACGAGCCAGCTGGCGATGATCGTCCGAGAGCTGGATGCGGAGTCGATCGCAATTGCCGATCTCCAGCTACGCCGGCCCAGCCTGGATGACGTCTTTCTCGGCCTTACCGGACACCAGGCCGAGGACGATCAGCCGGTCAAGGCGGCCGGCCGCGGACGGGGACGGCGATGATCGCGACCACCAGCCCGGCAAGCGCCGCGGGCAACCGCTACCAGCCCGTTCGACACAGCGCCCTTGCCTGGGCGTTCCTCGACGCCATGGTGCTGGCGAAGCGCAGCCTCCTGCAAACGCTCCGCGTTCCACAACTGGTCGTCTTCGTCACGATCCAGCCGGTCATGTTCGTGATCCTTTTTCGCTACGTGTTCGGAGGCGCGATCCACGTGCCGGGGGGCCAGTATGTCAACTTCCTGATGCCCGGGATCTTCGTCCAGACCGTCGCCTTCGGCGGCGTGACGACAGGCATCGGGCTCGCGGAGGACATGCAGCGTGGTCTCATCGACCGATTTCGCACATTACCGATGTCCTCCTCGGCGGTGCTGACCGGGCGAACCATCGCCGACATGGGCCGAAATTTTTTCACCGTCGTGATCATGCTGCTCGTCGGGTTCGCCGTCGGCTTTCGGCCCGGCGGCAGCATTCCCGAGTTCATTCTCGGCATCCTGGTCCTGATGGGATTCAGCTTTGCCTTCTCCTGGGTCTCGGCCTTCATCGGCCTGGTCGCCAAAACCGCCGAGGCGGCGCAGTCCGGCGGCTTCATCTGGATGTTTCCCCTCACGTTCGCCTCCAGCGCCTTCGTGCCCGTGGCCACCATGCCAAGCTGGCTCCAGGGGTTCGCGAGGCACAATCCGGTCTCGGTGGTCGCCGATTCGCTGCGCGGGCTCTTCCACGTCAATCCGGAGCTGACCGCGGCCGACACGCGCGTCGCCCTGCTCCAGTCCGCCGCCTGGATCCTGGGCATCCTGCTGGTATTCGTCCCACTCTCGGTGTGGCGGTACCGTCGCACGACCGGCGGCTAGGTCCGAAGCCGCCCCTCGAGTAACGCCCGCTCCGCCGGGTTCTCCGTCATCGTCAGCGCCCTTTGCAGCGCGGTGTGAGCCTCCGGTTCTCGACCGAGCTCCCGTAGTAACTCGGCACGCGTTGCATGGAACAGGTAATAGCCATCGAGGCTGGACCGCACAGCGTCGACCTCGGCAAGCGCCGCCCCGGGACCGGCCGTGTGCCACAGGGCGATGGCGCGATTCAAGCGCACCACCGGCGACGGCGTCATCGAGAGCAGCAGGTCGTAGAGGGAGACGATCCCCATCCAGTCCGTGTCCGCCCAGGCCTGGGCATCGGCATGGGTCGCCGCGATCGCGGCCTGCAACTGGTATGGACCGGGCCGTTCAAGTTCCGCGGCTCGCGCCAGCAACCGCACCGCCGAGGCGATCCGCTCGCGATCCCAGCGCCGGCGGTCCTGGTCCTGGAGGAGCACCAGGTTGCCGGTCACGTCGAAACGCGCGCCACTACGGGCGAGGTGCAGCCGCATCAAGGCCAGCAACCCGAGGGCCTCGGGCTCGTTGGGCATCAGGCGGACGAGCAGGCCTGCCAACCAGGCCGCATCCTCGGCCAGGTCGTGGCGCGCGGCCGTCTCGCCGGCAGTGGCGAGGTAGCCCTCGTTGAACATCAGGTACAGGACTGCCAGCACCTCTTCGACTCGCTCGGCCAGGTCCGCGTCCTGCGGGATCCTGTACGGAATGCCGGCATCGACGATCTTGCGTTTCGCGCGGACGATCCGCTGCGCGATGGCGGGCTCGCTGGTAATGAAGGCGCGAGCGATTTCTGCCGTGGTCAGCCCAGCGACCGCCCGGAGCGTCAACGCCAGCTGCGCCTCGCGGGCCAGGGCTGGATGGCAGCAGGTGAAGATCAGCCGCAGCCGGTCGTCGCCTTCCGCCGAATCCACGTTCATGATCGCTCCTTCCATCAGCGCGAGCTTGGCCCGATAGCGCGCGTCCCGCCGAACCTGGTCGATCGCCTTGCGCCGAGCGGTGGTGAGGAGCCAGGCCCCGGGTTTGTCCGGGATCCCGGTTCTGGGCCAGTGCTCGATCGCCTCCACGAGCGCGTCCTGGACCAGCTCCTCGGCAAGATCGAAATTTCCCAGCGCGCGCACCAGCGCCGCGGTCAGCCGGCCGGCCTCCTCACGGAAGACCGCGGTGATCGCGGCGTGAGTCGCGGAGGGCTCAGCCGTTATGGAGTGACTCGCTCCGCTCGACGATCGGGCGCACCTCGACCGGGCCGCCGGTCGGCCAGGCCTTCGCCATCTCGAGCGCCTCATCAAGGTCCGCGACTTCGACCTCGGCATAGCCCCCGATCGTCTCCTTACCTTCGATGAAGGGGCCATCGGTTACGACCGGCTTGCCGTTGGGGAAATTGACCGTCGTCGCCGTCCGCTCGGGCTGGAGTTCGTGCCCCCCGGTGATCTTGGCTCCGAATTTTTCGAACCAGCGATTGATGGGCGCGTACGCTGCCTGCCGCTGGCCCTCGGGCATCGCCTCCCACTGTTTCGCACGTTCCTTGGTGTCGCCGAACATCAATATGTATTTCATCGATTCGGTCCTCCTTCAAGTTTCGCGACCCGAGGCCGCTTTGTACAGTACGACGAACGGCAAGCTTGCCGATCGACAGCCGGTGGCCCGGCGCCCGATTGGCCTACGGTACCCTTATGGCTGTGGCTGAGCCCGCTGCCAGATATGGCGACCGCGTCGCAGTCCCTGAGCCGTATTCCATCGAGCACATTCCGTTTGCCGAGCGGCACGGCCACAGCCGGCAGCTGCTCTGGCTCTGGCTGGCGGCCAACCTGACGATCGCGGACTTTGCGATCGGCTTCATCCCGGTGGCGATCGGGCTGCCTTTGGTTCCCGCCCTTATTGCCCTGGCACTCGGGAACATCCTCGGCGGCCTACTGCTGGCCTGGTCCGCCGCCATGGGACCGGCGGCCGGCTTCCCCCAGATGTTCATCGGCCGGCGGGCCTTCGGCCGGGTCGGCGGCTACATCCCGGCAGGTCTCAACTGGCTCAGTACGGCGGGCTGGTTCACGGTCAACACGATCCTGGGCGCCTTCGCCATCCAGCTGCTGCTTTCGAGGATCCCCTTCGTCGTCGCCGCGGTGGCGCTCGTCGCGCTTCAGACCTTTCTGGTCGTCTACGGCCACAACGTAATCCAGGTGTTCGAGCGGTATATGGCAGCCGTGCTCGGCCTCCTCTTCCTGGTGGCAACCGTCATTGCCCTCACGCACGGCACAACGATCGGCGCCTGGCATCCGAAGTCCGGAAACGGCAGCCTGGCGCTTTTCGCCGTCATCCTGGCCATCTCCTTCTCGTACATCATGAGCTGGTCCCCTTACGCCTCCGACTACTCGCGCTACCTCCCGGAGACCACCTCGCGGGGGTATCTCGCGCTCTACGTCTTTGTGGGCGCGGCCTTCGCCTCCTTCATCACCGAGGTCGTCGGGCTCCTGGTGGCGATCCTCGCGCCCGGCGCGGCCAGCTCGGTCGCCGCGCTGAAGATCGCGATGGGCGGCTTCGGCACCATCGCCGTGATCGCCGTCATCCTCGGGGCCATGACCGCCAATGTCCTCAATCTTTACTCGAACACCATGTCGGCCCGGGTGCTCGACCTGAAGCTCCCCCGCTGGCAGTTTGCGATCGTCGGCGGGGTCATCGGCCTCGTCTTCGCGCTCATCGGATACCAGAAATTCGCGCAGAACTACCAGGACTTCCTGGTCGCGCTCGACTATTGGATCATGCCGTGGCTGGCGATCGTCCTGCTCGACTTCTACCTCTTCCGGCACCGGGACGCGGTCGAGTTCAGTCAGGCGCCCGGATGGAATCCGGCAGGCCCGATCGGCTTTCTCGTCGGCCTTGCGGTCTCGCTGCCCTTCATGTCGGAACGATTCTTCACCGGCCCGCTGGCCTCCTGGTTTGGCGGGGCCGACTTCGGTTACTTCATCGGGTTCCTCGTCGCGGGATGTGTTTATCTATTGCTGAACCGGGCCGGCCGGCAACCAGGGGAGATTCGGGGAGGTTAAGCGAACCATGGCAGTCGAAGAACGCTCCGTACAGACCAGGGCGACCCCACAGGCAGTCTGGAAGGTCTGGTCCGACACATCGACCTGGCCGCAATGGAATCCCGACGTGCTCGCGATGAAATTGGACGGGCCCTTCGCCTCCGGAACGACCGGCACGATGACGAACAAGCAGGGCGCGCACGCGATCCAGCTCGAGGACGTCGTGCCCGGGAAGTCGTTCCGGCTGGAGACCACGGTGATCCCGCTGACACGCTTCTCCTTCGAATGTCATGTGGAGGGCGGCGTCGGCCAGACGAAGGTGAGCCAGGCAATCCGCGTAAAAGGGCCGCTGGGAGCGATCGTCGGCGGCATGATGACCAAGCAGATCGCCAACTCCTTCCCCGCGCTGCTTCAGGGGCTGGCCGGCAAGGCGGAAGCCGCCGAAGGCCGCGCCTAAGGGCGAGCTGCGTCGCCGCGGACGGCGGGTCGGAAGAAGGCGCGCACCGGCTCGGACATCCCCTTGAGCACCGTGTCTGGGACATCGAGGCTTACCTCGGCCGTGTAGCGGCTCTCTATGAAGCGGTCGAAGGCCAGCTTGGTGAGCTGGACCAGGGCGTCGACCGGCAAGCCGACTTCCGCGAGCAGGGCAGTCCGACTTTCCATGAACCTCACCAGGTGCTGGGTCGCTTGATCCGATAGCTGGCGCAGCTCACGCGTCAACGGCCCGGCGTCCGCGTTGGCCTTGATGGCCTGGAGCTGCTGTCCCTTGACCTGCCACAGCCGGACGACCTCCGGCCGGATGGCGCGGCCCATCTCGGCCTGGAAGTCGCGAATCAGTGCCAGACGAGAGGTTCCCACCTCCTCCGCCCAGTCTCGCCGGGCTACCGCATCTCCGAGGGCGCAGGCACCGTACCACCGGTGACGCGCGTTCATGGAGCGGACCTCGAGATGGCGACAGGTCAGCACCGGCTGCAGCGGCTGATACAGAGTATCGAGGGGAATGAACTGCCGAGGCTGAAATGCCGGACAGTCGGTGAAGTCCGCGGGAAACGGCTTTGGATAGGGACAGGCATCCGGCGGCCGTGCCATGAACTGGCCCATTGTATGTCGCTGACGCCTAGCCGCACAGCGACGCGACGACGGAGCCCGTATGGCGATGGAAGCGTACGGTGACGCCCGCCGAGCTGCGGTACTCGGCGAGGTTCGGCGAAACGAGCACCATGTAGCCGTTGTCAAAGGGAGTCGTGAACCCGGGCGGCGGCCCACCACCGAGTGGCCCGAACATCTCCGGGTCCCACAGGGAGCCGTCGAAGTCGGGACCGACCGGGTCGCTCAGGCCGCACTGCGTGGTCAACCGAAAGCGATAGCTCACCCCGGCGATCACTCGTCCAGAGACCGGGATGAAGAGATATCGATGTTGCGCGCCAACCAGCGCGATGCGATTGATCGATGAGGTGGCCGGCGGCAATGAGCGCAGGTCCGAAGGTTGGCTGCCGACCAGGCCGAGGGCAAGCAACGTTATAGCCACGATAACGAGCAGAACAGCCCCCAGCGCAGCCGCTCGCCTGGGTCCAACCTGTCGCAGCCAGGGCACCACGTCAAGAACAACAGTCTCTGTGACGGATTCCGGCGGACGGCGGCCCTAGACCGGGACGTTTACGTCCGACAGGATTTTGCTCGCCGTTCCGTCTGGGCTTACGGCGTAGACATCGACGAGCGCATCTGCCTGCGGATGCGCAGGGGTTTGGACTGCCACCGCAACCCTCGGGCCGCCAGCCTCGGGCCACATGGTCCAGAACATGGTGCCGGCCGGCGCCGTCCAGACTACGGTGCTATCGCGCCACCGAACGAGGGATGACGTGCCGCCGTGCGAACCGACGACGGCGAGGCTGCCGTCCCAGGAGAATCCCTGGACCGGTCCGCTCACACGGCCAACCACGGCGCCCGTTGAGCCATAGATCGTGGTCGAGCCCGACCCGTCTGTGTTCATTTCCGCGACCAGCAAGCCGTCGCGCGAGGCGCGGATGTCGACAATCGAGGTCTGGTACGAGCGGGTCCAGATGATGCGACCCGTCGAGAGCTGCACTGCCCAGAGCTGATACGTCCCAATTCCCTGCCCACCCGACTGCACCACAATGGCACGGTCCCGCTCAACACTGCAGGAGATTGCCTTGATCCAGGTCTGTTCCCCGGCCGTTCCAACCCGGGCGATGTTTCGCGACGCGCCGCCGACCTGAACGAGCTGCAGCGTGGTCGGCGCGCCGTTCGGCGAAACCGGAGACGTGGCGGTGAGCTGACAGTACTGCGCTCCAGTGTCCGCCCATGTGCCGCCAAACGACTTCTGGCTGCCACCCAACGCGGCGACCACCCGCCCGCTACGGTCGCGGATATCGCTGGCACTCGCGTAGTAAGTACCGGCCGGGTTCGCGGATCCGGCCGTCGGGTCACTCGTTCCGACCCGGCCGCGTTGTGTTCCATCCCACGTGACGCCGTCCATTTGCGTGTGGTCGATCGGATCCGAATAGAGAATGACCGGTGTCGTTGACGGCACGTCGAGCGGTTGCGCAAGCGCCGTCGGAGCTGCGACGGGTGTCGCGGAGGCCTTCGGTGTGGCCGAGGGCGTCACGCGCGTGACCGGGTTTTGCGAGTGCAGGTGCCCGCGCGTGACGATCACGGTGTAGGCGATCGCCGCGCCGACCAGCAGCGTCGCCAGTGCCGCCGCGAGCTGCGGAACGAGATGACGTCGAACCATGGCGGGGGCAAGCGCCTGCCGCAACAGACGGTCGGACGCGCCGGCCGTGCTGCCGAGCCCGGACTGCTGACGGGAAAAGACGCCGTGAATATCGCGACGAAACTTGTCCATCAGATGTCCTCCTCGGTGAGATCCGGCCGGAGCCGGTGACAGGCGCGGTAGATGCGGGCTTTCGCGGCGCTCGGGGAGATGCCCATCGCGGTCCCCACCTCGTCGATCGGCAGGTCGAGATAGAAGTGAAGGAACAGGGCCTGGCGATCGCGTTGAGGGAGCCGGGCCATCGCCCGCTCGAGGTCGAGATGCTCGACGCCCGGTTCTCTCCCGGAGGCCGGTTCAAAGACGTCCGGTACCCGCACCAGCCGGAACCAGCGGGTCCGGCGGATGTTGCGACACCGGTTCATGACGATTGCCAGCAGCCAGGGACGGACCGGCATCCCGGGCCGAAGCTGGTTGAGCTTGCGCCAGGCGCTGGTCAGCGCCTCCTGCGTCGCATCTTCGGCCTCGGACCGATCGCCGAGCACGGAGTACGCGAGGCGCAATGCGGATTCGACCAGCGGACCGACCAGCGCGGCAAACGCCGCCTCGTCGCCAGCCAGGGCCTGATCCCGGAACCGGTCGTCAGCCGAGATCGTCATTGCGTGCGCCACACCAGTCAAGACACCGCAATACGGACGATAGTTGCATTCGGGCGCGTTTTGGCGCTGCGTGACTTAATGGCGAGCGCCGGGACGCATCTTTAAGACCGGCGCGACCGCCGCCGGCGGGGCCACGTAGTCGGGTCGTCCGGCTTCGTACCGCCAGATCCGTGCTGAAATCCGTTGGATCACAGCCCAGCCGGCCACCTCGTCCAGTCCGGCGACGCAGACTGCGAGGATGTAGTGGACGCGGCCGTTGCCTACGTCCGCAGCATCCAGCTGGACGCCGGACATGTCGCCGGTCTTGTGCACGACGGTTGCCGCGGACGGCAGCCCGGCCGGGATCCCCGACTCGGCCGCCGTGCGGGTCAGGATCGGGTACAGCCAGCTTTGCGCCGCAGTGCCGCCCAGCCCGCCGATCGCTTCCGTCAGCCAGATCGACGTGAGGTCGGTTGCCGTCGTTATGTTGGGGTCCCAGAGCGTCGAGCGCGTCATGCCGGCGGCGTGGGCGTAGGCGTTGAGCGCATACGGGCCGCCCATGTAGCGAACCAGGATCCTTGCCGCCGTGTTGTCAGAGTAGCGGCCGGCGCGCGTCGCCAGTTCGGCCCGCGAGAAGCAGGCGCCCGGCTCATAGTCCGTAAACCATCCGTCTTCGCTATCAGACGCGTCATAGCAGAGGCTGTCACCGGCGCTGACCTGGCCGTCCGCCACCGCTTGCGCTTCGGCCATCAAGAGCGGCAGCTTGTACTCGCTGGCGGCGTAGAACGCGTGGTCGCCGTTAAGCGTTAGCGCCTGCCGACGAGGGCCACTCAGTTCCTGCAGGCTGAGTCCAACCTGGGCGCCGCTCTGGCTGATGATCGCGTTCAGATCTGCCTCCAGTTGGTCGAATGCCGACGGCTGGACGATGGTCGTCAGGATCGGACGCGCGGGTGCCTCGGGCACCAGGCTGGTCGCCTTTCGGACGGGCACTGGCCCGGTCTGCCGCATCGAGATGGGGGCCTCGGTGTACTGCGCATGCGCGCTCGTCCCCAATGGAAGGAGCAAAGACAGCCCCAGCCCATAGGTGAGCAGTGCCCGAACCCCGGGACCGATGAACGGCATCGGAGCTGACAGTAGGGAGAAATCGACGCTGCGTCATTGGAGCACGATTAGAACCCTGTCACGGTTTCGCTACGCCTCCTCCGGCACCTCGACCGTCACGCGCACGCCGAAGGGTGACCGGTTGTACGAGGCGGCCACCAGGCCACCGATGAGCGCTCCGAGCAGGCCGGCGAAGATGCCGACGCCGAGGCCGGCCGCCGGGATGATCACGTACCAGCTCGATCTGACGCTCTCCAGCAGCGGTTGCTGGCTCCCGAAGGGCAGCAGTTGCTCGGTCACACCGAGCGTCAGGCTCAGTTGCACCTGCCAGGCGAGCACGGCTCCGGCGAACCAGGCGATGCCGGCACCGAGGACACAGCCGGCCACGAAACCCAGGGGAAAGGCGATCCAGGCACCGGCAATCATCGCGGCGCGCACCGAGAGCGCGACGACGCGGCCGCGGACCTGCCGAATCACGATGGCACCGCCCGTCGGGCCCGCCGAGGCGCAAGCAGGAGCAGGAGCAGCAAGAGGGCGGGGATGCCGAGCGCCAGCGTCAGCGCGTACGCCAGGTATCCGAGAAAGCGGACGCTTCCCACGACCGGTTGCCGGGCCGTACCGGAACCGCTCGACACGATCTTTCGTTGCGGGCCCTGACCGGCGCCGCCACTGAAGAGTTCCGCGGCCTGGATGCCGGCCAGCCGCGCGTCGCCACCTGGTTGATAGAGCCCGAAGTGCTCGATCTTCACGCCGGGCCGTTGCGTCCAGTAGTCGTCCAGCGTCCACCAGACCGTGGCGCCGACGAATCCGCCGGCATTCCTGTCTAGCACCGGCGCCGCCGCCTGGTAGGTGTCCACGAAAATACGCCGCTGCTCAAATTGCTGCGGCGGATTATCTGCCCAGCGGCCAAACTCCATGATCATCACCGGTTTCTTTGGAAAGGTCGCATGCATCGTGTGCAGCGCTCGCGCGGTTCCCGGGCCCGCATCCGGCTGGTAGAAGACACCGTAGTAGCTCGTGTAGCCCGCGACGTCGAGCGGCGCGCTGGTCGGATCGTTCGGCTGAGACCCGTAGGCGGCCTGACCGGTCAGGCGCGTCCCGTCATTCTGCCGGTCCAGCCGGTGCAGCGTCGCGAGCGCCTGCTGGCGCACGGCGCCGCCCGTGGACTCGTTCGCCAGCCCGTGAAACATCACCGCCGGATGATTCATGTCCCTCAGGTCCATCTCGCTCAACATCTGTTGGGGGATGCCGCGGTCCATCGCGATCCCGAAGGTCTCGGGCGTGTAGTGATAAAGGGGAATCTCCTCCCAGACCGCGTAACCGAGGCGGTCCGCGAGCATCAGGAGCAAGGGGTTGGCCGGGTGATGGTCGGCCCGGATCAGCTCGACGTTGGCGGCGTTGGCCTTTTGCAGCACCAGCAGGACGTCGTCCGCGGTCGTGACCGGGCCGCCTCGCGGCTGCCCTGAAGTGCTGGGATAGACCCGCTCGTCGTGCAGCGCGACGCCGGCAAAGGCGACCGGGTTGCCGTTGAGCAACAGCCGCGGCGCCTTCGCGTCGACGGCGATCCGGCGCAAGCCGAAGGTCTCGAAGAGCTGGTCGACCGGCCGTTCATCCCAGAGCACGCGCACCTCGAGCACGTAGAGGGCCGGTGACTCCGGCGTCCACAGGTCGGCGCTGGTCAGCGCAAAGCTGGCGTGGAGTTGGGCGGTGCCGTCGGCAGCGAGCTGACCGGCATCCAGGCGCTCGCTCGCAATCGGCACCGCCGAGGCCGGCACCAGGCTGCGCGGATCGGCGTCCGTCTGGTTCACCGGGGTGACGGTTGCAGGCAGCAGGCTCAGGTCCACCTGGACGCGTGCCGGCGCACCGCGACGCTGGTGCAGCGTCACGTACACGTCGGCGCCATCGAGATGAGGCACGACGTCGGCGCGCGCCGCGTAGATGGCCGAGGTCGCCTCCAGCCAGACGGGCTGGGTCAGGCCGCCGTAGTTCCACCAGTCCGTCAGGCCCCAGGGCACGATGTCCTGGCGGGTTCCCCAGCGGGGGTTGTCGACGCGCACTGCAAGCGTGTTGACGTCTCCAGCCAGCAGCGCATCGGTGACGTCGAACGCGAACGGCGTCGAGCCGCCCTCGTGGTAGCCGACATAGTGCCCGTTGAGCCAGACGTCCGCGACGTAGTTGGCGGCGCCGAATTTGAGGCTGACGGTCTGGTTCTGCCAGCCGGCAGGAGCGTCGAAGTCCTTTCGATACCAGGCCCCGTCAACCGGCGTCGACGGTGGCGGGTCGAAGGAACCGGGTACGTCCACCGCCGGCCAGGCGCCGTCGTTATATGTCGGTTGCTCGCGGCCTGCCGCCTCGGCGACGATCCGGCGCAGCGCGGTCGGGCGCCGCGCAAGCGACAGGTCGCTGTCCATCACCATCCGGTCGACGCGCCATCGACCACTGAGGTCGAGGCGCAGCCGCGGCTGGTAGGAGAAGGTCGGGACCGGAAGTCCGTTCTGAAAGGCCAGCCGGCTCCCATTGACGGTCTTGAACGTCAGCGTTGGGCTGAGCTCCGCCGCCGCAGCCGGGCTGGCACAGCCAGCGAGGCCGAGGCCAAGCAACAACGTGGTAAGGACGGTGCCGGCACAGCGGCGGGCAGGACGCAACGAAGCGAATTATGGCTGGAAACCGATCGGTCGCCCAGCCGCCCACCGGTTTCGGGGAAATTTAACATCGTGACTGTCATAAGATATGATGTAGTCGTTTCAGGCGGTCCAGTTTGGGAGGACGCAGTTGGCCGGGCCACTGTCGAGCGCAAACCAGGAGATCCGGGAAGCCGAGGAGCGCGAGCGCGCCCGCCGGGCCGCCGGCGCGCGGCGTCCCAAGCGATTGACGGACATGCTCCTCAGCCAGCTCGAGGAGCTCAACCTCGAGGGCGTCCCTACCGTCCCGCCTCGCTTCGATCCCCTGCTGGGCGAGCTGGTCGAGACGCTGGACGCCTGGCCGGGTGCGATCGCCCGGTTCCGGCCGCGGCTGAAGTCCGGCGGCTCGACCCCACGCCTGATCGATACCATCTTCGAGGTCCAGGACCTGATCGCCCCCACCCGCGAAGTGTCGGATGAGCCGGGCGATCGTGAGGTCTTTGAGCCGCACGAACGCGGGATCTGGCCGCTGGGCGGCCTCCGCCGTTAGCCGGTCCGTCGATACAGGTACGCCTCAGTTCGGTAGGGCAGGTCGAAGTGCGACTGGGGTCCGGCAATTTGCGCCACCTCGTCGCCGATGGCGGCGCGGGCCTGGTCGTCGAGTGCGGCGATGAAGCTGATCGAGAGGACCCGGTCCGTGAGGCCTGCCCGGTCGAGGTGCTGGAGGTATCTGAATTGACGCCGGCCGACCGGTTCGAACAGCGCTGTTTGCTCCATGGCATCCATCCAGCGATCGTTCTCGTGTGCGGGCGTCGCACCACGGTACCTGGCGACGACGGACTCGAGCGCCTGCTGCAGCGGGTCGTCCAGGTCCCGTCGGTTCCAGACCAGGCCGAGGCCACCTTCGGCGCGCAGGACGCGCCAGAGTTCCGCCAGCACCGGTTCGGTTGCGAACCAGTGGAACGCCTGGGCCGCGGTCACGGCATCGAGGGCGCCATCCGGAAGCGGAATCGCTTGCGCACCGGCATCAAGAATGGTCGCGGTAGGAACGGCCCGCCGCAGCTGGTCACGCATGCCGCCGGACGGTTCGATCGCATACACACGAGCGCCGCTGCGAACGAGCAAGCGCGTGAATTTGCCCGTTCCGGCGCCGAGGTCCGCCACCGAGCTGCCCGCTCCGACGCCAAGGCGCTCGAGCATCCAGTCGGCGGCGGCCTGCGGATATCCGGGGCGGCCGCGCTCGTAAGCGGAGGAGCCGCGGCCGAAGCCGGCCAACGCAGCTTCGTGGATTCCCATTCATCAAGAGTAAG
>JALZAV010000002.1 GCA_030948145.1 Candidatus Dormiibacterota bacterium
GCTTGAAGGGAAACGCTGATGGAGCAGCTCAAGCACCTGATCGAGGTGTGGACCGGGTACGCGCAGGGCCTGACCGGCAGCATCGGCGCCCTCGCCTTCGTGATCGCCTTCATCTGGAAGATGATTGCGATCGAGCCGCGCAGCGTGATGGAGGCAAAGCGCTGGATCGGGCGCATCGTCTTCGGCACCATCGGGGTCGAGATGGCCGGGTTGCTGGTGCACGTCCTGGTGGACTCCGTCAATCGGTAGTGGGAGCCGGGGGCGCCGTCGTCTCACGTGCTAGAGATCTTTTCCTCGCTGGTCTCGGGTTTCTTCGCCACGCTCATCAACGACATATCCGGGTCTGTGTCGGGCACCGTAGAGACCTACCTGCTCAGCACCAACGACGCCTCGACGTTTTCCGCGCGCCCTGTGACGGACGACCCCGCAATCCAGGCAATGTTCCACTTCACGCTGGCGCTGGGAGATCTCCTCATGGTGCTCGTCTTCACCTACGCGTTTTTCCGCAGCCAGTGGGAGCGGAGCTTCCGGGCCCACTACACGCTCAAGGTGATCCTGCCGAGGGCGATGGCGGCCATCGCGATCGGGCACTTCGCGCTGCTCTTCGGTCAGATGGCGATCGACTTGAACAACGCGCTCATCCACGCGGTCTGGACGCAACCTTTTCCCGGCGGGCGCACGCGCTTCCCCTGGACGTTTGCGATGACGAACGCGTTTGGCCAGCCGCTCTTCCAGATCATCGTGCGCCTGGCGATTGTCGTCATGCTGCTGATCGTCGCCCTGACCTACGTGCTTCGCTTCGCCTTGTTGTCGTTGCTCCTCGCTATCGCGCCCCTCGCCGCGCTCTGCATGATCCTGCCGGAGACAAAGCGATACGCCCAGTCCTGGCTGCGCCTGTTCCTGCTGACCGTTTTCATGCAGTTCGGCCAGGTTCTCGTCCTTCGCTTCGCCAGCCTGTTTGCAACGGAGCTCAGCGGTAGTCCCGTTGAGGCCCTCTACGGCTTGGCCGTCCTCTACCTGGTGATCAAGGTGCCTGGCCTGATGAACGCCTCAGCCCACCTCGAGTCGAAAACAGAACACGTCGCCGAGGGCCTCGTCAAGAAAGCCGTCAAAGGCGCGCTGGCCCTGAGCGCTCGAGCATGACGTCATTGCTCGCCGCCCGCCTCGGTGTGCTCGCCTTGGGCTGGCGTCGTCCGATGCTGGCGCTGGGCGCGGTGGGCTGTGCGTTGCCTGTGCTGATGGCGGCGATCGTCGTCCAGGCACAGGCCGGACATCCCACCGGACTGACGCCGCCGGTGCGCACCGCCACGCTGACGCAGGCATTCGGATGCACGCCGCTCGAGATCGAGCCTTGGTCAGGTGAGTGTCCGAGTCACCACTTCCATAGCGGCGTGGACCTCGCCGCGCCGATGGATACGCCTGTCTACGCCGCCCACGCAGGCACTGTCATGGTCGACCGGCAGCGAGGCGGATATGGTCTCTACCTGGTTCTCAGGCGGGATGGCCGGATGAGCACGCTCTATGGCCACCTGGACCTTCCTTTGGTCCGCACCGGCGAGCAGGTCGCTCCGGGTCAGCTGATCGCGTTGATGGGATCGAGCGGCAACAGTACGGGGCCACACCTGCATTTCGAGGTGCGTCTCGGCGGTGTCCCGGTCGACCCGGTCCCGCTCCTGCCGGCGCTCGGGCAAGGAGGTGGTCGCTAGAGGCTTCCACCGGCGGCGTCCGCACCCACATCAATTAAGAGGGAGCAACCATGGTCAACCGCGTCACGCTTGTCGGTCGGCTCACCCGCGACCCCGAGATCGTCACCAGCCCCAAGGGCCTTGCGATTGCCAAGCTGCGACTCGCCACCACCACCCATGGAAAGGATGATGCCGGGGCGCGGGTCGAAGATGTCCAGTACCATTCGCTGGTCGCATTCGGGCGGCTGGCCGAGATCTGCCAGGAATACCTGACGCGAGGCAAGTTGATCTACGCGGAAGGGAAGCTGCGAAGCCACGAATGGGACGGGAAGGACGGCCTGCGCCGCTACACCACCGAGGTCATCGTGGACGTGATGCAGATGTTGAGTCCAAAGACTGAAGCGGCTTCCGAGGCGGCGCAGCCCGTCGCTGAAGCCGTCAGCGCGTAGGAGCTCACATGCTTTCCGGCAACACGCTGTATGACGACTATGATCCGGACGGCTTCGACGAGACTGGCGAAGAGCTCGCCTACCGTCTGCCGAACATTTACCGTTCGCCCGACATCGACCCCGACGATCCGATGACGCGCTGAGCGCGCGGCCGACGCCCGCGGGGGCGCCTTATGGCGCCTCCACGAGACTCGGCCTCGCGGAAGACGGCGAGCTTTCACCGGCCGAACTCTTAACCTTTCAGGCGATGGCTCTTGGTGTTGGGATGGTCGGACCGCCGAACGTCGGAAAATCCACGCTCTTCAACGCGCTGACGCGCGCGGGAGTGGGGGTGGCCTCCTACTCGTTCAGCACGATCGAGCCCAACACCGCCATGGTGGAGGTCCCCGACGCGCGATTGGACGTTCTCGCGCAGATGTACCACCCGAAAAAAAAGACGCCCACTGTGATGAAGTTCGTCGACGTGGCCGGCCTGGTGGCGGGGGCGAGCCGCGGCGAGGGCATGGGCAACCAGTTCCTCTCCAACATCCGCGAGCTCGACTCGCTGGCGATGGTGGTGCGCTGTTTCAAAGACCCGAACGTGCAGCACGTCACCGACCGCTTGGACCCGCAGGCCGATATCGCGATGGTCAACCTCGAGCTGGCACTGGCGGATCTCGAGGTGGTCAACAGGCGTCGCGAGAAGATCGGGACCAGCGCGCGGCTCAAGCCGGGCGCCAGGGAGCAGGAGGAGCTAAAGATGCTCGATCGAATCGCGGCTCACCTGGACCAGGGTAAGCCGATCCGCACCATGTCCTTCGAGGCGGAGGAGGCGAAGCCGTTGCGGAGCTACGCCTTTCTCACTGCCAAGCCGGTGATTTACGTGGCGAACATCGGCGAGGACCAGATTGGAAAGGACACGCCCGAGCTGGGTGCAGTGATCGAGGCGGCCGACGCAGAGCACGCCGGTTGGATCGCGCTCTCGGCCAGGCTGGAGTCCGACGTCCGCGAGCTGGCCGAAGACGAGGCCGCTGCCTTTTTGGCGGATGCGGGGCTGAAGGAGCCCGCCCTCAACACCTTCATCGCCGCCGCCTACCAGCTGCTGAACCTGCTCACCTTCCTGACCGCCGGTGAGCCGGAGGTGCGCGCCTGGACGGTTCGACGGGGGGCGAAGGCCCCGGAGGCGGCCGGCGTCATCCACAGCGATTTCGAGCGAGGCTTCATCAAGGCGGAAATCGTCTCCTACGAGGACCTGGTCGAGGCTGGGTCCTACGCCACGGCCAGGGAGCGGGGCAAGGTCCGGCTCGAGGGTCGGGAATACCTGATGAAGGATGGCGACGTCTGCCTCTTCCGCTTCAACGTCTGAAGCTCGGGTGAAAAACAACAAGGACCAGATGAGGAGGGGCATTGCAGCGGCGATGGCAGGACGGCTGCAGGAATCTGGCCCTTGTTGGCTCGCGGCTCGGGGTACGCTATATCTTGTACCCGCGACGATTTTTAACACAGCCTGTTGGATGTGTCAAGCGGTTATCCACTTTCGCGGTAAACTCCACACCGCGTATTCGGCGTATGGCTAAGAAGAACAAGCGAGCCCAGCAAAAAAAGCCGCAGCGCGGCAACCGGCCACCCGTCCGGACGCCAGCCGTGTCCTCGGCGGTGCCCACGGTACCGGCCGCGGACGTGCCCGCCTCCGAGCCGGTCGCAGTCTCCCGGCCCGTCCCGGCGCCTCGTCCCCTTCCACGTCCCACGCGGGGCCGCCTTCAGCCCGGCGCGCTGCCTTCGCAGGACGCCTCGATCCCAATGGAGCGCGTCCCCTACTTCCGCTCCGACCTGCGGCGGATTGCGATCACGGCCGGCCTGATGTTCGTGCTGCTGATCCTGGGCTCGGTCGTGCTGCGGAACCTGCTGCTCGCCTGACCGGGGCCCCGAAGCCGGCAGGGGACCGCTGATTCTTGGCCGATACTTAGATCCATGGAAGCGCTGCGCGCCCTGCCAAGCGTCCACCAGGTGCTCGAGGACCCGAAGGCCGCATCCCTGCTGCGCGACCATGGGCGGCCGCTCGTCCTCTTCGCCATCCAGACCGTGCTCGACCGTGAGCGAGCGGCCGGCCTGGCCGACCAGGCAGCGCACCGCTGGGCCGAGATCGATGCCACCATCCGGCAGCTTCGTGAGCCCCGCCTTCGCCCCTGCATCAACGCTACCGGGGTCATCCTGCACACCAACCTCGGCCGCGCTCCGCTGGCAGCGCCCGCATCGGAGGCCGCCGCCCTGATCGCGCGTGGCTATTCAACGCTCGAAATCGACGTCGGCACGGGGAAGCGCGGCCTGCGTCACGACCTCGTCAGCCCGATGCTCAGCCACCTGACCGGTGCCGAGGCGGCGGCCGTGGTCAACAACTGTGCGGCGGCCACGCTGCTGATGCTCGCGGCGCTCGCGAAAGGCCGCGAGGTCATCATTTCGAGGGGCGAGCAGGTCGAGATCGGCGGCGCCTTCCGGATGCCGGAGATCATGCGTTTGTCCGGCGCCCGGATGGTGGAGGTCGGCACCACGAACCGCACGCGCCTCGCCGACTACGAGGCCGCGATCACGGCGAAAACAGCCGCGATCCTCAAGGTGCATGCCAGTAACTTCCAGGTCACGGGTTTCACCGAAGCTGCCGAGCTTCCGGGCCTCGCCGAGCTGGCTCACCGACACGGCGTGCTGCTGCTCGAGGACCTGGGTAGTGGGGCGCTGCTCGACTCCGCCGCCTTTGGGCTGAGCGCGGAACCGCGGCTGCAGCAGAGCATCGCGGCCGGCGTGGACGTGGTGGCCTGCAGCGCCGACAAGATGCTGGGAGGCCCGCAGGCCGGGCTGCTGCTCGGACGGGCCGCGATCGTGGACCGCATCCTCAAGCACCCGCTCGCCCGGGCGGTGCGGGTGGACAAGATGACGCTTGCCTCCCTGGCCGCCACGCTCGACCTCTATCTGCGGGACCCCCTCACGTCCGTGCCGGTCTGGCGGATGATCGCGACCACCTCGGCGTCGCTCGAGGCGCGCGCGATGCAGTGGAAAGACCGTCTCGCCACGCTCGGAGTCGAGGTCACGCTGAAGGCCGGCGTGTCGACGGTGGGCGGCGGTTCCCTTCCGGGCGAACGCCTGCCGACGACGCTGGTTGCCCTGACGGCGCCGAAGTCGCAGGCGAATGCGCTCCTCGCCCGCCTTCGTAAGCGGCCGGTGCCCGTGTTCGCGCGCGTGGAGGCGGGCCAGGTCGTCATCGATCCGCGGACCGTCCTCCCAGGTGAGGACGCTGCCCTGCTGGAGGCGGTGCACGCCGCCCAGCCGTGAGCGATTCGCGGGCGCAGAACTCAGTCGACTCGTTTGTCGTCGGGACCGCCGGTCACATCGACCATGGGAAATCCACCCTGGTCAAGGCTCTCACCCAGATCGATCCCGACCGGCTTGACGAGGAGAAGCGTCGTGGCATGACGATCGATCTCGGCTTCGCCTACCTGGACCTCCCGAGTGGCCGCCACGTCGGCATCGTCGACGTCCCCGGGCATCAACGCTTCCTCAAGAACATGCTTGCGGGTGTGCACGGCATGGATGCCGTCCTCCTCGTGGTCGCGGCCGACGAAGGCCCGATGCCCCAGACGCGGGAGCACCTTGCGATCATCGACCTGCTGGGCATCGATCACGGCGTCGTCGTGTTGAGCAAGGCCGACCTCGTCGACGCGGAATGGATGCGGCTCGTCTCCGAGGAGGTGAAGGCCATGCTCTCGCGGTCGGGGTTGCGGGCGGCGCCGATCGTCCCCGTGTCGAGCACGACCGGCCTCGGCCTTGAGGAACTGCGGATCGCGCTCGATCGGGAGCTGGAGCGCACGCTTACGCGGCCTGACCTGGGCCGACCGCGACTGCCGGTCGATCGTGCCTTTGGCATGGCCGGGTTTGGCACGGTCGTAACCGGGACGCTGGTCGGCGGCATCCTTCGACAGGGTGACGAGGTGGCGATTCTGCCCGGCGAGCGCCGAGCGCGGATTCGTGGGTTACAGCAGCACAACCGCGCCGTCGACGAGGCCAGGCCGGGCAGTCGAACCGCGGTCAACCTGGCCGGGATCGATCGAGCCCAGGTCCAGCGCGGCGATGTGCTCGCCATGCCGCAGACGATGAGCTCCAGCCGGCGGCTGGATGCGCGCCTGACCGTACTCGCCGATGCCGCGCAGCCCGTCCGCCACCGGGCCCGCCTCCTCCTCTATCACGAGACCGCCGAGATCCCGGTCGAGGTCAGCTTGCTGGATGCGGACGAACTCGGGCCGGGTGAGCGGGGATGGGCGCAGCTGTACGCCGCCAGCCCGACGGTGGCGCTTGCCGGCGACCGCTTCATCATCCGCGTGCCGTCCCCGCCCGCGACGGTAGCCGGCGGCGTGATCGTCGACACGTCTCCCCGGCGGCACCGCCGCCGGGACCAGGCGGTGCTCGAGGAGCTCCGTTCCAGGGAAGGAGGGGACCTGGCCACCCGGGTCGTCCTCGAGCTGGTCAAGCACCCGCGTGGAGTCGATGAGGCGACCCTGGCGCGGACGCTGGCACTCTCAACGCCGCAATTGCGGGCCACGGCCGAGCCGTTGCTGGCCGCTCGGGCGGTTCACCGGCTTGGCTCCGCCCTGCTGGCCGCGGAGCACTACCGCCGGCTCGAGTCGACGGCCATCGACACGCTGGCGGCCTTTCATCGCGCCGAGCCGCTGCGCCGGGGAATGCCCAAAGAGGCGCTTCGGAGCCGAACCGGACTGCCGGCCGCCACGTTTGCTGCCTTGATCGGCACGCTCGTCACCGAGGGGGTGATCGTGGAGAGTGGCGCCGAGGTCGGGCTCGCGAGCCACCATGCCCGGCCCTCGGCCGAACAGGCGGCGTCGATCGAAGGCCTCGCGGCCGTCCTTGCGACCCAGCCGTTCGCCCCACCGCCGCTGGCGGACTTGATGCACCGCTTCGCGCTCACGCCAGCGCTTCTCCAGTACCTGATTGCGGAGGGAACCCTGGTGCGGGTCAGTGACGACGTCGTCTTCGGCCGTGGCGCGCTGGACGACGCGGTCGCGCGGCTGCGGGCCTATTTGACGGCGAACCGAACCCTGACGGTGGCTGATGCGCGTGATCTGCTCTCCTCGAGTCGTCGATACGTCCTACCCTTGCTCGAGTGGCTGGACGCCCAGAAGATCACCCGTCGCGTCGGAGATGACCGTATCCTGAGGGATTGAATGCCGGGACCCGGTCGCCGCGCCTGCGCCGTCTTGCTGATCCTTGCGGCACTCTCGGCCTGTGGCGACGCACCGCCGACCGCGGCATCGCTGCTCAGCGGAGCGAGCGGCCGGATGAGCGCGCTGAAGGGGTTCCATTTCAAGCTGCAGGTCGGCGGGTACACCGGCAATGCGGTGCCGGTGCAGACGGCTGAGGGCGATGCCCATCCACCCGATCTTCATGCCAGCGTCGACCTCCGCGAGGGAGGCTTCCTGATCGAGGTCGAGGTCATCTTCAAGGGCGACGCGATCTACCTGAAATCGATCACCGGCGGGTGGCAGCGGCTCACGCCGGCGCAGGTAGCGCAGTTCTTCGACGCGCGCAGTCTTTTCGATCAAAAGGTCGGACTGTTCGCCGCCATCCGGGGGACGCAGGCCGCTACGGTTGGCGCGCTCGCAAAAGTCGACGGGCACGATACCTATCCGGTGAAGGGCACCGTGTCGGCGGCGCGGATGCACCAGCTCCTCACCCTGATTCGCGACCAGGGCTCGTACAACATCACTTACTGGATCGAGAGCCCCCGGGACGATCTGTGGCGGGCGCAAGTTACCGGGAATCTATTCGACGCCACCAGGTCCGCCTCCGTCACGTTCGACTTTTCCAACCATGATCACCCCGTTTCAGTCACTCCGCCCCCGCTCGGTTAACCGGCCCGTCCTGCTGGCGCTGACCGGGGCCGGTCTCTTCATCGCGTCCCTCGATGCCTATGTCGTGGTCACGGCCATCCTGCCGATGCTGACCTCGGTCCACATTCCGGTCAATCACCTGGAGCGCGCGACCCCCATCATCACCGGCTTTCTGCTTGGCTACCTCGCCGTCATGCCGCTCGCGGGCGGCCTCAGCGATCGATTCGGCAGGCTCCGCGTCTTCATCGTCTGCCTCGTCATCTTCGCCATCGGGTCGCTTGTCACCGCGACCGCCGGGAACCTGTCCCAGCTCGTGACCGGCCGGCTGCTCCAGGGGGCGGGAGGCGGCGCGTTGGTGCCGATCGTGCTGGCGCTCGCGGCCGATCTCTATCCCAGTGGCGCCCGCAGCCCGGTCCTGGGCGCGGTCAGCGCCCTCCAGGAGATCGGGAGTGTGCTGGGGCCGCTCTGGGGTGGCCTGGTGGCCGCGTCCCTCGGCTGGAACTGGATCTTCTGGCTGAACCTGCCGCTGGCCGCCTTGCTGGTCTGGGCTCTCTGGCCGGACGTCACGGCGATGCGGGAGGAGCGCCGGCCGGCGCGGGTGGACTGGCTCGGGGCGGCGCTGGCTGCCGCGGCGCTGGCACTTCTGACACTGGCCCTCTACGCCGCCGACCCGGAAAAGAGCCCGGTGGGCGCGAGCTTCTGGTGGCAGGCGCCGCTCTCGCTCCTCCTCTTCGTCCTCTTCGCCTGGCACGAACGGCGGACGGAGCACCCGCTGCTCGAGGTCCGGTATTTCCGCGATTCCTCATTCAGCGGTGGCGCGATCACGAACGCGATCGCCGGCGCCGGCCTGATGGTGGCGCTCGTCTACATCCCGGTGCTCGCTGAATCGCCGATCGTCTTCTCCATGAATCCACGTCAGGCGGCGCTGCTGCTCTTCCGCCTCATGCTGGGGATTCCAATCGGGGCGTTGCTAGGGGGATGGCTCGCGCATCGTCTGCGAAGCTACCGGGTCGTCGCGACGGCCGGCATGCTGGTAGCAGCGGCTGGATTCCTGCTGCTGGCGGGATGGACCGAGCGATCGCTCGACTCCCACCTCTTTGGCCTCCCGCTGCGACTTGCCGATGCCGAGTTATTCCTGACCGGTCTCGGCCTGGGCATCGAGATCGCGCCCGTCAGCGCCGCCGTCCTCGATGCGGTGGGCGAGGCGCAGCGCGGCGCCGGCGCGTCGGTGCTGATCGTGATGCGGCTGATCGGCATGCTCGTCGGCTTTTCGCTGGTTGCCGGTTACGGCCTCTACGAGTTTCACCAGGCAACGGCCCACCTGCTGCCGCCGATCCCGACGCTGCTTCCCGATTTTGCGGTCCGCTACGCCACCTACGTGCTTCACCTGCGGCAGGCCCTGCTCGGTGAATACCACCTGATCTTTCAGGCGAGCGCGATTGCCCTGGTGGTGGGTGCGGTCATCGCGGCCGTCACGCTGCGGCCGGTTCGGCGCCCGAGGTGGCGCTGAGATGTACATCGGGATCGACCTCGGCGGAACGCAACTCCGCGTGGGGGTGGCCGACTCACGGGGGCGCTTGCTGACGATCCTCCGCCGCCCGACCGAGGCCCGGCGCGGACGTCAGCGCGTCATCGAGCGCATGATCGCAGCCGTTCAGGACGTCCTGATCGAAGCGGGCGTCAAGTCCAGCAGAATCCGTGCCCTGGGATTGAGTATGCCGGGGCCGGTCGACCCGGCGGCCGGCATCGTGATCAGCCCGCCGAATCTGCCGGGCTTCGTGAACGTCCCGCTGAACCGGATCCTGACGAAGGCAACCGGAATCCCGAGCTTTCTTCATCACGACGCGCACCTGGCGGCGCTTGGAGAATCGCTGCACGGCGCGGCGCGAGGAGCGACCAATGTGATTTACGTGACGGTCTCCACCGGTATCGGCGCCGGCTTGATCCTCAATGGTGAACTCTATCCCGGCGCCCACGGGATCGCGGGCGAGGTCGGCCATATCGTCGTGCAGCCGGGAGGCCCGCTCTGCACCTGTGGCAATCGCGGCTGCGTCGAGGCGATCGCGAGTGGGACCGGGATCGCGCGGGCGGCGCGGGAACGGGCGCTGCTCACAGAGGCCAGCACCCTGCACGGGCTGGAGTCGCCCACGGCCGCCGATGTGGTCCGGGCCGCGCGTGCCGGGGACACCCTGGCTCTGAGCCTCCTCGCGAACGCCGGCGAAGCGCTCGGGATCGGCATCGGGACGCTGATCAACCTCTTCAATCCCGAACTCATCGTGCTGGGAGGCAGCGTCATCAACGCTGGGACGATCCTGCTCGCCCCCATGCGTCGGACGATTCACGCCTCGTCCTGGCGCGCCTCGCGTCGGGGTCTGCGCATCGTCCGACCGGCGCTGAAAGGCGACGCCGGGCTGGTTGGCGCCGTCGAGTATGCCCGGTTGCGGATCGGTCATGCCCACACGGGTTAACCCGCCGGCGCTTCCTGGTCTCGAGCCCGTCTTCACCGTCCTTGAGAGCGAAGCGGGCCGGATGCAGGCCCGTGCCCTTGTGGTCGGCGGGTATGTCCGCGACCGACTACTTGGTGGGAGCCGTGAGGCGGCGATCAAGGAGCTGGACGTGCTGGTCGAAGGCGGCCTGGGCATCGCGCTCGCCGAGGCGGTTGCCGCCCGTGTCTCCAGTCATCCGCCGGTGGTCTTCGAACGTTTTGGTACGGCTCACGTCGATACCGGCGACTACGCCATCGAGTTCGTGTCGACGCGAACCGAGCGCTACGAACGAGACAGTCGAAAGCCGGACGTCACGCCGGGCTCGTTGCGAGACGACGTGATGCGCCGTGACTTCACGATCAACACGCTCCTGATGGAATGGGATGGACGCGTGCTTGATCTGACCGGACGGGGGCTCGACGACCTGGCGAAGCGCCGCCTCGTCACGCCGCTGGAGCCGGCGCTGACCTTCGACGAGGATCCGCTGCGAATGTTGCGGGCCGCCCGTTTTGCGGCGACGCTCGGTTTCGAGATCGATCCGCAGGTGGCGGAGGCGATCCGGCAGCATGCCGACCGCCTGCGACCGCCGACCGTCTCGATGGAACGAATCCGCGACGAGTTCTCGAAGCTGCTGACGGCGGACGATGCGTACCGGGGCCTGCAGATCCTCGATCGCACCGGGCTGCTGCGATACGTCGTGCCTGAACTGGAACCCGGCCGGGGGATGGCCCAGGGGGGGTGGCACAGTCACGATGTCCTCGGGCACGGGCTGCTGGCCGCCTCGCTCACGCCGCCCGACCTGATCGCGCGGCTGGCCGGGCTACTGCATGACGTGGGCAAGCCGGCGACGCACGAGCTGCGCGAGGGAAAGCCGACGTTCATCGGGCACCAGGACGCGGGCGCGGTCATGGCCGCGTCCGCCCTGAAGCATCTCCGGTTCCCAGGTGATCAGATCGACGCGGTCAGCCGACTCGTCCGGCTGCACATGCGCCCGATCCAGTACGACCCGGACGGGTGGGAGGACAAGGCCGTGCGCCGGCTCGTTCGCGACGCGGGGCCCCAGCTAGCGCGCCTGCTGGACCTGGCGCGCGCGGATATGAAGGCCAGCCGTTACCCGGACGTGACCAAGATCGATCACCTCGAGGCCCGCATTCAGCGGCTCGATGCGGAAGCGATCAATGCCATCCAATCCCCGCTTACCGGCGATGACTTGATGGGCCGGACGGGCCGGCCCGCGGGACCGTGGATCAAGCGGGTGAAGCTGGCGCTCGAGGACGCAATCCTCGATGGTGTCCTGCTGCCGGACGCGAGCGCAGCCTGGCGTTATCTCGAGGACCATCCCGACCTGCTTCGATCGTGACCGCCATCCGCCGTCTGCCGTGGCCATTCTTGTTCTTGTTCGTGGGGACGGCGATCGCGAACCTGGGCCCCTTTTCGACGATCCGTCCATCCTCGTCGCTCGTTTTGGTCGCCTTTTTGCCGGTACTCCTTTTCGATGCCGGCTTTTCCCTTGACCCAACTGCCGTCCGCCGCGAGATCCAGTGGATCGCGCTCTTCGGCCTCGCCGGCGCACTGCTCGCGGCCGCCATCGCCTTCCTCCTGCTCAGCGCGCTCGGCTTCGAGCGGAACCAGGCGCTCATCCTGTCCGCGGTTCTGGCGGCAACCGATCCGGTCGCGGTGTTCGCCGTCCTTCGCCCGCTAGCCACCCGGCCGCGGCTTCGCCTCACGCTCGAGGGCGAGAGCCTGGTCAACGACGGGGTCGCGGTGGTGCTTACCACCATGGCGCTGACGATCGTGTCGACGGAGGAGGTCCGGCCGGCCGACCTGACCGTCCTCTTCTTGCGCCTCACCGGCGTCGGGCTGGCGGTCGGCGCGGTCCTGGGCGCTCTCGGGCGTCCCGCCCTTCGCCGTCTCCCGGCGCCGGCGGCGATCGTCTTCACGATCGGCATGGCCTATGCCGGCTACCTGGCCGCCGAGCGGCTCGGGGGGAGCGGCCTGCTCGCGGTCATCGCCATCGCGCTCGTGCTTGCCACCGCCCGCTCCGAGCTCGTCGATGACCCCCTTCACCGTTTCTGGCGCGCGGCCGGATCGGCCATGGCCGCGGCCGTCTTTCTCCTGATGGGCCTGCAAGCGCATGCCGGGGCCGTGATCGGCGCCGGCTGGCGGCTGTCGCTCCTCCTCTTCGTCATGCTGGGCGCGCGGGCGTTCATGGTGCTGCTGGTGACGCGTGTCGCCCCCCGTCTTTGGCCCTGGCCGTGGCGGGCTGCCCTTACCTGGGCCGGGCTGCGCGGCGCGCTCTCGCTCGCGCTGGCGTTGAGCGTGCCGGTTCAGATTCGCGGTCGCGAGCAGGTGCTCGCGCTCGTCTTCGGCTTCGTCCTCGTCGTCATCGCAGTTCAGGGTTTCTCCCTGGCGCCCGTATTCCGCCGCCTCGGCGTGGCGGACGTGCCGACCAGGCAGTCCTAGCCAGGTGCGTTTACCGACTGGGGCTCTGGTAAAATCGCGAGGCCACGGCCGTCGCTTCGGCCACCGGTTACCACCACAGGGGACGCATGCTGCTCAGTCTTCGGTTTCTGCGACGGATGGCCCGCGAGCTTCCGAAGTACGGCAAGCTCACCTATTGCCTGTACCGAGATCCGCGCGTGCCCCAGCGGAACAAGCTCGCGCTGGCGGCGGCGCTGGCCCTGATCATGAACCCGGCGGTCGACATCCCGCTGCGCTTCCCCATCTTCGGGGAGATGGACGCCATGGCCCTGTCAGTCCTCGCCGTGCGGCTGTTCGTCGACCGGGCGCCGAAGGAGGTTGTCTTTGAACACCAGGAGCAGATCGTGCTGGGGACCAGCGTCTTCGACCGTGACCTGCGCCAGGGGCAGGATGGCGTGCGCACCCGCCTGACCGAGCTTCGCGAGCGGGGTAGGATCGCGCTGCGGCGAGGGAGGCCGGCAATTTGAAACGGGCCACCCGGCCCACGCGAGCCGCCGGGGCCTCGCCCCACGCGAGTGGCGCGCAGGTGCCATACGAGCGTTTGAGAGGTCATGCCATGCGAGCGTTTGAGGGGTTGCAATGAAAGTCGTACTGACCGAGGACGTGAAAGGGACCGGCAAGGCCGGCGAGACCAAGGACGTCGCCGATGGCTACGCGCGCAACTACCTGCTGCCGCGAAAGCTGGCTCAGGCCGCCACGAAGGGTTCGGTCGACCGGATCGACCGGCAGCGGGCGACGGCAATCCAGCGGGAGCAGCGTGAGCTGGAGGAGGCACGCGCGCTGGCGGCCCGGCTCGCGACCGCCCAGGTGACGCTGAAGCTCCGCAGTGGAAAGGACGGCAAGCTGTTCGGCGCGGTCAAAAACGCCGACGTTGCATCCGGCCTCAAACAGCAGCACGGGATTACGCTCGATCGTCGGAAGATCGAGTTTCCCGAGCCGGTGAAGGGCATGGGTCCGGCCACGGCCGAAGTCCGCCTTCACCGCGAGGTGATGGCGAGCATCCCCCTGATGGTCACCTCTGCTTGAGAGTTGACCTGAGGAATCCGCCGGCTCCCTCGGCGCCGGCGCCAACCGGCGGACGGGTCCCGCCACAGAACCTCGAGGCGGAAGCCGCCGTGCTCGGCTCGCTGATGCTGGACCGCAACGCGGTCGTGAGGGTTGCGGACTTCCTTCGCCCGGAGGACTTCTACCTCGACAACCACGCCCAGGTGTTCCGCGCGGCCTTGAATCTCTACGATCGCGCCGATCCCATCGACCTGCTCACGCTCGCGGCCGAGCTGGAGAAGATGCGGGTGCTGGAACGGATCGGCGGGCAGGCGTTTCTCGCCGAGCTGGAAAGCGGGGTGCCCACCGCGGCCAACGTGGAGTACTACGGCCACGTGGTCGAGGAGGCTGCCACCAAGCGAAAACTGATCGGGGCGGGCGCCCGCATCACGGCGCTCGGTTTCGACGAGGCGACCCCTGCCGCCACCGCCCTCGATGCCGCCGAGGGTGTCATCTTCAACATCGCCGAAGGCCGGATCACGCAGGACTTCGTCGCCCTCAAGGATATTCTCAAGACCACCTGGGACCAGATCGAGGCGATCCACAAGGACCAGAGCATCGTGTCCGGGGTCCCGAGCGGCTTCACCGACCTGGATGCCAAGACCGGCGGCTTTCAGAAGTCCGACCTGATCATCATCGCAGCCCGCCCTGGGGTGGGCAAGTGCATTGCGTCAAACAGCCTGATCGACGATCCGGTGACGGGCGCGCGGCTCACAATCGAACAAGTGGTTCGTGAGCGCAGACCAATCGTGTCGGGATTGTCGCCGCGAGGGCGAATCGAATGGCGCCACATCGGCGATTGGGTTGACAGCGGCATTCAGCCATGTTTTGCCGTCACAACGCAGACGGGGCGGCGCGTTGAGGTGACGGGACATCATCCATTCATGACGGTCAGCGGCTGGCAACCGCTCCACGATCTGATCGTCGGTGATGCCATCGCCGTGCCGCGCGCCTTGAACGTCTTCGGCAAGGAATCCATGGCACCGGGGCGTGCTCGGTTGCTTGGATATTTCATCGGGGATGGCGGTTTGTCGCAGCAAACGCCGGCCTTCACGAACATCGATCCGGTCATCATCGATGATTTCAAATCAATCCTCTCCTCGGAGTTTCCAGGCTGTCACGTTTCCCAGCGCGGAATCGACTACTTTGTCGGCGCATGGCAGCGACGGAGCGGGCTGAGCGTTAGAGAACGCTTTGCCGGATACATGGATCGTGTTCGGAGGCCGATTACAAAGAGTCCGATCATTGGCTGGCTGACGCATGTTGGACTGTGGGGGAAAAAGGCGGACGAGAAGCGCTTCCCTGATCAGGTATGGCGCTGGAACCGCGAGACGCTTCGAGAATTGCTCCGCGCCTTGATGTCTTGCGATGGAAGCATCTTTGCGACCCAGAATGGCCGTCCGCGAATCGAGTTCGCGGTGGCGTCGGAAGGACTGGCAAAGGATGTTCATCATGCCTTCGTACGCTTCGGCATCGTTTCGCGTCTTTACAGAAAGTCCGAGCGCTGTTGGCGAGTGCAGATAACCGATTCGGAGTCGGTAGCCAACTATCAGAAACACATCGGCTGGCTTGGTGAGAAGTCAACCCGGTTCCCACTGGAGCTGCCTGGATTCCGCAGCAACAATGGCCATCTCCCGACGGCAGTGTGGGGGCTGGTAGGTCAAGCGGCGGCGACGCGCGGTCTCAGCTGGGCCAAACTGGCTGTCCGTTCTGGCGAGCGGGAGCGCACGTCGAAATTCGAAACCTACAATCCGCGAACGAATCATGGATTGTCGCAACGCCGGCTGGCGATTCTCAATGAGGTTCTCGAGGATCCCTGGCTAACCGAACTCGCGAACCCGGAGATCTATTGGGACCGAATCGTCTCGATTGAGGCGGTTGGCGATCACCAGGTCTACGACCTCGCCGTTCCCGAAGGTGCCAATTTCATCGCAGAGGACGTCATCGTCCACAACACGTCTTTGACTCTCAATATCGCGCAGCATGCCTCGATCCAATACAAGATCCCGGTTGCGATCTTCTCGCTCGAGATGTCGGAACAACAGCTCGTGACCCGCCTGCTCTGCAGCGAGGCATCCGTCGACTCGTACCGGCTGCGCACCGGCCTGCTCAAAGACGCCGAATGGCCTCGCATCGCGCAGGCGATGGGGGCGCTTTCCGAGGCCCAGATCTACATCGATGACTCGCCGAACATCTCCGTGATGGAGATGCGAACCAAGGCCCGCCGCCTCAAGTCCGCCAACAATCTCGGATTGATCATCGTCGACTATCTCCAGCTGATGCAGGGTCGCAACCAGGAGAACCGAGTCCAGGAAATCTCAGATATCTCCCGATCACTCAAAGGCTTGGCGCGCGAGTTGCAGATCCCGGTGATCGCCTGCTCGCAGCTGAGCCGTGAACCCGAGAAACGGACCGACCACCGTCCTCAGCTCGCCGACCTCCGCGAGAGCGGATCGATCGAGCAGGACTCCGATCTCGTGCTCTTCATCTATCGTGAGCGCTTCTACAACGACAACGTGGCCGAGGACAAGCGCAACATCGCGGAGATCATCGTCGCCAAGCACCGCAACGGACCGACCGGCAAGCTTGAGCTCATGTTCATCGACGAGCAGACCAAGTTCGTCAACATCGAGCGCCGGCGATAGCATGGTAACCATCCTCGTCGGCGGCCAGTGGGGGGATGAGGGGAAGGGAAAGATCATCGACCTGCTGTCCGAGCAGGCGGACATGGTCATCCGCTCCCAGGGTGGCAACAACGCCGGCCATACCGTGGTCAACGCCGGCCAGGAATTCCGTTTTCACCTGATCCCCTCGGGAATCCTCTATGCGAACACCACCTGCGTAATCGGCAATGGCGTGGTCCTCGACCCGCGTGTGTTGCTCGAGGAGATCGACCAGGTGCAATCGCGCGGAATCAAGGTGGACCGCCTCGTGATTTCGGACCGTGCCCACCTGATCATGCCCTGGCATCCCATCCTCGACAAGCTCGAGGAGGAGCAGCGAGGAGACGACCGGCTGGGCACCACCTGGCGCGGCATCGGACCGGCCTATGCGGACAAGATCCGGCGGATCGGATTCCGGGCCGGTGACCTGCTGAAGCCCCGGTTTCTCGAGAAGAAGCTCGACTTCGTCCTGAGCAAGATCAAGAACCCGATTCTGCAGCAGCTCTACCAGGTCGACCCGCTCGACGGAGCAGCGATACTGCGGGAGTACACGGCCTACGGGGAGCGGTTGTCGAGACATATCCAGGACATCTTTCCGCTTGTGCACCACGCGCTCGAGGGCGATGAGCAGATCCTGCTCGAGGGCGCGCAGGGAAGCATGCTCGACCTCGACTTCGGGACGTATCCGTACGTGACCTCCTCCTCGCCGACGGCTGGTGGCGCGCTCACGGGATCGGGCATTCCCCCGACCGCGGTCGATCTTACGATGGGCGTTTTCAAGGCATACACGACGCGGGTCGGATACGGGCCGCTCCCCACCGAGTTGCTCGACGGGCTCGGTGAGCAGATGCGGGCCGTCGGCGTTGAGTACGGCACCACGACCGGGCGGGCCCGGCGCGTGGGCTGGTTCGATGCGGCGGTGGCTCGCTATAGCGTGGCGCTCAACGGGATCGGGTCGATCGCGCTGACCAAGCTCGATGTCCTCGACGGTTTCGATCCAATCCGGATCTGCACCGGCTATCTAAGTAAGGGTGAGCTGCTGGCCTATCCGATGTCGAACATCAGCCATCTCAAGCATTGCGAGCCGGTCTACGAGGAGCTCCCGGGATGGCGCGCGCGAACGACCGACGTCCGCCGGCCGGGTGAATTACCGGAAGCCGCTCGCCGCTACATCGAGCGGCTGAGCGAACTGTGCGGCGCCCCGGTGGAGATCGTCTCCGTGGGTCCATCCCGGGATCAAACGATCTGGATGAATGATCGGATCCGGGGGCTAGCGGATGTGCGACACCGCGAACACGAGGCCAGCCGCCGCTAGGTACCAGACGACGGAGGCGATCGTGAGCAGCCGCTTGGTGCTGCCCGCGAGCGACCCCGCCGACCAGGTCAGCCAGAGACCCAGCGGGTTCAGGAGAACGAGCGAGAGCCCGAGCAGCAGCCGGTTCGCCGCGGCGTTTTTCAGGGGGCCTCGAGATGCCGCGATGCGCATCTGGCGCACGAGGTCGTTGGAGTTCGTTGCCGTGTCGAAGCCACCGACTGGTCGCGGGGCGCGGGTGAAGGCAGCGCCGGAAGGAGACATCGCCATCATCGGCTGACGGACTTCCTGCCGCCGGGCGGCCCCAGGGGATGGGCGGGGCTCGTTGTTCCCGGATGCCACCGGGGTGGTCCGAAACAGCCTCCCGCTTCCAGTCGGTTGGCCGGCCGCGACCAGCAGGCCACGGACCCGCAGGTACACCGTGACCACGGCACTCATCAGGAGCAGGCTCTGCCAGGCGGCCTCCTGGCCCTGGCCATAGGCGCGGAGCAGCATGGTGAGGGCGCCGGCTGCAAGGCCGAAGACAAACGTGAACCGTTCCGGAATCGCGATGCGGCGCCGATCGGCCGCGATGTAGCCGGCGAGAAAGAGCGCCGGGCCAGAGCTGAGCTGAAACGCGACGTCGCTCCCGAGAATAGCCGCTGGAACGGCGATGCCGGCGAGGAATCCGACGATGACTCCGAGCGACACCTTTTTCGCGTACCAGAGGTAGGTGAGGCCGAGCAGGATCGCGACCGCTGAGGTGGCGCCGACGGGACCCGGGACGTTCCCGACGTAGACCTTCACCGGGTCGATCGTGCTGAAATGCGTGGCGGAGTGATACCAGAGTGTCAGCGGATCACCGAGCCGCCGCCCGTCGAAGGGATTGACGAAGTAGGTTCCAATCTGACGCTCGACAATGAAGAGGAGCCCGAACACGATCAGGGCAGGGTGCAGCATCACCCGCTGGAGCTGTGGCCAGATCACGGTGTCGAGCAGCACGAAGAGCGTCACGGCGGCGGCCGCAAGCCAGAGCGGTGCGTGCGGGGAAAGGAAGCAGGCGATCAGGAAACTCGCCAGCAGCGGATGGTTCGCCTTGTGGCCGACCCAGGCCGGCAGATTGAGCGTGAGGCGGCCCAGTTGCAGGGCGAGAAGACAGACGACGCCGGCGAGGAAGCAAGTCGCGAAAATCAGGACGGCGTCCTGGCGGAAGAAGATGAGCCCGGCCAGGATCAAGGGGGTGAGGCCGAGCGTGAACGCCAGGTCGTAGCTGAGTTGATCGGGCTGCACGAGCAGCAGTTGCGGAATCGCCTGCAACCCTTGTCGAAGCTGTCGCACGATCCGCATTGTAGTCGAGGTTTCCCGTGAATACGTTCGAATCGTGGACGGTGCGTCCAAAAATCCGAGATTGGTCAGGGACGGTCTGCTATCCTTACACGGTTTTCGGACCCCACGTGAGACGTTCCCTGCCCTGCATCCCACTCACGCTCATCCTGGTGGCCGTCGGCTCATGGCTCAGTTGCGGGAGCGCGTCTGCCGCCGACGCCCGCTGGACCGCAACCGGTACTCAGGTCCCGGGTCAACCGGATAAGCCAGTCTGGTCGTTCGCGGTGTCGCGCCTGCATCCGTCCATCATGCTGGCCGCGACCGAGGGCCGCGGGGTGCTCCGGAGTTCCGATGCAGGAGCGACCTGGAGCCCGACGACACCTACGGTCGAGGCAGCCTGGGTCGTACGGTTCGATCCACGGCAGCCAACCACGGCGTACGCCGGCACGCAAGCCGCGGGCCTCCTCAAATCCATCGACGAAGGCAAGACCTGGACGTCCCAGTCGGTCGGGCTTACCATCGACGTGCGATCGATCGATGTGCTGGCGGGGACCATCGTGGTCGGGACCTCCATCGGTGTCTATGACTCGACTGACGGTGCCGCGACCTGGCACCCGCTCGGGCTGACCGGCGTCGATGTGTCCGCCGTGGCGCTGCTCGCGAAGCCGAGCGGGTTCACGGTTTTCGCCGGTGCGGATAATGGCAATGCCGGAGCCGGGTACCTGTTGCAGAGCGAGGACCTCACCGGCAGCTGGAGGGTCGTCAAGGGCACCGTACCGTCGGATGCGACCGTGGCCACGATCGCGGTCGCGGCCACGCCCTCAGGCGGCGCCCAACCACCGGTGATTGCGGGCACCTCCCAGGGCATGTTCCGCAGCGACGACCGCGGTGTCACGTGGAATCCGATCAATGGCCTGCCGCCTGGCGATATCAACCTCGTCGTCTTCAACCCCGCCAACCCCGACCAGATCTACGCCGGGAGCGATGCGGACCAGGGCAATGGCGGCGTGTTCCGCTCGCTCGACCGAGGCGCCAGCTGGAGTGCGCTCGGCGCCGGATTGCCAGCCCGGCCGAGAATCACCGCACTCGCGCTGCAGACCGGGGAGCAGGCGGTGGTGCTGGCGGCATCCTGGAATCCGACCACCGGCCAGGCCGGCGCCTATCGCATCCCGGACTCGGCCGCGTCGGTTGCGGGAACCAATCCCTCGGCCGCCCCGTCCGCGACCAGCCGATCCAGCGCGACGCCTCGGGCGACTGCCGCGCCGCTCGTCGTCACGCCGCGGAGCACGGCGGCGCCGGCCTACGGAACCTACGTCGTCGCGGCGGCCGTGCTGGCCGCGATCGGCCTCTTCGTGGTGGTCCGGCGCTGGCGCCTGCGCCGGGAAGATCGCCGCACTTACGCCCCCTGAGCGAGCGGCAGCCGGATCGTGATGGTGGCGCCGGCGCCGGGGGCACTGGTCGCCTCGATCCGTCCACCGTGGGCCTCGACGATCGACCTGGCGATCGCCAGGCCAAGCCCTGACCCGCCGGTGCTTCGCTCGCGGGCTTTCGTGCCGCGATAGAAGCGCTCGAAAACGTGAGGTAGGTCCTCGGGCGCTATGCCTGGGCCGTTGTCCTGGACGCGGAGGACGGCCATGTCTGACTCCCGGGAGGCGCTCCAGCGCTGCTCGCTGCCGGGGGCGTATTTCAGCGCATTCTGGGCAAGATTGGAGACCACCTGCTTGAGGGCGTTGGAATCGCCCTCGATCATGAGTCCCGGTTCGAAGGCGCGCGATTCGGTTACTCCGCGTTCGGTGAGATTGAGTTCGTCCAGCGCTTCCCCAAGCCACTGATCGACGGCCAGGGTTCGCCGGTTGGCGGCCGGTTGCGACTCGAAGCGGGTCAGCGTCAACAGGTCGTTGATCAGCCGGGTCATCCGCGTGGTTTCCTGCCGCATCGCGTCCAGGGAGGTTTGCAGGAGCGGCGCCTCGACCACTGGCCGCCGGCCGAGGATATCGAGGTATCCGGCGATCGAGGTCAAGGGCGTGCGCAGCTCATGGGAGGCGTCGCCCACGAACTGTCGCATCTGTTCCTCGGACTGCCGGCGGACCTCGAAGGCCTGGTCGATCCCGGCCGCCATCTTGTTGAAGGCTGCGGCGAGCGCCCCGACCTCGTCGCCGCTGTCGGGGACGGAGACGCGCTGCTTGTAGTCGCCGGCGGCCAATGCCGCGGCGCTCGCGGACATGAGGCCGAGCGGGCGCAGGGCCCGGCGGACGATGAGTGGGCTCAGGAGAAGGGCCAGCAGCAGCACGATCAGGGACCCGACGATGGCGACCTCACGGTCGAGCCGCAGAGTCTGTTCGATGTCGTCGGTCGAGATCGCCAGCTGAGCCAGCCCGACTGGTTTCGTGCCGCTCTTGATCACCTCCAGAACGGCCAGGTAGGGGGTGCCGTCGAGCGCGGTGGCGAGGTAGTACGGCTGCGGCTTGCCTCGGACCGCTGCCAGGTAGTCCCCGGTTCGGAGTGTCGGGCTGTCGCCGCTTCCAAGGGTGGCAGGGGCGTCGGCGATGCGACCGCCGTTGAGATCGAAGATGGCGGCGGAAATCCTTCGCGAGCTTAGCTCGGTCGCGAACTGCTTCGAGAGCAGGAGCCGGATTGGCGTCACACCGGCCGGCCGGGTCACCACCTGCCTGCGGAAGGCCTGCGCCACCGCCGCGTACTCGCTGGTCAGCACGTCGGCATTGCTGCGAAAGAGCACCTCGCGCGCGGCGAAATACTGGGCAACGCCGCCGAGGAGCAGCAGGATCGCCAAGAGACCGACGATGACCGCCGTCAGGCGCCAGCGGAGCGATCGAAAGCGCATCCGCAGCGGGCGCATCATGGTCTGATCCGGTAGCCCACCCCGCGCACGGTTTGGATCAATTCATGCTTGTCGTCGCCGAGCTTCTGCCGCAGGTACCGGACATAGACTTCGACGTTATTTGCGTCGCCGAAGAAGTTGTAACCCCAGACCTGGTCGAGGATGCGCTCGCGCTCCAGCACCTGGTTCGGATGCATCATCAGCAGGCGGAGCAGGTCGAACTCGCGCGCCGACAATTCGATCGCCTGGCCGGCGCGCCGAACCTCCCTCGTGTCTTCGTCCATCGTCACGTCCTGGACCTGCAGTTGTGGCCCGGCCGCCGGGTTCCTACGTCGCATGACGGCACGGATCCGGGCCAGCAGTTCCCCGAAGTCGAAGGGTTTGACCAGGTAGTCGTCGGCGCCGACCTCGAGGCCCTTGATCCGATCCTGGACCGCGTCCCTGGCGGACAGGATGATGATGCCCATGTCCTTGTTGCCGCGTACGGCTTCCGCCACGGCCAGCCCGTCCATGCGCGGCATCATCACGTCGAGGACCACGACGTGCGGCTTGAACTCGCTGATCATCCGCAGAGCGGCGACGCCGTCGGGCGCGACGCGAACCTGGAAACCTTCGTACTGCAGGCCGAGCTGAATGAAGTCCACGATGCTCTTTTCGTCATCCACGACGAGGATGCGCGGCCTGCGGATCGTGGTCTCGGTGGCGGCGGGTTCGCCCATGATGGCCCCAATATAACGACGCCCTCGCGCGAATCCCAGCCAAACTGATTCGTTCTCAGCGCTCCTTAAGGAAGCGGTTCCGTAAGCTTGCCCGGATGCAGCCGCCCAACCTTCCCAGGCGGCGTTCCTGGCTGATCCCCTCGATCGTGGGCTCTTACCTGGGTGCCGTCACCCTGTTCATGGTCTTCGTGCTGCACCTCTCGGTCTCGCCGGAGCGGTTTCTCATCCTGATGCTGATCGCCGCGCTGGTCCTTGGGCGTGGCAAGCTGTTCCTCGCCGACTGGATCCCGTTCCTGGTGCTGTTCCTTTCCTACGAGTACCTTCGTGGATTGAGCGGCAAGGTCGGGATGCCGGTGCACGACGTCACCGACCTGGAGCGGCTCGTCAGCGCCGGGCAGGTACCGACGCTGCTGCTGCAGCACGCGCTCTATCACCCGGGGCAGGTGCGCTGGTACGACATCGCGTCCACGACGTTTTACTTCCTGCATTTCGCCTTTCCCCTGGGCGTCGGCTACCTGCTCTGGATCGTGGCGCGCCGGGACTTCCTTCGCTTCTCGCGCACGCTGATCGCGATGTCCTTTGCCGCTTTCTTCTTTTTTCTGCTGGTCCCGGTCGCTCCCCCATGGATCGCGGTGACCGGGGTCGTCAAGATCATCGATCACACGCTGCCCAGCTTCACCGACCTTCCCGGAATCGGCACGCCGGCCACCATTTACCACTTCTTCTATGCCAACAAGTACGCCGCGATGCCGTCGATGCACGCCGCCTACCCCTTCCTTGGCGCCCTGTTTGCCGCCCGCGTCTTCGGGTGGCGCGCGCTGCCACTTTTCCTCTACACCGCCGGCGTCTGGTTCAGCATCGTCTACCTCGGCGAGCACTACATCGTCGATATCATCGGCGGCGTGATCTTCGCCCTGGCCGCCTACTTCGGCGAAGACGCGCTGACGCGCTGGTGGCACACGCGCCAAGCATCTGGCTCAAAGCCGCCGACTGACACTGAGGAGGCCGTAGCCCCGGCGGGGTGAAGCGAGCCCGCAGGGCGAGCCGCGCATCGCGATCAGTTGTTACGCGAAGCGCGCCGGGCCCGCCGGCCCACGCGAGCGGCGCTTTAGTGCCATGCGAGCGTTTGAGGCGTCTGTGCCGCTGGACGGCGCCCACGCCCGTGTTAGTTCCCTGGCTAACGATCTGGTTGGCTAGGATCTCCAGATCTTTTTCATGATCGCTTTCGCCAGCTTGTCCGGATCATGGTGAGTGGAGATCCGGGAGTTGACGACGTCGACGAGGACGGCGTGGATGCTGCGCTGCGCCACCGTGGCCTGGTCGTAGATCACGCGCTTGATGCCCGCCGCCTGGGCTGACGCCGGCAGCGGGAAATTGTTGTTGCTGTTGATCACGACGAAGTCGAAGATGTTCGTCCCGAGGTGGCTCTCGATCGCCTTGAGGTGATCGCTGACACGAAAGAAGTCCGTCTCGCCTGGTTGGGTCGCCACGTTGCAGATGAAGACCTTGATCGCGGGCGACGCCTTGAGTGCCTCGGCCATGCCGTCGACAACCAGGTTGGGCAGGATGCTGGTGTAGAGGCTGCCGGGTCCGACCGTTATCAACTCCGCGTTCAGGATCGCCTCCTCGGCCTCGGGGTTGATGGTGGGCTCGGGATCGAGGAACACGCGTTTGATCGCGGTCGCGGTCGCCACCGCGGCACTGCCCTCCGCCTGCCCGTCGCCGGCGCCTGTGCCGTCGCCCGGATGCCCGTTCGGACCCGGGATGCTCGACTCGCCGACGCGCGTTTCCCCGTCTGTCATCTCCGCGATCAGGGTGACGTCGCGCAACGTCGAGGGAACGATCTGTCCCCGGACGGCAAGGACCCGGCCGGACTCCCGGATGGCATGCTCGAAGTCGCCGGTGATCTCGGCCATCGCCATGATGAAGAGGTTGCCGAAGGAGTGCCCGTTCAGGCTCCCCTCGGTGAACCGGTGTTGGAAGAGCGTCGTCATCAGGGGCTCCACGTCGGCGAGGGCCGTGATGCACTGGCGGAAGTCCCCGGGGGGCAGGATCCGGTATTCCTTCCGCAGCCGGCCCGAGCTGCCGCCGTCGTCCGCCACGGTCACGATCGCGGTCAGGTTGCCGGTGTACTTCTTGAGGCCGCGGAGCAGCGTCGAGAGACCGGTACCGCCGCCCAGGGCCACCACCCGCGGGCCTTTCTGGAGGAAGCGATAGTTGTAGATGATCTCGGAGAGCGCCCGGTTGCGGCCGGGGAGGAAGGGGCCCAGCACCGACTGGGTGAGCTTGTAGAGCGCGTATAGGATGATCCCGAGGCCCAGGGCGCCAAAGAGACCCGCCCTCCAGTAACGGGGGACGAACTGGAGGGTGAGGTAGAAGGTGATGCCAGGGAAACGGACCCCGGACGCGTAGAAGTTGCGCAGGGCGTACCCGATCCCGAGGCTGATCATGACCATCCCCAGCATCAGGAGGACGAGCCATCGCTTGACATGGAGACCGGGGGTGAACCAGCGAACCACCCGGGGGGTCATACCTATACGGGGCACCGGCGCCCCAAGCTTAGCACAGCATTTTTTGAACTCCGGGAAGGCCCATTTGGTTACATCCATATGGCCGATTGCCGCTCAGTGGAGGCGGGCATATAATCCAAACAGGGTCTAGAGCCCGAGTTCGGACCCAGTTCACGCCGGCCTGGGCACCAGGCTAAAGGAGGTCGTCGCTCGATGGCGATCAAAGCAGAGGGTGTGGCCCGCGCGGGCGAGGCCCGGCGCAAGGAGCAGTCCCAGTACTGGGTCTATCTCGACGGCGAGGTCAAACGCTACGGGGACGCACGGCTCGGCCTCATGACCCACGCGCTGCATTACGGCACCGGCGTCTTCGAGGGGATCCGCGGCTACTGGAGCCCCGAGCACGAGCAGTTGTTCATCCTCAAGCTCCGGGAGCATTACGCCCGCATGGAGCGTTCCGTCAAGGTGCTAAAGCTCAAGATCCCGATTCCCCTGGACGAGCTCTGCCAGGTTTCGATCGAGCTCGTCCGCAAGAACAACTTCCGACAGGACATCTACATTCGACCGTTCGCCTTCAAGAGCTCCGAAGAGATCGGGGTCCGACTCCACAACCTGAAGAACTCGTTCGCGATCTACGTCACCCCCTACGGCAACTACGTCGACATCGAAGGCGGGATCCGCTGCATGGTCTCGAGCTGGCGCCGGATCGACGACAACGCCGCGCCGCCCCGCTCCAAGATCACCGGGATCTACGTCAACTCCGCCCTGGCCAAGACCGAGGCGATGGAGAACGGCTACGACGAGGCGATCATGCTCACCCATGACGGCCACGTTTGCGAAGGGAGTGCCGAGAACATCTTCATCGTTCGGGACGGGAAGGTCATCACCCCACCGACGTCGGACAACATCCTGGAAGGACTGACGCGGCTGGGGATGATCGAGCTCCTCCGGAAGGAGCTGGACATGGAGGTCGTCGAGCAGTCGATGGATCGCTCGGAGCTGTACATCGCGGACGAGATCTTCCTTTGCGGCACCGGCGCCCAGATCTCCCCGGTCATCGAGGTCGACCATCGTCCGATTGGCGAAGGGACGGTCGGACCGGTCGTCGCGCGGATCCAGAAGCTGTATTTCGAGATCGTCCGCGGCCGGAATAGCAAGTACAAGCACTGGCTGACGCCCGTTTATTAATCGCTTCGCCCAGGCGGCGCTGCATCCTTCCTTCCGGCGTCTCATGAGGGATTGATGCGGGTAGTCATCGCCCCGAATGCGTTCAAGGGCAGCCTGAGCGCGCTGGAGGCCGCCGAGGCCATGGCCGAGGGCGTCAGGGCCGTGCACCCCTCCGCCGAGCTGGTGATGGTCCCGATCGCCGACGGGGGCGATGGGACGGTCGAGGCGCTGGTGGCCGCGGCCGGCGGGTCGCTCCGGCGCCGCCGTGTGCGAGGTCCGCTCGGTGACCCGGTTGAGGCGGAGTACGGGATCATCGACGGCGGCGCCACGGCGGTCATCGAAATGGCGCGGGCCGCCGGGCTGGCCCTGCTACCGGTCGGCCGTCGCGATCCGGCCCGGGCCACCACGTTCGGCGTCGGGCAGCTGCTTCAGGATGCGCGCGACGCCGGCGTCCGGCGCTTCATCGTCGGCATCGGAGGCAGCGCGACGAACGACGGGGGCGCCGGGATGGCGCAGGCCCTCGGCTATCACCTCCTCGACGATCGTGGCCTCGAGCTATCACCTGGTGGGCTGGCGCTCGAGCACCTGGCCCGGATTCACGTCGGCGGGGTGCACAGCGACTGGCGCGAGGCTGAGGTGAGCGTGGCGACAGATGTCACCAATCCCCTGACCGGGCCGAATGGAGCGAGTGCAGTCTACGGTCCTCAGAAGGGGGCCTCGCCCGCGCTGGTCAAGCGGCTCGACCTCGCGCTCTCGCGGCTGGCGGCGACCATCCGCCGGGACCTTCAGACCGAGGTCGAGTCGCTGCCCGGGGCCGGAGCGGCCGGCGGACTGGGTGCCGGGCTGGTCGCCTTTGCCCAGGCACGCTTGCGACCCGGCGCGGAGATGGTGATGGAGGCGATCCACCTCGACGACCGGCTCGCCGGGGCAGACCTCGTCCTGACGGGCGAAGGCCGGCTGGACTCGCAGACCGCTCGCTTCGGGAAGGGACCGGCGGCGCTGGCGCGGCATGCCCGGTCGTCGGGCGTGCGGGTGATCGCGATCGGAGGCCAGGTTGCCGACGAAGCCGAACTACGTCCGCTCTTCGACGTCGTTGAGGCCGCGACCCCAGCCGGCATGTCGCTCGAGCAGGCGCTGGCCGAAGCCCGACCCTTACTGGTCGCGGCCACGGCGAGGGCGATTTCCCGAGTGAGGCCGTGAGGCGGTCTAGTGCTTGCGGTAGCCGCCCTGGAGCCGGCCGTCCATGAAGGAGATCTTCGGGTGCCGGACCTTCGAGGTCAAGCGGCGCGTGCTCACCTCGCTGTTGAGCGGGACGACGACATCGTTGCGCTGCAGGTGCGGCGGGTTGGGGTAGAGGGTGGCGCAGCCGGCGCACTGGTCGAGGTGTTGGGCCACCATCTTCCGCTGCTCGCGCCGGAGCGTCCCGGGCGGGAAGTTGTCGAGCAGGTAGGCGATCGTGGGGCAGCGTGACTCCTCGGTCTGGGCTTTCCCCTCCATGAAGAGATATTCCTCCTTGAAGCGGCGGCGGGCTCGATGGAGCAGTGTCTCGACGGCGCTCTCGGAGACGTTCATCTTGCGCGCGATGTTCGCGTAGCTCAGGCCCTGCAGCTCACGCAGCGTCAGCACGAGGCGGTACTTGTCGGGGAGGCGGCGGGCCACCGACCAGACGGCGTCGCGGAGTTCGCTGATCTCGAGCGCCACCTCTGGGCTTTTCCGCGCATCGCCGTCCGGGACCTGCAGGACGGCTTCCTCGTTTTCCTCGTCGTCGATCTCCTGGGCTTCGGGGAACTTCTTACGGCGGCGTAGCTCGTCGTAGCAGAGGTTGGTCGCGATACGGTGGATCCAGGCGGAGAAGTTGAAGCTGTCGTTGATGCGGTGGATGGTGCGAAGGATCTGGAAAAACGTCTCCTGGGTCAGATCTTCGGCGAGCTGGCGATCCCGCAGCAGGCGGAACGTGAGGCCGTAGATCGCCTTGTGATAGCGCTTGAAGAGGGTGTCGAAGGCGGCGACGTCGCCCGCCAAGTAGTCACGAATGAGATCGAGGTCCGAGGGGCCCTTGGCAACTCGCGTCGTAATAGTGTTCCACCCCGGACTCGGCAAAATCGCTCCCTGCCACCGAGTCGCGGGGGCCATCATAGCACCCGTTCTTGCGGCGATTCCACCACCTGGAGAGGTAATTTCCAGCTTTGTCACAGGCCCGCGATTTTTCCGCAAGTCCACCGGAACTTGCCCGTTATAATGCCGCTGACGTCAATTTGAAGAGGGGTACCTGATGGCAACTCCCGGCCCTCGGAAAGACGCGACGATCACGATCCGCTTCCTCGATGACGAGATCATGGAGGGGACGGCGCCGGTGATCAACCTGGACCACCCGAAGATCGATCTCGAGTTTCCCGATTCGAGCAATAACGAGCGGGCGCTGATCCCCCTTCCCTCGATCAAGCGGATCACGATCTCGGCGGCAGCCCCGACGGCGGCCGAACGCGAGCGGGGAGGGAAAAAGGTTGCCATCCGCTTCCAGGATGGGGAGGTGCTGAAGGGCTACCTCGATGGGGACCTGCAGCATGCGCGCCACGGCGTCACCATGCGACTGCTGAACGTCGAGCGGGATCATATCGAGACGTTGGGCGTTCCTTATACCGCGGTCAAGGCGCTCTTCTATCTCAAGTCCTGGGACGCTCGCCCGGCGGAATTCGACGGTGTCGACGAGCTCCACTTGAACAAGCGGCTTTCGTCCCCTCTCGTTGACCTGGTCTCCGATATGGGCCAGTTGGAAAAGCTCCGGCAACGCGGGGCCATCACCGAGAGTGAATTTCAGCGAAAGCGCCGCAAGATCCTCGATACGATCTAGGCTCGCGCGGCTCGCCATCTGCTTGTTGCCACTGCTGAGTGGCTGCAGCAGCGTGCCCGGGATGCAGGGCATCTCCGTGAAGGCGCATCCGGTCCCCGTCCCCGACTATCGGCCGGAGCCGGCGCGGCACGAGGGCGGCAGCCTGGTCATCGGCGACTGGGAGAGCCCGACCAACTTCGCGCCCCTGTTCAACGACGAGGTGCCGGCCGCGGAGATCGACTCGCTGCTCTACGCGGGGCTGACCCGACGCGACGCCGGGCTGCGGCCGGTCGCCGACCTCGCGCTGCGCGTGCCGACGCTGGAAAACGGCGGCGTTACCTGGGATGCGCCCACCCAGCGCATGGATGTCACCTACGAGTTGCGTCCCGGCCTGCGCTGGTCCGACGGCCAGCCGCTGACCTCGTCCGATGTCGCCTACACCTGGCGCACGATCGTGGACCCACACACGGTCGGGGTGCTCTCAAAGGACGGATACGACGCCATCTCGCGGATCGACATCCACGATGCCGAGCGCCTGACCATGCATTTCGACCGGATCTATCCCGCTTACCTCGACCTCTTTCCGGCGGTGCTTCCCGAGCACCGGCTTGCCGGCATTCCCGTCGAGCGCCTGTCCCAGGACGGATTCTGGGCTCGTCCCGACGTCGTCAGCGGCCCCTACAAGATCGCCGAGCTGGTGGCGGACGACCACATCAGCTTCGTTCGCAACGATGCGTGGACACTGGGCCGGTCCGGCCGCCGCCCGCACCTCGACAGCATCCTGTTCCGGATTTACCCGGAGGTCGGCCAGTTGCTCGACGCGTCGCGGGCCGGTCAGGTCGGCCTGGCGCTCGAGATTCCTGACGATCAGCTCGCGACCCTGGCCAACGTCGGCCCGATGATCCAGGACCACCAGTCGGCCCTCGCCTACGAACAGGTCACGTTCAACCAGGCCGACCCGAATCCACAGACGGGCCAGTCCCCGCTCTGGAAAAACGACCCGGTGCTGCTCCAGGCGTTGCGCGGCTCGGTCGATCGCGTTGCCCTCACGCGCGTGCTCTTCCACGATCAGGCCCAGCTGGCCCAATCGCCGATCTCCACCATCCTCCGGGACTTTCACGACGCGGACAGTGTGCTGCGCTACGACTCGGCCTCGGCAGCCCGAAGCCTGGATGCCGACGGGTGGCTGGTCAGTGCGGATGGCATCCGCGTCAAGAATGGCCGCCGCCTGCGGTTCACGCTCATCAGCGCCGTCGGGAATTCCCTCAGCACCGCGGTCCGCGACGCGCTGGTCGCTCAGTGGCGGAAGATCGGGGCCGAGGTGGTCCCGAAAGAGGCTCACCCGAGCGATCTGTTCAGCGGCTACGCCCAGGACGGGATCCTGGAACGCGGCCGGTTTGAGGCGGGGGTCTGGACCTGGAGCACCGGCGCGGACCCCAACGGCGTCTATCCACTCGAGCATTCTTCCCAGATTCCAAGCGCCGCCAATCTCGGCATGGGGTCGAACTTCGGCCACTTCAGCAGCCCGGAGATCGATCGCAGCCTCGATCGGGGACGGCGGACGCTGACGCTCGGAGAGCGGGTTCGCGACTACGCCGCCTTCGAACGGGCCTATGCCCGGTTCGGTGCCGAGGTGCCCCTCTTCGAGCGGGTCCAGGTGGTGCTCAGGACGCCTCACCTCCACAACCTCGTACCGAACTCGAGTGCGGCGACAACGCTCTGGAATGCCGCCGACTGGTGGCTGGACTGACCCGGCGGTGCGCGAGCCACGGCTTTGGTCCGCCCGGGACCCTGTTAGATAAGGTTAGAAAACGCCCGGTTTCGTTGACCCCGCTCGATGCCCGCCCGTAGAATACCGCCCGACACGACCGCGCTCGCGCGTCGGCGGCGCTGCGTCCGGACAGCGCCTTCCCTGACCAGTCCGCAACCCGGAAGGAGGTCTTCATGACCGGAACCAGCCCGGGACGGCACCGGTCGGTGGTAATCGCCACCGTCGCGGTCCTGATCGCGGCGTGTTCGCCGACGACGGCCACCCAGGCGACGACGCCCAGGGCGGGAGGCACGGTGACCGTCGGATCCTGGCAGGAGCAGGACAGCTTCCTCAGCTGCAACATCACCGCCACGGCTTCTCATGCCTGCGCCTACATCAATCCAGCCATGGAGGGGCTCCTCACCGTGAAGGCGAACCAGGACGTTCCCTCCAACCCGAGGCTGACCGATTACTGGGTTCCTCAGCTCGCGATCGAGGTACCCAGCCTCGAGAACGGGGACGTCAAAGTCATTGGCGATCGAATGGACGTGACCTGGAAGTTGCGGACCGGCGTCAAGTGGCATGACGGGGTGCCCTTCACCTCGAAGGACGTGAAATCGACCTTCGATTTCTGGTGGCTGCGCTACCGCGACAAGAACCCGACCCCGGTCGTATCGACCAGCGGCTGGGACCAGGTCGACAGCGTGGACACGCCGGGCACCCATACGGCGGTCGTCCATTTCAAGAGTGTTTATGCTGCCTACCTCACGCTTGGCACCGGGCCATACGGCATCCTGCCCGAGCACCTGCTCCGCCAGGTGTGGGCGCAGACGGGCGACATCACGCACGACAAGGTCACGGTCAGCATGCCCGGCGGGTACGCGGGAACCGACACGCTCGACAAGGTGATGGTTGGGACCGGCCCGTTCATTTTCAAAGAGTGGTTGACCGGTGACCACCTGACCCTCGTCAGAAATCCCCACTGGTGGGGCCCGCACGCGCCCTACCTCGAACAGATCCGCGTGAAGTTCGATGCCGATGCCAACGCGGAATACAACGATTTGCGCACCAACACGATCGATATGGGCCTGGACCTGCGACCCTCTCTCCTGCCACCGCTGTCTCGCCTGCCGGACGTGACGACCGTGACGATCCTGGACAGCGCGGCCGAGCATCTCGACATCAACCTTCACAACACGTTCCTGAGCGACGTGACGCTCCGAAAAGCCATCCTGATGGCGATCGACAGGCAGAAGATCGTGGACACGCTGCTGCTGGGGAAGACGGTCGTGCCGCCGGATGCCTGGATGTGCATCCAGACCGGGGCCTGGTGCCTGGACCCTGGCGCCAAGCACACCCAGTACGACGTGGCGGCGGCGAACAAGCTGTTGGACGAAGCCGGCTACAAGATGCAGACCCAGGGCGCCTGCCGTGGCTTCCGGAACGACCCACAGGGTCGCTGCGTCCAGCTGCACCTTGTCACGACGACGCTTCCCCTGCGTGAGGAACAGGAGGTGGTGGTGGCGGGAGACCTGGCCGCCATCGGCGTCCAGGTGATCAAGCCATTTGCGAATGTGCCCTCGACCCGGATGTTCGGGTCGTGCACCAGCGGCGGCGTGATCTACAGCCACAACTTCGACCTGGCGATGTACACGAACAATTACAGCTATCCGGCGGAGCCCGACTCGCTCGCGTACACCGCCTACCACAGTACGCAGATCCCGAGCGACGCCAACGGCTGCGTGGGACAGAACACCACCTACGTCAGTGACGCGCAGCTGGACCAGGCCCTCGACCAGGCTCGCCTCTCCGTCAAGGTGTCCGATCGGAAGGACAAGTACGTCGCAGCACAAAAGCGTCTCGCTGAGATCCTTCCGGAGATACCCCTCTACCAGGCCGTCGACGTCGAGGCCTTCAACAAGAAGCTCGGCGGCTACAAGGGGAATGAGTTCTGGTGGATGAACCAGACTGCCGACTGGTACATCAACTCGTAAGCTGAGAAGCCGATGAAGGAAATCGCAGAGGCGGCGCTCAATGCCGCCCAGGTGAAGGGCGCCGGCTACGCCGATGTCCGCATCAGTCACCACGTGCAACAAAACCTGACGGTCAAGAACGGGGAGCTGGCGGCCGTCTCGGACGACGCGAGCGAGGGCTTCGGCGTGCGCGTGCTGGTCGACGGCGCCTGGGGTTTCGCGGGCAGCTCGCGGCTGGATCGGTCGGAAGTCGAGGTGGCCGTCGATCGGGCGGTTCGGATTGCCCGGGCCAGCGCACGGGTTACTGCCGGCCGCGTCGACCTGGGCGACCCGGTGACGTCACGCGGTCGGTACCGCACGCCGGTCGGACGGGATCCCTTCAGCGTCCCCCTGAGCGAGAAGGTCGACCTGCTCCTGCGGGCCGACGCCGCGATGGCGCAGACCGACGGGGTCACGGTCCGTGAGGGCTCGATGGAGTTCATCCGCGAGTCGAAGCTGTTCGCATCCACTGAGGGCGCCTTCACAGAGCAGGAACTCTACGAGAGCGGCGCCGGCATCGAGGCAATCGCGACGACACCGGAAGACGTCCAGAACCGCTCCTACCCGAACTCGTTCGGGCGTCACCAGGGGGCGGGAGGCTACGAGTACATCGAGGCGCTCGAGCTGGATCGCCACGCAGGCCGGATCGGGGAGGAGGCGGTGGCGCTGCTGGCGGCGCCCCAGTGTCCGAGCGGGGTCAAGACCCTGATCCTCGATGCCAGCCAGACCGCGCTGCAAATCCATGAATCCTGCGGCCATCCGACCGAGCTGGATCGGGTCTTCGGCATGGAGGCGGCCTACGCCGGCACCAGCTTCATGACGCCGGAGAAATTGAATCACCTTCGCTATGGCTCGCCGCTGGTCACGATCACGGCCGATGCGCTGACGCCCACCGGGCTTGGGACCTTCGGCTGGGACGACGAGGGAGTGCCGGCCCAGCGCAGCCTGCTGATCGACCAGGGGCTCTTCGTCGGCTACCTGACCTCACGCGAGACTGCGCGGGTGATGGGCCAGCGCAGCAACGGCACGATGCGCGCGGACGGCTGGAACCGGATTCCACTGATCCGGATGACGAACGTCAACCTGGAGCCAGGCGACAGCTCGCTCGCCCGGATGATCGCGGAGACCCGGGACGGCGTCTACATGGAGACGAACCGGAGCTGGAGCATCGACGATAAGCGGCTCAATTTCCAGTTCGGGACTCAGCTCGCCTACGAGATCGTCGATGGCAAGCGTGGCCGGATGCTGAAGAATGCCACCTATGCCGGGATCACCCCGGAATTCTGGAACTCCTGCGACGCGGTAGCCGGCCGCGGCGAGTGGAGCGTCTGGGGGCTCGCCAACTGCGGCAAGGGGCAGCCGCCCCAGGTCGCCCATGTCGCTCATGGGGCGGCACCCGCTCGCTTTCAAAACGTTCGCGTGGGGATTCTGCGGTGAAAAGCGTCGATAGCCCGCGGTTGACGGACGGCGCCGAGCTCACCAGCTTCGCGGACCGGCTGCTCGAGCGCTCCCCGGCCCAGCAGACCGAGGTCATGGTCACCGAATGGGACAGTGCCCTGACGCGCTTCGCGAACAACGGGATCCACCAGAACGTTGCCGAGCGCAACGTCAGTGTCCGGGTTCGCGTGGTCAAGGATGGCCGGACCGGCGTCGCGTCGCTCAACCAGCTCGGCGAGGCGGCCGCGGCCGACGTGCTCGACCGGGCCCTGCGGATCGCCGCGCTGCAACCGGCCGGCGAGGTCGTCCCGATGCCCGGTCCTGCGCCGGCGCCCGCCGTGGAGGCCTGGTCGGAGGCGACGGCGGGCGCCACGCCGGAGGAGCGGGCGGACTTCGTCGAGGGGGTTTGCCGTCAATCCGCGAAAGCCGGCATGAAGGCATTCGGCGCCTACAGCACGGCCGCAGCCCAACTGTTGATTGTCAATTCGGTCGGCGTTCGGCACCATCACCGCTCCACCCAGGCGACGGTCAACTCGGTCGTGATGGGGGAGGCGGGGTCGGGCTATGCGGACCGCTCGTCCGCTGACGTGAAGGACCTCGATCGCGACGCGCTTGCCGCCGAGGTGATCGACAAGGCGCGCCGCAATCAGAACGCCGTGCCGGTCGAGCCGGGTGTCTATGAGGTGGTGCTCGAAGAGTACGCGGTGGCGGAGATGCTCGAGTTTCTGAGCCTGATGGGTTTCAGCGCGCTCGCGGCCCAGGAGGAGCGGAGCTTCATGCGCCTCGGCGAGCGGATCACCGGTGAGGCGGTGGCGATCTGGGATGACGGGCTCGATCGCTCCGGGCTGCCGGCCCCCTTCGATTTTGAGGGCGTGCCCAAACAGCGGGTCGACCTGATCAAGAATGGCGTTGCCACCGGGCTCGTCTACGACCAGCTGACGGGGATGCGCGCGGGCCGGCCGTCGACCGGCCACGGGCTGCCGGCCCCCAACACCGAAGGCCCCTTCGCGGTCAACCTGTTCATGGCTCCCGGCCAGGCGCGCAAGGAGGAGCTGGCGAGCGGCATCAAGCGCGGCATCTGGGTGACGCGATTCTGGTACGTCCGGGTCGTCCAGCCCAAGGCCTCGGTCATCACCGGGATGACGCGTGAGGGTACCTTCCTGATCGAAAACGGCAAACTGACGCGTCCGGTCAAGGACCTTCGATTCACCGAGAGTATTCTCAAGGGCCTCGATGGCACGGTGGCGCTGAGCGATACAACGAAACTCCAGGCGAGCGAGTACCTGGGGGCGTCGCGGGTCCCGGCGGTTCGCCTCAGCGCCTTCACCTTTACCAGTTGAGGCTGCCACTCGTCGGCTTGCCAACACTGGCCATCCCGCCCGGGCCGAAGCCGGCCCGATTCGGGATCAACCAGAGCTACGTGCGCGCGCTGGCCGCCGCCGGCTGCGCCCCGATCCTGATCCCGATGCACCTTCCGCCTGATCGGTTGCGTGCGATCTTCGACCGGCTGGACGGCATCGTCTTTCCCGGCGGCGCGGACGTCGCGCCGTCCGAATACGGGGAGGAGCCGATCGGCGAACTGAACGTGGTGGAGGAGGCGCGCGACCACACCGAGCTGCAACTGGCCCGCTGGGCGTTCGAGACGGACCTACCCACCCTGGGCATCTGCCGCGGTCAACAACTATTGAACGTGGCGCTCGGCGGCAGCCTCTTCCAGGACCTGAAGGCGCAGGGCACGACCCTGGAAGAGCACTCCGATGCCGACGGCCGGGCGCGCGCGGCGCTGGTCCACCGAGTTCGCCTCGAGCCGGACTCCCGGCTGGCGCACTTGATCGACGAGACGAGCCTCGAGGTCAACAGCCTGCATCACCAGGCGGTCAAGCGGATCGCGCCACCGCTCAGGGTCAGCGGCTGGGCCGACGACGGCGTCATCGAAGCGCTGGAGTCAGCCGAGCGCCGTTTCCTGATCGCGGTGCAATGGCACCCCGAGGAGCTGGCGGACCTGCCGTGGGCGCAGCGGCTCTTTCGCTCCTTTGCCCAGGCCGCTGCGGCCTGAGCTGACCAATCAGGCCGCTTGCGGCATCGCGGCGGACCTGGGCTCGAGCGCCTTCTCGAGCACTTCCCGCACGTCTTTTACCAGGTGGATCGTCATCGCGCTGCGCACACTCTCAGGCAGGTCGTCGAGGTCTGCCTCGTTTCGGAACGGCAGGATCACCTCGGTCAGGCCGGCCTGGTGGGCCGCCAGTAGCTTCTGCTTCACACCACCGATGGGCAGGACCTTGCCCTGCAGCGTGACCTCGCCGGTCATGCCGACGGTGGCCCGGACGGGCCGGTTGGTCAGCAGGCTCACCAGCGCCGTCACCATCGTGACACCGGCCGATGGGCCGTCCTTCGGAACGGCGCCCGCCGGTACGTGCACGTGGATCGCCTTCTCCTCGAATCCAGGCTCGATGCCGAGCTCGCGGCTGTGCGAGCGGACGTAGGACAGGCCGATCTGCGCCGATTCCTTCATCACGTCGCCGAGTTGTCCGGTGAGCGTCAGGCCTTTGGCGCCGTCCATGGAGGCGGCCTCGACAAAGAGCACTTCGCCGCCGCTGCCGGTTACGGCGAGTCCCGTTGCCACCCCCGCCACGTCGGTGCGCTCCGCCACCTCGGAGTGGAATCTCGCCCGTCCCAGGTAGCGCCGAACCTCGTCGGGGCCGACGGAGACGGGTGCCGTCGCGGAAGCCGACTCGAGCTGGGTCGCGACCTTCCGTAGGAGCCGTCCAAGCTCTCGTTCGAGGTTCCGGACGCCGGCTTCCCTGGTGTGGTCGGCGATGACCCGACGCAGGGCCCCCTCGGACACGGCGACCTCTTGCGGGGTCAGGCCGTTGCGATCCAGTTGTCGGCGCAGCAGGTGATCGCGCGCGATCGCGAGCTTCTCCTCTTCGGTATAGCCATCGAGACGGATGATCTCCATCCGGTCGAGCAGCGGCGCTGGGATGGTGTCGGCCACGTTCGCCGTCGGGATGAAGAGGACTTCCGAGAGGTCGAGGTCGACCTCGAGGTAGTGATCGCGGAAAGAATGGTTTTGCGCCGGGTCGAGGACCTCGAGCAGCGCCGAGGCAGGGTCGCCACGCCAATCCTGCCCGACCTTGTCGATCTCGTCGAGCATGATGACCGGGTTCTTCACGCCGGCCTCTTTGAGCGCGCGGGCGATCCGGCCGGGAAGGGCGCCGACATACGTCCGCCTGTGCCCGCGAATCTCAGCCTCGTCGTGGATCCCGCCGAGCGAGATCCGGGTGAACTTGCGACCAAGCGCCTGGGCGACCGATTCCCCGAGCGAGGTCTTGCCCACGCCGGGAGGGCCGACGAGCGTGATGATGGCGCCCGAGCCCCGCCCGCCCACCACATCGAGGCTTCGGCGGTCGCGACGCTTACGCACGGCGAGAAACTCGATGATGCGGTCCTTGACGTCGTCGAGGCCGGTGTGGTCACGATCGAGTACCAGGCGCGCCTCCGTCACATCGAACTGGTCGACGGTACGCTTGTTCCAGGGAAGCTCGACCATCCAGTCGAGGTAGTTGCGGATCCAGCCCTGTTCGGGGCTTTGTTCGCTGGTGCGTTCCAGCCGGTCGAGCTCGCGCTCGACTTCCTTGCGCACCGGCTCGGGCATCCCGGCGGCCTCGATCCTGGCGCGATATTCAGCGGCGATGTCGGCCTCACCCTCGCCCAGCTCCTTCTTGATAGCCTCGAGTTGCTGGCGAAGGAGGAACTCGCGCTGGCGCTTTTCCATGCCCTCGTTGACCTCGCTACGGATCTTGTCCTTGAGCGAAGCCTCGGCGAGGATTTCGCGGGTCCAGCCGATGAGTTTCTGCAGGCGGGCCTCGACGTCGAGCGTCTCCAGTATCTCCACCTTCCGCTCCAGGGAGAGGTCGGGCGAATAGCCGGACATGTCGGCCAGCTGGCCGGGGCGGTCGATCGTCCGAATCATCTGCATCGCCTCGCTGGCGCCGCGGAGCTCGAGCAAATTCTCGATCAGCGCCTTGTATTCGCGGGCGAGCATCTGGGCCTGCTCGGTCAGCGGATTGAGGTCGCTTACGGCCTGCGCCTGGACCCGAAGCGCCGGGCCGGTCCCGGCCGCCGCACTGCCTACCCTGGCGCGGTGGAGACCCTGGAGGATCGCCACCTCAATGCCGTTCGGCAGCATGCGCGCGTCTTCGACCCGCGCCACGGTGCCGAGGCTGGCATAGCGGCCCTCGATCCGCGGGACCAGCAGCACGAGCTTGCCTTCCGCCCGGGCGGCGCGGACCGCGGCCTGGGCGTCCTCACGCTCGAGGGGGATGGTCACCATCATGTTCGGCAGGACGACCCCGTTATTGAGCGGGAGTAGTGGAATGAGGTCAGTCTTCACTTCTGTCATGGGTTTCTCCTTGCTTGGTGGCCCCTCCGATCGAAACCGGATTGGTGTTTTGTTTATGCCCAGAACGCCCATCTCCAAACGGCGCGCGCTCAGCGCGGGGGCGTCAGCGGCAGCTCGAAAACGAGCTCCAGGCCATCGATCTCATCCACCTGCTCCCCGACCTGCCGAAAGCCGAGCCGTTGCGCGATTTTGAGCGAGGGCTCGTTCAGTGGGCCGATACTCAGGAAGACTGACTGACAGCCCTGCCCGGCGGCCCATTCCACCAGGGCGCGAACGCCCTCGGTGGCGTAGCCCTGCCGGCGCCAGGGCGAAAAGACTGTGTAGCCGATCTCGGCGCGACCGACAAGCTCCGGGGGCCCGTGAAAGCCGATCGAGCCGATGACCGTGCCTGCCGTCCGCAGCACCATCAGGCGGACCGTCCAACCGCGTCGCTCTGGCAGTTGCTCCAGCCGCTGCTTCTGGAGCGTCAGAAAGTACCGGTCGGCGTCGGCCCCAAACTCCTCTGGGATTGCATGTCCAACCCGCTGGGCGGCACTCTGCCAGTCCCCGGCAAGCAGCGCGACGATCGCCTCGAGTGGAAGCAAGACGAGCCGCAGCCGTGGCGTCAGGATTGGCGCGTCGTTGCCCGAGCGGTCGGCGGGGGCAAGGGTGGCTAGACCGGCCTCCAGCGACGCGTAGACCTCGTCCGGCGAGCGGTTCGCGTCGACGTCCAGCAAGCGCGCTGTGCTCCGGTAATAGTCGATCAGCGGAGCGGTCTGCTCGAAGTAGACCTCGATCCGGTGGCGCACGACGTCGGGACGGTCGTCGGGTCGATGGCGGTGACGGAGCCGCTCGAGCAGGGCGGCCGCCGGGATCGAGAGGTAGATCGCCGTATCGATCGGGTGGTGCAGGGCCTCCAGCATGGTGTCCAGGGCTTCGCCCTGAGCTCTCGTCCGAGGAAACCCGTCGAGGATGAACCCGTTCGCCGTGTCCGGGTCGTGCAGCCGGTGGCGAATGATGTCGATCACCAGCTGGTCAGGGACGAGTTCGCCGCGGTCCAGGTAGCGCCGTAGCTCACCGCCGTGCGCGCTGTCCGCCTGTTCCTGTGCCCGAAGAATGTCCCCGGTGGAGATGGCGGGGATGGCCAGGTCGGCGGAGAGCCGCGCGGCCTGGGTGCCTTTCCCCGACCCGGGCGGTCCCAGCAGGACCAGGTGCGCGGCGCCGCGCATCAGGGGCAGGGGAAGCCGATCGATTCGGCGTAGGCGGCAGCCGCCTCTTCCTTTGTGATGTAGCCAACGTTCGTCATCTGGGCCAGCACGGCGAAATGTCGCGCTCGTGCGGCGCACGGGTTGCGGTACAGGTCGTAGTAGGAGGGGGACTGCGGGAGTCCTGCCAGCATCGATGCCCGCGCCAGGTCAAGCTGCGCCGGCTTCATGTCGAAGTACACCGCCGCCGCCTGGCCGATGCCGTAGGCGCCATGCCCGAAGTAGACCGAGTTGAGGTACGACTCCAGGATCTGGTGCTTGCCGAACCTGGCCTCCGCCTTGAGTGCCAGGAGCAGGTCCTCCGGCTTGCGCCAGCCGTCGTCCTGGTGGTTCATGTACAGATTCTTGATCAGCTGCTGGCTCAGCGTGCTTCCGCCTTCGAGCGCGCGCCGGCGATAGAGGTCGGAGAAGAAGGCCCGAACCAGGCCCTGGGAGTCCACCCCGCGATGCTGGTAGAAGCGCTCGTCCTCGATCGCGATCAGCGCTTCGCTGAGGCGGTCCGGCACCTCCGCCAGGGGCACCCTCGCTCCCCCATGGGCGCGCAGGACGGCGTCGACGCGCTGCGGCAGGTCGTCGACCGGCGGGGTCAGGAGCAGTCCGACGGCCGTGCCGACGCCCAGCAGGGCCGGAATTCCGAGCGCGAACGCGACGGCGATGCCGGTAAGCCGGCGGTGCCGCCCGCGCCGGGCCACGCGCATGCCGCTGAATTGTAAGTTTTGGGGGGTAGAATCCTCTTATGGCAGAGGCGATCACCCCAGCGAGCGAGCGCCGCGGGACCTGGAAGGTGAAGGCGGGGCTGGCTGAGATGCTCAAGGGCGGCGTGATCATGGACGTGGTCACGGCTGAGCAGGCCCGGATCGCCGAGGATGCCGGCGCGGTCGCGGTCATGGCGCTCGAACGGGTTCCGGCCGACATCCGTCGCGAAGGCGGCGTGGCGCGGATGAGCGATCCCGGCCTGATCAGCGCCATCATCGAGGCCGTGACGATTCCGGTCATGGCGAAGTGCCGGATCGGTCACTTCGTCGAGGCCCAGGTCCTGCAGTCTCTGGGCGTCGATTACATCGACGAGAGCGAGGTGCTGACGCCCGCCGACGAGGAACACCACATCAACAAGCACGCCTACACCATCCCCTTCGTGTGCGGCTGCCGCGACCTCGGAGAGGCGCTGCGCCGGATTGCCGAAGGCGCCGCGATGATTCGGACCAAGGGCGAGGCGGGGACCGGCAATGTCGTCGAGGCGGTGCGGCATATGCGAGCCGTGAGCGGGACGATCCGCCGGTTGAACGGGATGGGCCCCGAAGAACTGGTCATGGAGGCCAAGCGGCTCGGGGCGCCCTTCGACCTCCTGGAAGAGGCGAGCCGGCTGGGACGGCTCCCGGTCGTGAATTTCGCCGCGGGCGGCATCGCGACGCCCGCCGACGCCGCGCTCATGATGCAACTCGGCTGCGATGGCATTTTCGTTGGCTCGGGGATCTTCAAGGCGGAGAATCCGTCCGCGCGGGCCAAGGCAATCGTGGCGGCGACCACGTACTACGACCGCCCGGACATCCTCGCTGATGCGTCGAAGAGCCTGGGCAAAGCCATGCACGGGCTGGAGATCGGGGCCCTCCCCGAGGAGGAACTGCTCGCCGGCAGAGGCTGGTGAGGCGCGTGGGCGTCCTCGCCCTCCAGGGTGATTTCCGCGAACACCTGGCCGCCCTGCGAGCCTGCGAGGTCGAGGGGATGCACGTGCGGCTCGCTGCCGACCTCGAACCCGTCGATGCCCTGATCCTTCCCGGCGGTGAGAGCACGACCATGGCCCGCCTGATGGAACCGGCGTTGCGACTCGCGATCCAGCAACGCGCGCGCGACGGGATGCCGGTGATGGGCACCTGTGCAGGGATGATCCTGATGGCGGGTGCGATCCAGGATGGTCGACAGGACCAGGAGCCGCTTCGACTGATGGACATCGGAGTTCGCCGAAACGCCTACGGGCGCCAGATCGACAGCTTCGAAGCCGAAATCGAGTCGGCGGCGATCGGCGGATCGGGCCCGGCGGTCTTCATCCGGGCCCCCCAGGTCACCGACCAATCCCCGGAGGTCGAGGCCCTCGCGAGCCATGGCGGACGCGCGGTGGCGCTCCGGCAAGGCCGCCGGCTGGCGCTGGCTTTTCACCCGGAGCTAACCTCCGACCGCCGCTGGCACCAGTACTTCCTGTCGCTGCAGGACGGAGTCCGATGAGCCTCCTGGTCCGGCCCGCGCAGCTGCGCGACCTCGCCAGGATCGAGGCGCTCTACCGCCAGCAGGCGCGCGAGGCCGAACGGTCGCCCGTGCGCCGCCAATTCGCATCATCGCGCCTGTGGTTTCTCCTCAATAACACGTTCGCCTCCATCCTCCCGATCACCTCGCCCGCGGATCACGTCTATGTCATGGAGGACGACCGTAAGGTGGTCCAGGGGTTCGTCCAGGCGGAAAACGCGGCGCTCGGTCCGCACGCCTGGCAGATCCTGAACCTGTGCCTGAATCCTGAGCTCGACCGATTCCAGGACGGGACGGCGCTGCTCGACCACCTCTTCAACGAAGGGCTGAGCCGGGGCGTCAGCAAGTTCATCGTGCGGGTCCCGGTCGATGATCCAGTCGCCGATCTGTTTCGCGCCCGGGGATTCACGGCCTACGCAACAGAGCACGCCCTCCTGAAGGAGAGCCTCGCCGTGCGGCCCGTCGAGTCGCTTGGCGGCTGGCGTCCGATGCGGCGCGAGGATGAGCTCGGTCTCTACCTTCTATATGTCGCCACGACGCCGAAGAACGTGGCGGCGGTGGAGGCGTCGAATTTTTCCGAGTGGCGGCGGACATTCCAGCCGGCGGCGAGGAGCTCCAGGATTCCGCGGCGCGCCGGTCAGCCTCGCTTCGTGGTCGAACGGGTCCAGGTGATCGGCTGGATGAGCCTGGTCCCTGGAGGCGGCGGCCGGCCGCATACCCTGGGCTTGATGGCCGCCTCGGAACCGGCGGAGCTCTGGCCGGCGGTGCTCGATCGCAGCCTTGCGTACGTCGCGCAGCACCGCCCCGGTCCGGTCTGGTGCAGCCTCCGGCATTACGATGAGGCGGGGATCGCGCTGTTGACGGCCGAGGGCTTCGAGGTCATCGCATCGCAGACACTCATGGTCCGCGAACTCCCGCTGAAGGTTTCGGAGCACGTCCGGGTAAGAATCAAGGAAAAGCGGTTGGTGCCGCAGTATGGATGAGGTTGAGGTGCAAGAGGCAGGGCGATCACTCAATGGCCTGACCGACGCGGATCCCGCCGAACTCGATCTTCTGTTCCAGGCGCTGCCGCCGCACATCAACCGGGCCGTGAAGCGTCTTGATCATCAGCGACTGTTGCTCGAGGTCGTGCTCGACCTGGGCCGGGAGCCGGAGGCCCGCTTCCCTGACGCCGAGGTGCTCCTCGATGAGACCCCGGTGACGTCCGAGGACCTGGAGTTCGTCGCCACGCGCGTCGGCTCGTTCGGCGATGACAATCGGGCTGGCATCGAGCGGACGCTTCATCGGATCTCCGCGATCCGGAATCGCTCCGGCGCCATCGTCGGGCTCACCTGCCGGGTCGGCCGAGCGATCACCGGCACGATCGACATCATCAAGGACATGGTCATCGGTGGGAAGAGCATTCTGCTCTTAGGGCGTCCCGGCATCGGGAAGACCACGATGCTCCGCGAGTGCGCGCGCGTGCTGGCCGACGAGATGAAGAAGCGCGTCGTCATCGTCGACACCTCGAACGAGATCGGCGGCGATGGGGACATCCCTCATCCGGGAATCGGGCGCTCGCGCCGGATGCAGGTGCGAACGCCTTCCCTGCAGCACGCCGTCATGATCGAGGCGGTCGAGAATCACATGCCGCAGGTGATCGTGATCGACGAGATCGGAACCGAGCTGGAGGCGGCGGCGGCACGCACGATCGCCGAGCGAGGAGTCCAGCTGGTGGCCACCGCCCACGGCAGCACGCTGGAAAACCTGCTCGTGAATCCCACGCTCAATGACCTCCTGGGCGGGATCCAGACGGTCACCCTGTCGGACGAGGAGGCGCGGCGGCGCGGCACCCAGAAGTCGGTCCTGGAGCGCAAATCGCCGCCGACGTTTGACGTCTTGGTCGAGATCCATGACCGGGACCGGCTCGCGATTCACCAGCCTCTCGGTGACGTGGTCGATGCCGCCTTGCGAGGAACGATGCGGCCACCGCAAATGCGCATCCGGGGGACGGACGGCGCGATCGTGGCCCGGATTGCCGAAACCATGCCCATGCGCGCCGCCGCGGTGCGCGAGCCGATCGAGGCACCGCGTACGCGCGGCCTGCACGAGACGGTGTCGGTCTTTCCCTACGGAGTGAGCCGCAACTACCTGGAGCAGGCGATCAGCGACCTGCACGTGCCGATCCGGGTGCAGAACCATATCGAGGACGCCGACCTGATCGTGACCCTGAAGAACTACTACCGACGAAAGGACTCACCGCTTCGCGAAGCCGAGGCCGACGGCATTCCCATCCAGGTCCTGAAGAGCAATACCATCACCCAGATCAGGAATGCGCTGAGCAAGGTTTATCAGCTGGACACGCCGGACCCGACCGAGTCCGCCCTGCAGGAAACCATCGAGGGGATCAACCGCGCCAAGGCCACGAACGCCATGGTCGAGCTCTCGCCCCAGACGGCCTACGTGCGGCGCCTCCAGCATCAGCTGGTCGAGCGACACGAGCTGACCGCACGGAGCACGGGCAAGGAGCCGAACCGCCGTCTCCGGATCTACACGAGCGCGGACTGAAGCCGCTATAGTTCCTGCCAAACATGAGTGCCGCGGGGACGGCGGGCGGATTCTTCATCACGTTCGAAGGTCCGGAGGGAGGCGGCAAGTCGACCCAGGTCCATCGCCTGGCGGCGCGGCTGGCCGACCTGGGCTACGCGGTCTGGACGACCCGCGAACCCGGCGGAACCCGCGTTGGCGAGGCGATCCGTCCTCTGTTGCTGGGAAAGAACGCCCCGGTGCTGACGGCCTGGACCGAGGCCTTCCTCTTCACGGCTGCACGGGCGCAGCTGGTGGAAGACGTCATCCGGCCACGGCTCGCACGGGGCGAGATCGTGATCTGCGACCGCTTCAGCGACTCGACGCTGGCCTACCAGGGCTACGGGCGCGGCCTCGACCTCGCCGCCCTCCGACGTCTCCAGGCCGAGGTGACGGCCGGGCTCCAGCCAGCCCTCACCCTGCTGCTGCAGCTTCCGGTGGAAGCCGGCCTCGCGCGGATTCCCTCGGCCGCCCAGGACCGGCTGGACGGCGAGACGGTCGCCTTCCACGAGCGCGTGTCCGCCGGCTACCGGCAGATGGCCGCAGATGAACCGCTACGCTGGCGCGAGGTCGATGCGTCGGCCGGGCCCGACCAGGTGGCCGCTACTGTGCTCGAGCACGTCCGGAGGGCCCTCGCCGAGGCCCGGGTCGAGCCCGCGGCGCGGCGATCGGCGTGAAGCTCTTGATCGCCGTCGTCCATAGCGAGGACGCGTCGTCCACGATGGATGCGCTCAACGACCGGGGAATCTCGGTCACGCGATTCGCCAGCTCAGGCGGCTTCCTCCAGCACAAGAACGTGACGCTGTTCTCCGGGATCGAGGACGACCGGATCGAGGAAGTGCTGCAGCTGATCAAGGAGAACTGTCGCACCCGGAGTGAGTACATGAACCCGATGCCGCCCCTGGTGGAGCCGGGCGACTTCTTCGTTCCGTATCCGGTTGAGGTCCAGGTCGGCGGCGCAACCGTCTTTATCGTGAACGTCGATCGATTCGAGAAGCTGTAAGCCGGGACCCCGTGATCCGGGTGAGGGGCGGCGTTACGACGCCTTCGAGCGGCGCATGTACCAGATCGCGACCCCGATGATGATCAGGAGGACAACGACGCCGGCGATGATCTTGTTCGGGGTGATGGCGGTCGAAATCAAGTACACGATCGCGAACAGGTCGATCGAAATGTTCATCGGCCAAGTCTAGTGGTTCACGGTGTGGGCAGCCGGCGGCTGCCGGCGGATAAACTGATCGAGCCCATGACCAAGACGCAACCGGGCGGGGAGAAACATGTCGACTGGTTTGCCGCCGGCCTTGGGCTCGTGCTTGCGGTCGTGCTGCAGCTGGTCGGCGGGACCGTCTTTTTCGGCAGCCATCGAGGCCAGCTTGTCTCCCAGGGAGCCCTGACGTTCGCCGCCCTCTTTATCGGCGGCCTGCTGGCCGGCTACATCGGACCCCCCGGCGGGGCGGCGTGGAACGGGATGGTGGTCGCCGTGGCGTTCATCGTCGTCGCGGAGCTCGCGGGCGCAGTCGGACCGGTGGGTCCGATCGGATCGGCCGGTCCGGACACGGTCGGCCTCGTGGTTAACGATGTGCTGGTTCTGGCCGGCGGCACGCTCGGCGGGCTGTCGGCCGGCCTGGTGCGCCGCTTGATCGCACGGTAACGAACTGCAGGACCACAGCGTTCGATCATCAATCGAGACTAACTAGAAGGAAGGCCATACATGGAGACGGAGAACGGGTCGGTCGAGGCACTGGGCGCGCGCATCATCGAGAACGTAGGTCGGGTGCTCGTGGGCAAGGATGCGGAGATCGAGCTCTGTGTCATCGCGTTGTTGAGCCGTGGTCACCTGCTGATCGAGGATGTGCCCGGCGTCGGGAAGACGATGCTGGCCAAGTCGCTGGCTCGATCGCTTGGCTGCGCCTTCGAGCGCCTGCAGTTCACTCCCGACCTCCTCCCCTCCGACGTCACCGGCGTCAACATCTACAGCCCGAACACGCAGCAGTTCGAATTCCGGCAGGGACCGATCTTCGCTCAGGTCCTGCTTGCCGACGAGATCAACCGCGCGACGCCAAAGACGCAGTCCGCGCTGCTCGAAGCCATGGAAGAGCGGCAGGTCACGGTGGACGGGACGACCTATGCTCTGCCGCTGCCATTCCTGGTGCTGGCCACCCAGAACCCGGTGGAGTTTGCCGGAACTTTCCCGCTCCCGGAGGCGCAGGTCGACCGGTTCCTGATGCGGGTCAACGTGGGCTACCTGGACGTCGCACACGAGGTCCAGGTGCTCGACCGATTCGAGCGTAATTCTCCGATGGAGCAGCTGGAGCCGGTCACCTCGGCCCCCGAGGTGCTGGAGTCGCAGAAGGCCGTGCAGGCGATCTTCGTCGACCCGACGCTCAAAGAGTACATCGCGCGGGTGACCCACCGGACGCGGTCCCACCCCGATGTCGGCCTGGGAGCAAGCTCGCGAGGCTCGCTTGGCCTGTTCCGCTCCTCGCAGGCGAGAGCTGCCCTCGAGGGCCGAGACTTCGTCACCCCGGATGACGTCAAGGCGCTGGCGCATCCGGTGCTTGGCCACCGCATGATCCTGAAACCAAACGCCGAGCTTCGAGGGCTGACCGCGGCGAAGATCCTGAGCCAGATCCTGGAGTCCGAGCCCGTCCCGCCGCCGAACGTCATCTCCCGCTTCGGCCGGCGGGTGGCGAGCTAGGGCAAAATCGTGCGGCTGCCCCGTCTTCCCCTGGTCACGGCGCTGGCGCTGCTGTTTTTCTTTGCCTACATCACCGGCGTCCGCCTTGCCTACAGCCTGTTTTACGCGCTCGTGCTCCTCTTCGTACTCAGCTATTTGTGGAGTCGCCTCTGCCAGGACAACGTGCTGGTGGAGCGCATCAGCCCCGAGGGCCAGTACCAGGTCGGCGACGACTTCGAAGAGCACTTCACGATCCGAAACCAGTCCTGGGTGCCGGTTCCGCTGATTGAATTGACCGATTACTCGAACCTGCCGGGGTACAACCCCGGTCGGGTCTTCAGCCTCAAGGGCCGCCGCGCCCGGCGCTGGACCTCTCGCGGCCAATTCCGGCAACGGGGACTGTTCACGTTCGGTCCAGTCGAGCTGCGCTTCGGTGACCCCTTCGGGCTCTTTCCTCGGACCGTGCGCGTCCCGGGAAGCCGCTCCGTCGTCGTCTACCCGGTGATCCGCCCGGTTGGAGCCCTCGACGCGCTCGCCCCCAGCACGGTCGGCGACGAACAGCTCCGTGGTCGGGTCCTTGACGTGCCGCCGAACGCGACCAGCATCCGGGAGTACGTCCCGACCGATAGCGTGAAGCGCATTCATTGGGCCTCGTCGGCGCGTCTCGGCCGCCTGATGAGCCGCAGCTTCGAGACGCGCGAGGGTGGCGACGCCTGGATCGTGCTGGACCTGCAGGCGGGCATTCATGCCGGCGCCGCGCCAGACTCCACGCTCGAGGTCGCGATGAGCCTGTGCGCGTCAATGACCGATGCCGGTCTTCGTCGCGGCGGTGCCATCGGCCTGGTCTGCAACGACCGCCGCCTGAGCGTGATCGAGGCGGCGCGCGGCGACCAACAACGAAAGAAGCTTTTCGAGCATTTCACGCTCGCCCAGGCGGATGGAACGGTGCCCCTCGCCACGCTGCTCACCTCTCAGCGGGAACACTGGCGCCATCGTGGCGGGTTGGTCGTCGTCACGGCGTCCTCGGACGAGCGCTGGGTGGAGGCGTTGCTCGATCTCGGGGTGCGCGGTCATCGCAGCCTGGTCGTGTACCTGGACCCCCAGGGCTTCGGCGGCACCCAGCCCAGCCTCGCGGCGGCCGGCCGCTGGCGGCAGGCGCTGAGTTGGTGGGTGATCAAGGGTCCGGAGGATTTCGAACCAGCCAGGGAGCGCAGGGTTGCCGCTGTTTAACCCGGCGTTATTGATAGCGCTTGCCGTGGTGGCGATCGCTGCCGCGTGGGCCCTGCACCTGATCGAGATCGATCACGACGACGGTCGTCTGAGGCTCCGGTTCTTCCGGCGTGCGAGCGTCACCTTCGCCTTGCGAGACACCTGGCTCCTGCTGGGCCTTGCGATCGTGATGGGCTGGGCGGTGGCCGCCGCGCTCGAATCGGCCGCCTGGGTGAGTTCGTCCGAGGGCCACCTGGTGCCGGCGATTGCGATCGGAACCGTCATCGGCTGGGTGCTCGCCATCAGCCCGCTCTCACGCCTCGGCTTCATCACCGCTGGCGCGGCTGCACTGCTGGTTCCGTTCGCGGTGATTGCCCCCACGCCGCTGACCGGCGGCGGTATCGCTCCGGCAGCCTTCTCGAAATGGGTCATGGACCTGCCGGGCCAGCCTTCGACCGCGCTCTTGCTCGGCTTGATCGCCCTGATGCTGCTCTGCGGACTCTGGAGCGGCTGGTGGGTGTTTCGCCGCCGGCTCGGACTCGTGGCCTTGCTGCCGACCGGGAGCCTGCTCGCGGTCGAGATCATCAACGACACGAACGCGCTGCTCTGGGTCTTCAGTATTGCCTGGGTCTCGGCGGCCACCTCACTCCTCCTGCGGCTGAACTTCGTGACCTTGAAGGACCGCTGGCGTGTCCGGCGCCTGCCGCGCGCCTCGGACACGGGGTGGACTTTCGGCGAGGTCGGCATCGAGGCGATTGGCGCCCTGCTGCTCGCCGCCTTCCTGCTGATTCCGCCGCTCAGCAGCGCGGACATCAGCGGCTTCCTGGTCCCCGGCACGCTCAGCGCGGATTCCCTTCACCCCTTTGGGCTGGGCGCCGGGAGCGGTGGCGGCCACGCCGCGATCGGGTCGATCGGGTACAGCGAGACCGTGCGCCCCGGCTCTCAGCTCAAGGCGAAGTCACAGACGGTCATGATCGTCTCCGGGGACAACTCCACCTTCTATCCATACTGGCGCGGCATCGCGCTTGGGGGCTGGGACGGCATCACCTGGTACCAATTGTCGAACACGCAGGAGATCCCGATCCGCGACCTCGCGCGGATCGCCGCCCGACAGGTAATTCCGCGGAGCGACCTGCCGCAGGATCCGAGCCGGCTGGAGACCTCACACGACACCTTTCGCGTGCTGGTCCCCGTCAGTCAGACGGCGAACGCGGTCTTCAGCGCCGGCGAGGTCATCAGTGTCGACAACCAGCCCACCACAGTTCGTGGCATCGTCAGCGCCACCAGCACCGGCACGACCTTCGACACCGTCGATCGGATCCGCTTTAGCAGCGCCCTGCAGGCGCCCTATACCTACTCGGTAACGCAGGCCACACCCAAGGTCGACGCCACAACGCTGCGCAATGCCGGCACCGACTTCCCGGCCTGGCTGGCCCCCTACAGGTCGGTCTACTCCGGCGGCCGCACGGCCCAGGGGTACGCGGTCACGCGCGACACCGAGATTGCCAGCCTCGCGCAAACGATCGTGCGCGATGCCGGCGCGACCAATGCCTACGACCAGGCGAAGGCGATCGAATCGTGGTTCCTGAGCAAGGGGCGATTCACTTATACGCTGACTCCGCCGCCCGCGCCCACCGGCGTCCGGCCGCTCGACTACTTCCTCTTCACCTCGCGCAAAGGCTTCTGCCAGGACTTCTCCACCGCCATGAACGTGATGCTCCGGACACTGGGCATCCCCAGCCGGCAGATCAGCGGGTTCGGCCAGGGGACCTTCGACGAGAAAACGCGGCGGTATCTCGTCAACTCGCTCGACGCCCATAGCTGGGTCGAGGCTTTCTTTCCCGGTTACGGATGGATCCCGTTCGAGGCCACGCCGGACGGTGTCAACCTCCCGGTCACCCGGCCCAATACGGCCGCCGAACTGAACGCCCCCCCGGCGACTGCGGTGGTGCCAACTGGACGGCCGCGCACAAACCCGGCGGACGCGACACCCCCCTCGGGGAGCGCCGGGTCCAGCGGACTGACGAACATCTGGGAGCCACTGGCGGTCGCCGCCCTGCTGCTGGTGCTGCTTGTCATACTCCTGCTGGTCGGGGCGATTCGGTGGCTGATGGGTGTGCGCGACATGCCCCGAATCTGGCGCCGGTTGCAGTTTCTGGCGGATCGGCTCCATGTGCCCCGCAACGATGGTGACACCGCCGAGGAGTTCGCCGCTCGGCTGGCCGGCTCCGTTCCACCACTCGAGCGCGATGTGCGTTCCCTGGGCAGGCTTTACACACGCGCCAGTTTCCGCCGAGGCGGCCTTGACGCGGCCGAGGCGCAACAGGCCCGTGAGGCATGGGTGCGCATCCGTCAGCAGTATGCGGGACTGGTGGCGCGCGCCTGGCGGGACGCACTCTTCAGTGGCCAGGTGGTCAGGGCAGGGGAAGATGAAGCGTCAGGAAATCGTGGGCGACGACGGCGCCGTCAACGGACACCTCGCGGCCGAGATGAGTAAGGATGAAGTGGACCGACGGATGCCGCTGCTGCAGATCCCGGACCTCGATGCGGGAGAGATGCAGCGGGCCCGGCGTGTCGTACGTCATTTCCACCACCGCATGATTGGACGCCGCTAGCAGCGACTCCAACTCAGCCGAGACCTCGGCATCGCCGCTGTAGCCGAGCCGGACTCCCTCTCGCGCCAGGACGTAGCCGAGGCAGCTGAAGAGCCCGACGTGCGTCATCTGGTAGGCGGTACCCTGGTATCCCTCGACCTCGAAGCGTTCCCCGGGCTGCACCTCACGCACGTCGGCCTGCCGCAGTTCGATCGCCCGCTGCAGCATTTCCGGTCCCCAGGCCATCCGCACCAAATCACGGACATACGCCTGCGTGCCGGCCGGCCCGATGATCGCCAGCGGCGGCGGCGGTCCCTCGAGCAGGATCCGGCTCAGGATCAGCCAGGCAAGGCCGAAGGTGTGGTCGGCGTGAAAGTGCGTCAGAACCACGGCCCGCGGTGTGGCGACCGAGACGCCGGCTCGGGGCAGGTGCACCGACAATGGCGCCCCGGCGTCGAGGAGAAGAGTCCGGTCGATCAGGAGCGATACGTTGTAGGCATGGGCGGCGACGGCGGCCCCTGTGCCCAGGAACGTCAGCTCCACTCCGTGACGGTATCAAAGCGCCTGCCTTCCGTCGCTGGCTTGAGAAAGGCGGCCGGTAAAGTGAACTTGTGATCGAGCGAATTCGGCTAACCCAGTGGTCGCACGGAGCCGGTTGAGCCTGCAAGATCGGTCCTGAGGACCTGGCCCAGGTTCTGAGCCACTTGCCCGTTCGACTCCCGAATCCGGACGTCCTGGTCGGCACCGAGACCGGTGATGACGCGGCGGTCTACCGCGTACGGCCCGACCTCGCCCTGGTGGCGACCACTGACTTCTTCACGCCGGTCGTCGACGACGCCTACACGTTTGGCGCCATCGCGGCGGCAAACGCGCTGAGCGATGTTTATGCGATGGGCGGCGTCCCGCTCTTCGCGATCAACCTGGTCGCCTTTCCGATCAAGGAGCTGCCCCGGTCGGTCCTGGCCGACATCCTCCGCGGCGGTGCCGACAAGGTACGGGAGGCCGGCATCGACATCCTGGGCGGCCATAGCATCGACGACCACGAGCCAAAATATGGGCTCGCCGTCACCGGCACGGTGCACCCCGACCGGGTTGTGCGTAACCGCGGAGGCCTCGAGGGCGATGCGCTGATCCTGACCAAGGCGCTCGGCACCGGCGTGATCACGACGGCGATCAAGCACGAGGTGGCTCCGCCGCGGGCAGAGCAGGCCGCCATCGCCGCCATGCTCCGTCTGAACCGGCAGGCGGCGGCGGCGATGCTGGCCGTGGAGGTCCACGCCGCGACCGATGTCACCGGGTTCGGCCTCCTCGGCCACCTCCATTACCTGGCGCTGGCCTCCGGCCTGTCGGCGACCGTTGATGCCCGGGCGGTGCCGTTGCTGCCCGACGCCGAACTGCTGGCCGACGCCGGCGAGGTCCCCGGTGGTACCCGGTCCAATGAACGCTTCCTTGCCGGTAAGGTGACCTTTGGCGAGCGCGTCCCAGGCCCGCACCGAACGCTCCTGTGCGATGCCCAGACCTCCGGCGGGCTGTTGATCGCCGTGCCCGAAGCGGCGGCCGCGGGCCTGATTGCCGACTTGCGATCAAAAGGAGAGGCCGGGGTGCGGATCGGCTCTCTTCGCCCTGGTCCGGCCGGCCAGATCACGGTCACCTGACACCGACGCCGGTGTCTCGGACGCGCGCCCACTTGTTACCGAATTGCCACAGCGGGTCCAGCCAGCGCATATGCATCGCGGGAGACTGAGCGTATTAAGGGATGGCAACATGGCAATCACAAACTCCGCCACGCTGCGGTGTGCCCGTCGCACCACCGGCCATAATGAGCCACGATGCGGGTCTTCACCAAGCCGGCGGCCGACGACGATCGGCCACTCGTCGAGCGGGCCCGGCGTGGCGACCAGGATGCCGCGCGCGCGCTCTTCGAGCGCTACTTCGACCGCATCTATAACTATGTTTACGCACGCCTCGGCCGTGCTGAAGACGCGGAGGACCTCGCCATCGATACGATGACTCGCAGCCTGACGCGCCTGGATCAGTTCCAGGACCAGGGGGTGGCATTCTCCTCGTGGGTCTACCGGATCGCGCACAACGCGACGATCGACCACTACCGCCGCCATGGCAAGGTATCGCTCGTGTCACTCGAGGACGCGACCCTCCCTCAATCTGCCGATCCCTCGGACCTTGCCGTGGAGCGGATGTCGAATGAGGATCTGCGAGTCGCGATCCGGGATCTCACAGAAGAACAGCAACAGGTGGTCCTCCTCAGGTACTTCCAGGATCTGACCGCCGCCCAGGTGGCCGACATCATGGGCAAGTCGGTCGGTGCCATCCAGGCACTCCAACACCGCGCGCTTGCGTCGCTCGAGCGGACGCTTCAGGGGAGGCCGGTCAATGATCTCTGAGAACCAGCGGCTCGAACGTCTGGCGGAGCGGCTGCGGGCCGTGGACCCGCTCGTCCCATCGCCGGCCGTAAAGATCCGCGCCTGGAACCTGATCAGCGCCCAGGTTCAGAAGCCTGCCACGGCGCGCCTCAAGGCGCGCTCCACCGGCCGCTTCGTCCTGGCCGGGATGGCCGCGGCGGCCCTGCTGGTGGCTGGCACGGTCGCGGCCGCCGCCGACAGCCTGCCGGATTCCGCCCTGTACCCGGTCAAAGGCACGATCGAGGCGATAGAGGGACGGCTTGTGTTCAGCCCCCAGGATCAGTTCAACTACCACCTCTCGCTGGCGCATACACGGCTGCGCGAAGCGGAGGCGATGTTTGCCCGTCACCGGATCGATCTCGCCGACGAAGCCCTCGCCGGGCTGCAGAAGCAGCTCACAGACGCCTCCGGGGCGGTCGCGGAGATCCGGGCGACGGACTCTGTCGCAGCCGACAGCCTCCAGCGGCAGCTGGCCCAGGCTGTCCAGACCCACGACAACCAGCTTGCCGGACTTCAGGGCGAGGTGACGAACCCGACCGCTCTGAGCGCCATCACGCAGGCCCGAAATAAGGCCCAGCAGGCCGTCCTGGCGGCGGGAGTCCCCGCCGGCCACGGGGCAGGCAATCCGAACGACACGCCGCCGGCGAAATCAAGCGGTCAGGACACGCCCGGCGGCCCGGCGAACACCCCCAGACCCAGCCACAAGCCCTAACCGCCCGGCTGGCGGGCACTACCATGACGCGATGTCCCGTCACGCCCGGGCCTGGATCGGGGGAGGCTCGGCACTCCTCCTTCTGATCATCGACCAGGCCAGCAAGGTCTGGGCCACCGCCTCACTGCCGCCGGGCCGTGAGCTCACGGTCGTGCCCGGACTGCTGTGGTTCCGGCTGCTGACGAACACCGGGGCGACCTTCAGCCTGCTACGGGGATACAACCTGCTCTTCGGCATCGCGACGGTACTGGTTTTGTTCGCGGTCGGCGTGATCCTCTTACGGGGCTACGCCGCCTCACTGCCGAGTGTGATCGGCCTCGGTGCGGTCGCCGGCGGTGCGATGGGGAATCTGGTCGACCGGGTCCGGCTCGGCGGGGTGGTCGACTTCATCCTGGTGCCGATCTGGCCGGCCGACTTCAACCTGGCGGACCTTGGAGTCCGCCTGGGTGTCGCCCTCTTTCTTACCGGATTGCTTCTGGACCGCCGCCGCTCACGACGCCGGCGATGACCGGGCCGGTGTCCTTCGGATCAGATGTGTCGGGTCGCCGCCGGGCTCTCCAGCGTGTCGGCCCAGAACTGTTCTGCGGGGACGACATCGACCCGGACTAAGAAGTCTCGGCTGCCGAACTGGAACCCGTTCGCCTCGACGGCATCGCTATCCCGTCGCGAGAGCAGAACGACGGGGACCTCGCGCAAAGTCTCGTCCTTCCGCAGCGCACCGAGGTCCATCACCTGGGCCCGTTCGCCGGCGCCGAGGTCGACAAAGACGAGGTCGGGAATCCGCTTCTTGATCTTCGCCAAACCCTCGTTGACGTTGGACGACAGGGTGACCCAGTAGCCGTCAAGTTCGAGCTTCAGACGGTACAGCTCCGCGAGGGCTCGATCGGCGCTGATGAACGCCACCTCGAGGGTGTCCTCCGCAGACCGATCGCGTGGCGTGGGTCGGGCAATCGTCGCGGCCATAGATGGTCCACACCTCCCGGGGCTACCTACAGAATGGGGCGTGCGCGGCCGACTGTCATCCTTCATTTAGATGAAATTGCGCCGGCATTCGGATGACTCCGCCGACCGGTCAGGGCGGCGTCTTGGACCCTGAGCCGCGTTTCGGGGATGCCGCGGCCAGGCGCTGTGCCACGACCCAGGCTGCCACCTGGGCGCGGGAGCGAAAGCCCAGTTTTGCCAGGATGTGCGCCGCGTGCGAGGAAATTGTCGCCGAGCTGACGCTCAAGCGGACGCCGGCCGCGGCGTTCGTGAACCCGAGCGCCATCAGCTCGGCAATCTCGTATTCGCGTTCGGTGAGCTGCTCCCGTGGCACCCGGGCGGGGTGCTCGGGGGCGACGCCGAAGATGCGAAGGACTCCGGAGGCGGCCTCGCGGCGAAGGTTCTGTGCCTGGCGCCGCTCGGCCGTCGGCTGACTCCGTGGTGGGCTCGGCTCTGCGACACGCATGACGACATTGAAGAGGTGGGTCACCTGCCCCTCCCGCCCGCTCAGCGGATAGATCTCCCAATCCCAGCGTCTGGGTTGTCCGCTCGGGGCGGGCTGCGCGATGCCGAGCTCGGCAAACTCGAACCGCTTCAGGTGTTGCGCTCTGGAGGTCTCGCAGACCTCGCGCATCACCCGCAGCATGCCGCCGCGCTCGGCACTCGGAAAAATTTCGCCGATCGACTTGCCGGCTACGGGCAGCTTTTCCGGCGGAAGCCACCGCTCCCAGACGCGGTTGGCGTACAGCACGTGAAATCCATCATCACAGTCCGTGACATGAAAGCCGATCGGCAATGAGTCGAGCAGCCGCCCAAGGATAACCAGGGCATCTGACTCTGGTGACGCTCGCAGAACCGATGCGAGCTTACTGAGCGTCGAGGGCGACTTTAGCACCGGACATGCTCCCCTAGGAACGAACCCGATTTCCATCTTGCGCTGTCCAGCGCCGATTTGCAACCGATGCGGCGCCTTGACAGCTTGTCGGCACGCGTTACCTTACTGTAATGGGAAGGGTGGGGGAAAATCTGTCAGTGACACATCCCATTGGGCTGAGCCAGACCACCCACGTCCGGGAGATGGCTGCCAACCTCCTGCTCGGCCGTGCCATGCATGCGCTGGACGGTGCCTGCGGGCTGGTCACTTTTCTCGATACGGAGGGCCGCTGGAACCGGGACAGCTTTGCGCTTCCGGGCCGGCCCGACCGGCTGGCCGAACTGGGGCCGGTGCTCCAGGCGCTCGTCGAGTGGACCCTGTACTGCGAAGTCCCGGTGGTCGTCTCCGACCTGAGCCTCAGTCGTTGGTCACGCTACCTGCTGCGCGATCTCACGCCCCCGACGGGGTCGATCGTCGCCACGCCGCTCGCCCAGCGGGGGACCATCTGGGGGGCCGCGGCGATCTACCGGCCGGCAAGCGCCGCCGATGCCAGAGAGCTGCTCCGTCAACTTGCCGAGCTGGCGACCGAGCCGCTCAGCTCTCTCGGCGCCGCCCGTCCCGAGGGCATCGGCAGCTAACCTCCCCCGTCAATCCGCTCCGTATCATGGGGCGATGCGCGCCGTCGAATCAATCCGCCGGCTGAGCCTGCTCCGCCGGCGACTTGCCGAGCTCTCACTGGACGGCATCGTGATCACCGCGCCGGCCAACCTACGCTACCTGTCGGCTTTCAGCGGCAGTCTCGGCTATCTCGTGATCGGCCTCGAGGTCGCCGAGATCATCGGAGACAGCCGTTACTGGCTGCAGATGGAGGAAGAGGCGCCTGCCTTCACGCTGGTTCGCGCCGGCGCCTCGCCCGGCCTCTGGGCGGTGGTCTCGGAGCGGATCAAGACGCAGGGGCTGCGGCGGGTCGGATTCGAGTCGCAGGATCTATCGGTGGACATGCACGCGCGGCTGCGCGACAGTCTTCCCCGTGAGATCGCCCTCGAGGCTACGACCGGCCTTACGGAGGAGCTTCGAATCCGCAAGACGCCTGACGAGGTCGAGCAGTTGAGGCGCGTGGCCGCGATCGCCGGCCGGGCCTTCGATCGCGTCCGCGCCGGACTGCGCCCGGGGCTCCGCGAACGAGACGTCGCCTTTCTCCTGGAGCAGACGTTTCGCGAGCTCGGTGCCGATGGGCCCGCGTTCGAGACGATCGTCGCCGCCGGCGAGCGCGGCGCCCTTCCCCACGGCCGAGCCACTGACCGGGTGATCGAGCGTAATGACCTCGTCGTCATCGACTTTGGTGCGCTTGCGGGCGGCTACAACAGCGACACGACGCGCACGGTCGTGATCGGCGCGCCGAATGCCGAGCAGCGCCGGATCATCGATGCGGTGCGTCAGGCCCAGACCGCATCGCTCCCCCTGATGCGCCCCGGGATCGCCGCCGATGCGGTCGATCGGAAGGCGCGTGAGGTGGCGACCAGCCTCGCCGGCGAGCACGCATTCGGGCACGGGCTCGGCCATGGGATCGGCCTGCAGGTGCACGAGCGACCATACCTCTCGCCAAGTGACAAGACCCGGCTCGAAGCCGGCATGGTCATTACCAATGAGCCAGGCGTCTATGTGCCTGGCTGGGGCGGGGTGCGCCTCGAGGAGATGGTCTTGATCACGGACAACGAGCCGGAGGTGATCAGCCCGGCGACCCGCGAGGTCGCCGCGGGATGACGCCGCGGGAGGCGCTGCGTGAGAAGCTGGAGATCTCCGCCTTCTCGGATGAACTCTTCGGCGAGAACTGCTATGTGGTCCGCCGGCGGGATACCTCATCGGCGGTCATCATTGATCCAGGGCTGCAAGTCAACCAGGTGCTCGACCATGTGGCGGCGAATGGGCTACGCATCGAGCACGTCCTGCTCTCGCACGGCCACATCGATCATGTCGCCGGTGTGCCGATGCTGCAAGAAGCGACCGCCGCTCCTGTTGCGATGCATGCGGGCGACCGGAAAATCCTCGACTGGGAGCAGTTTTCCCAGCTACCGTTTCTGCCGGCCGGCTTTCGGCCGTTTTCGGTTGATCTGGAGCTGACCGACAACTCAACACTGGCCCTGCAAGACGTAAGCCTTCGGATCCGGCACACGCCCGGCCATACCGAGGGCTCGGTGTGCTTCGTCTTCGGGCTCGACTGCTTTGCCGGCGACACCCTCTTTCAGCGCAGCATCGGACGCACCGACCTTCCCGGTGGGAGTACCCAGCAGATCGTGATCTCGATCCGCACCGTGCTCTACACCCTGCCTCCGAAGACTGTCGTCTATCCCGGGCACGGCCCGCGGACCACGATCGAGGAGGAAATGCTCCTCAATCCCTTCGTTCCCGCCGGGAATTGATTAAGGCCCCAGCACGCAGTATGCGGATCGTCTCCCTCCTGCCAAGCGCCACCGAGATCGTTTGTGCGGTGGGTCTTACGGATTCGCTGGTCGCGGTCACCCACGAATGCGACTACCCGCCCGGGGTCGCCGGCAAGCCGGTGCTGACGTCGAGTGCCCTGAGCGGCGTAACCTCGAGCGGCGCGATCGACCGCCACATCAGGAGGCTGGTGCACGAGGGCAGCAGCGTCTACGATCTGGACGCGGACCGTCTCGCGAACCTGCGACCCGACCTGATCCTGACGCAAGAGCTCTGCGCCGTCTGCGCGGTCTCGTACCCGATCGTCCGGCAGGCCGCCCGCCGCCTCGAGGGGCCGGTCCAACTGGTCTCGCTGGAACCCCAGAGCCTGGACGACCTTTTGGAAAACATTCGACTCGTCGGCGAGCTCACTGGTTGCGACGCCGTCGCCGCCGGCATCATCAGCGGGCTCAGGGCGCGCCTTGCCGCGCTCCAGGCGAGGGTCGCTGATCAGCCACGACGTTCCGTCCTGTGCCTCGAGTGGACCGATCCGCCCTTCAACAGCGGACACTGGACGCCGGAACTGGTTAGCCTGGCCGGCGGCCGGGATGTGCTGGGCGCCACCGGCCGACCGGCGTCGGCCCTGAGCTGGGAGCAGATCGCGACGGCGGATGCAGGAGTCGTGGTGGTGATGGCGTGCGGCCTCTCGGTCGAGCGCGCCCTGATCGAGGTGCAGGCCATCCGCTCCCGGTTAGGCCGGCGGGAGCTGTGGGTCGTCGACGCCAATGCCTATTTCAGCCGGCCCGGCCCGCGCCTGGTGGACAGTGCCGAGATCATGGCGGGCATCCTGCACCCCGAGCGGATGCCGCCGCCCGACCGGCGACAGGCCGTCCCCGTCGCCTGATCAGCCGCCATAGAGGAAGCGGAAGAATACGGCGGCCACGAGGATCATCGCGATCCCTCCACCCAGGAGGAGAACGAAGGCCGCCACGGCGAAGCCCAGCATGCGTGCGAACGCAAGCCGCAGCGCCTCTTCCGGGGACACCTCCGCTTCCGGGCCCGTCATCGCTTCGCGCGCCCCTGGGCAGTATCCGTCTCCGTCCGCCCGGCGCCGAACGGTCCGTGCGGCGGGCCGAGGTCGGCCTCGGTCCACTGATCGACCCGGGCAAGCCCGGCGTCGAGGAGCTCACGCAGCTGCTGGTGGCTCGCGCGGCGATCGAAGACACCAATCTTGTCGGCGCGCAATCGCCGCGTACCCGCCTCACGGTCATCAACCCACCAGACCGCGCTCAGGTCGAGGACGTGCCCGGTCCGCTCGCGGTAACTGAGCGTGAGCGTGGCCTCACCTCCGATTCGGCGCGCGAAGCTGAGCTCCCAGGCGGCCTTGCCTCGCCGATAACGGTCGATCTCCAGGTCGTTTACGCGCGCGAACGCCTCGACGGTCGGCGCGATGGCGCGAAACGCCTCGATGATCTCGTCCGGGACCAGGGGCAATCGCGTGGGGCCGCGCACCGGGCCATTGTAGAGTTGGAACCGGGCGGGATGGAAACCGAGAGCGTCATCGGGCGGATCCTTGCCACGGCGAGGACGATCGCGGTGGTTGGATTGAGTCCCGACCCGCATCGACCCAGCCACGGCGTGGCCCACTACCTGCAGCGTATGGGCTATCGCATCATTCCAGTCAATCCCCTCGTCGACCGCGTGCTCGGGGAGCAGGCGTATGCCTCGCTCCGGAACGTCCCGGAGCCAGTCGACGTGGTCGATGTCTTTCGGCGATCGGAGTTCGTTACGGCCATCGTCGAGGATGCGATCGCCATTCATGCGAAGGCGGTCTGGCTGCAGGACGGGATTCGGGATGACGCGAGTGCGGCGCGCGCCAGGTCAGCCGGACTGGAGGTGGTGATGGACGACTGCATCATGCGTCGCCACGCGCAGGCCACGCGCCGCTAGCGCTGCGCGGGCCGATGCCTGCCCAGTCGGATCTCGGCGATCTCCTCGGCGGCTCGCCGGCCCGAGACCTGCTGCGCCCGCGATCGCTCGAGGAGCTCGCGAGTGGTCGCCCGCAGCTGCCGGCTCGTCACCGGGAAAATCGACTCGAGCTGCGGCAGAAGACGCTTCTCCAGCAGCCCGCAGAAGAGGAAGGCCGCCGCGGCATTGGTGACGAAATCGGGCAGGATCGTCATGCCCCGGGCCTCGAGTTGCGCTTCGGCGGCCGCAGTCACCGGGTTGTTGGCCGCCTCGACGACGAGTCGGGCCTGGATGCCCGCCTGGTTGTCCTCGGTGATTGCGCCGCCGATCGCGGCGGGGATCACGATGTCGACGTCCTGCTCGAGCCAGGCGCGCTCGGGTCCGCGTCCCACACCGGGCGCCAGCGCCGACCGGTCGATCCTGCCGAAACGATCGCGGGTCCGCAGCAACGCCGGAATGTCGAGGCCGGCCTGATCGACGACCGCGCCGTCGATGTCGGCGATCACGATAATTCGCGCCCCGGCCCTGGACAGGTATCGCGCCGCGGCGCCGCCCACGTTTCCGAATCCCTGAAGCGCGATGCGGGCGCCGCGGATCTCGAGGCCGAGCACGTCGCATGCCTCCAGCGTGCATTCGGCGACGCCGTAGCCGGCGATCAGCTCGGTGATCGGGATGCCCTCGCTGGTGAGCGCGAGAGCCTGCTTGACCCGGGCCAGGCCGATCTCGCCCTCGGCCTTGAAGCCTGCCTGCAGCGGATGGGTCAGGCCGGCGTTCTGGCAGGCCGTGATGATGTCATCCTCCCGCGTGCCGAGGTCCGCGCCGGTCGCGTAGCGCTCGGCGATGAAGGGGCGGATCGCCAGGATGAAGCGGGACAGCACCGCCAGCGCATCCGGTGAGGCCGGGTCCCAATCGATGCCGGCCTTGGCGCCGCCATACGGGACGTCAAGGATTGCCATCTTGTGGGACATGGTTCGGGCCAGGTCCGTCACCTCCCCGGCGCTCAGGCCGGTCCGCATCCGGATTCCACCCGAGCACATGTCGTTGACGAGGCGGTCGATGACGAACCAGCCGCGAGCGCCGGTGGTCCGATCGCGCCATTCGGTGACCAGGTAGGGCGCGGTCGGAGCGCTGTTCAGAACACCCGACCGCCCAGCGGGACGTCCTCCGTCGGCTCGAGCAGGACGACGGCGCCCGCGGCATCGGGGACGCCAAGCACGAGGACCTCGGATCGCACCGGCCCGATCTGGCGCGGGGGAAAGTTCATGACGGCGATCACCAGCCTGCCACGCAGGTCTGCCGGCTGATAGTGCGCATTCAGCTGGGCGCTGGAGCGGCGCATCCCGAGCCCGCCGAAATCGAGCAGCAGCTTGTAGGCGGGCTTGCGGGCTTCGGGAAAGGGCTCCGCCTCGAGGATTCGGCCGACTCGCATCTCGATCCGCTCGAAGTCGGCGACGGTGACCGATTCCCCCTCGCTTCCCAAGGCCCTTAGTGTAGTGTCCAATCGCAAAGGCATGCCGCTGAGTCCTGCTGAGATGCGCGATCTGTTTCCGATCGCGCGGCGTTACGCGTATCTCGACCACGCGGCCATCGCGCCGCTTGCCGTCCCCGTACGGTCCGCGATGACGGTCTTCCTCGATCGGATGACCGAGGATCCCTTCGAGCTGGCGCACTGGCAACGGCTGCGGTCTCAGGTGCGGGCGCGAATCGGTGAGCTGCTGTCGGTCGGACCGGAGCGGATTGCGTTCACGAAAAACACCACGACGGGACTCGGACTCGCGGCGGCGGGCCTCGACTGGCGGGATGGCGACAACATCGTCGGGGTCGATCGCGAATTCCCGGCGAACATCTATCCATGGATGGGCCTGAAGACCCGAGGCGTCGAGCTCCGGCTGCACCGTCCACCGAACGGCCGGATCGATGTCAAGGCCCTTGTCGGCCTGTGCGACGCGCGGACCCGGATGGTCGCGATCAGCGCGGTCCAGTTCTGGAGCGGATATCGCGCCGATCTCGCTGCACTGCGGGACGGGCTCGAGCCCGACGTGCTCCTCGTGGTCGACGCCATCCAGGCCACCGGGGCGCTGAAAATCGACCTTTCGGCGGTCGATGTGGATCTCCTATGCGCCGGTGCCCAGAAGTGGCTGCTGGGACCGACCGGGATCGGGTTCGCCTGCGTCTCGGCGCGGATGCTGGAGCGAATGCGCCCGGTCACGATCGGGACCGACAGCGTCGTCCACGAGCGGGAATATTTCACCTACGACCTGACGTTCAAGCCGGACGCCCGTCGCTATGAGGAGGCGGCGCCTAACTATCCCGGCATCCTCGGCTTCGGGGCTGCCGTCAATCTCCTGCTCCGTGCCGGCCCGGCTCAGGTCGAGGCCACGGTGCTCCGGCTGGCGGACCGGTTACGCGACGAGTTGCCGCGACGCGGCTACGCCCTGGTCTTCACGCCGAAGCCACGCGAGCGCTCCGGCATCGTGTCGTTCCGTCATCCGCGCATCGTCCCGGCGGAGGTGCAGACCCGCCTGCGGGACGCCGGCATCATCCTCTCGCTCCGAGCCGACTTCCTCCGTGCCTCACCCCACTTCTACAACAGCGATGACGATCTCAACCGCCTGCTTGACGCCCTCCCCGCATGACGTTCTGGCAGCGCGCACGCCGCGAGCTCGGCCGGGAGACCCAGCCGATCGGGACGATCGTGCGCTTGATCATCGTCGAGCGTGCCGTGGTCGGGAGCCTCGTCCTTATTCTTGGCCTCGCGTTGCTCACCGGAAGCCAGCAGATCAATCGCCTCGTCCGCGGCTGGGTCTCAGAACTCAACATCAACCCTGAGCGCCGCCTGGTTCCGCGGGCGCTGGTGGCAATCCTGCGCCCGTTCGGTCTGCTGCCAGCGCGCACCGTGGTCATCCTGGGGATCGGTGCCATTCTTTTCGCCATCCTCGAGCTGACCGAAGCGGTGGGCCTCGCCCGGCGGCGCCGCTGGGCCGAGTACCTGACCGTAATCGCGGGGTGCATCGGGATTCCTTTCGAGGTCAACGAGGTCATCAAAAAGCAGACGTTAATCCGGATCGGCGCGCTGGCGATCAACGTGGCGATCGTCCTCTACCTGGCGTGGCAAAAGCACCTGTTCGGCCTGCGGGGCGGCGTCGAGACGGAAACGCCGACCGGCTAGGGAAACCTAGCGGCGTCCCGTCCCGGTCAGCGGGATGCCAACTCCTACGACGCCGAGCGGGCCGGCATGGCGGGTCAGCATCCCGACGAGAAATCCCAGCACCCGGTCGGCGGAGGGCCCATCGGAGATCGATGCCAGCAGGGCGGGCTCGGGGATGCGGAAGGCGCCGAGCGATCCGGCCTTCGCGGCACGGCTGAAGGCGGTGGTGCCGGCCGGGACGAAGGTCACCTTGATCTTGGTGTACCGGTCGCCGGAGTGGATCAGGGTGAACGGTGCCTTGCTTTTCACCTGCCAGGCGCGGATGTCTTCATTCTTCAGGCGCCGCTGCAACGTCGCGATCAGCTTTTTGCCGCCTGGGTCTTTCTCCGCGTAGATCGCAACGTGCATGGCCGACATGATACCGGCTCGGTTAGGTCTTGCCCAGACTTTCGAAAAAGCGACGCATGGCGGCCCGGACCGGCTGATCCTCGAGCAGCGGGTCGGTGGCCGGCTGCCCCCGCAAGGCGCGGAGCTCGGCCCGATTCTGTTGCCAGACGGCCCAGACCCGCTGGACCGCCGTGAAATTCGTGCCAATCGCGAGGATCCAGAGGGCAATCGTGAGCGCCGATGGCCACGGGTGGAACTGAAGCGGCTCCAGGATCAGACCGGCGACGATGATCACGACCCGCTCGGGCCGCGCCAGGATGCCGACGTCGCAGGTGAAGCCGAGGCTCTGGGCGCGGGCTCGGACGTAACTGACCAGAAAGGACCCGGCGAGTGCGATCAGGACGATCACCGCGCCCAGCGTGTCGTGACGGCCCATGAAGTAGATCAGGATGCCGAGGTAGACGACGCCCTCGGAGTACCGGTCCACGGTCGAGTCCAGGAACGCCCCGTATCGGTACACCTTGCCGGCCGCCCGTGCCAGCGCCCCATCCAGGATGTCGAAGAGCCCGGCGAAGAGCAGGACGAAGCCTCCGGTGACGAGGTGGCCGCCCGCCACCAGCAGCGCCCCCGCGGCCGTGATCGCCAGCCCGAAGAGCGTGAGCATATTCGGCGTGATCGGGGACTCGCGGAAGACGCCGATGCCTCGCTCCGCCCAGCGGCGGACCCAGGCCTGGAATTTTTGGGTAAACATCAGCCGGAGCTCAGGCTCGGTTCGAGGCGGGCTTTGGGCACTGGCGTGAACTGGCTCCGGGCCTGCTGGTAGACATCGGAAACCTGGTCGATTACGTGTTCCCAATCGTATTGCTGCACCGTCTGCCGTCCGGCGACGGACAGGTCATGGCGAAGCTGGGGGCCATTGATGAGCGTCTCGAGGGCGTAGGCGAGCTGGCGCTTGCTCTTGCGGTCGACCAGGAGGGCCTCGCGTCCGTGGGTCACAACGCCGCGAAAGCCGTCAATGTTCGTGGCGACGATCGGGCGGCCGGCTGCCATCGCCTCGAGTAGGACGATGCCGAAGCTTTCGTCGCCCGTGGCCGGGGAGCAGAAGATGTCACAGCTCGCGTAATAGCTGGCAAGCTGGTCGGCCGGAACGTAACCGGCCATGACAACGTCGGGGAGTTGTTTGCGAGCCAGAAAGTTGCCGTACCAGCGCCGCAGCGGACCGTCACCGGCGATGATCAGGCGGAGGTTCGGGTACAGGGGTTTCAACTGTTCGTAGGCGCGCAATAGGTAACCGAGTCCTTTCCGATACTCGAGACGCCCGACGAACAGGATATTGACCATGCCATCGCTGAACTCCGGCAGCCGTGCGGCATCCTGGAACCGCTTCACATCGATGCCGTTCGGCACGATGTGATAATCCCCGGGAAAATATCGCTCGGCAAATTCTCGCGCAGGATTCGAAACGGCGATGCGCGCATGTAACCGTCGTACGTACCGCTTCAGGAGCGGTTTTCCGTAGTAGTAACCCACGTTGGAGCGCGCAAAGGCATGGAATGTGCCAACGTTGCAGGTTTCGGAAAACCGTAGGGCCGTCACCGGCAGGATCGGCATCAGCGGCTCGTGGTAGTGGATCACGTCGAAGCCGCTGTCGCGCACGTAATGCTTGATCCGGTTCATCAGGTGGAAGCTCACGGTGATCCGCGCCACCGAGCCGTGGGTCGGAATCGGAAACGGCCGCCCGACGCGCACGAAGTCCGCCTCCTGGTCCTCCTGTTCGGCCGAGCAGGGGGCGAAGACGGTCACGTCGTGTCCTCGCCGGCGCAAACCGGCGGCAAGGTGTCGCACGTGCTCTGTGACACCGCCCGGGTGGGCGTAGTCGTAGGCGGAGACGAGCGCGACCTTCATTTCGCTGTTGCTTCCCTCGAGAGATTATCCGCCAGAGACGGCGCGGACCGCCGATCGGCCCATGCGAGCCCAGTTGCGGCCGATGCGCCGGAACTTTAGCTGGGCGATCCGGCGATGGGTCACGAAGTCCCAGTACTCGCCGCCGGCGCGGGTCTGGCTGGCGAGGAGCGCCGTCCGGACGTCTTTCGCGGTTTTGCCCGGGAAGATCGTGTAGCCGGTCCCGATGCCCTCCAGGTGGTGGCTGTCCGAGCAGCCGACCTCGGGGAGATGAAAGCGCTCCTCGTTGAGGCGGTTGATCTTGGCGGCGCAGGTGCGGCCGGCCACCGACGGGTTGAAGGTCTCGACTGCGTCGAAGTAGATCTCGGGCGAGGGATTGCGCATGATCCCGTCGAAGGTTCGATAGCCGATGCTGCGTGTGAGCATGGAAAACGGATGCACCGCGATCGCGAGTCCCCCCTGGTCGTGGATCCGGGCGATCGTCTGATCGAGTGGCCGCCACATTGGGATCGGCTTGTCGATGAAGAGGGCAAGCAGATGTCCATGCAGGGTTGTGATTTCCGAGCCGCTGATGATTTCGAACGGGTACTCGTTCGCCATCTCGAGGGCCTGGTAGCTGCCGGTCAGGCGGTCGTGGTCGGTGATCGCAACGACGTCGAGGTCGGTGCGATCACGGACGTAGTTCAGGACCTCGCGCACGGTCGCGGTGCCGTCGTTGAGCGACGTGTGCATGTGGAAATCGGCTTTACCCAACAGATCCTCCTTGATCGCCGACCGCGGCCTGCGCGGGCGACGTTGCCCTCGTCACGGCGCCTGCCGCGGCGTCGTTCCAGATCGGCTCCAGCACGTGCCACTGGTCTGGATACATCTTTATATATCCTTCGAACGTTTGAAGGATAGCTTCCATGGCACTTCGGACGTCCCGGGTGTGATCTTCACTCTTTGTGAGGAACAGGGGCGCACCGCCAACGGCAACGTACCCGTCCTCGCGATCCCGCACGCAGAAGGCCGGCAGGATCGGGGCCCCGGTCTTCAACGCAATCTCGACCGGGCCAGTGGGAAATCGCGCCTCCTGGCCGAAGAAGGGAAAGAGCTGGCCCGTGTTCAGGATGTCGCGATCCATGGCCAGGACGACCATTCGCCCATCCTTGAGCATGCGGATGATGTCGCGGGCGCCGGTCTGGCTCAGGGGGATTACCTTGATGCCCATCCGCGAGCGGGTCCGAAAGACGTGGGCAAAGAGCCGGCGTGGCTCGATCTGCTCGACCATGACGCCGATCTGGCCGAAGGACGCGGCCCAGCTGGCCGCTGCCAGCTCCCACGAACCCATGTGGGGCGCCACGACGATCACCCCCTTGCCGCGCGCCATCGCCAGATCCAGGTTCTCGACACCGATCGGCGTCAGGAGGCCGCCGAGCCGAGTGCGGTCCATCCGCGGGATCTTGAAGAAGTCGATCCAGGCCTTGGTGTAGTTGAGCCAGTTCCGCCAGGCCAGCTTGCGGATCTGCGGCGCTGGGAGGTCGGGGCAGACGTGCCGAAGGTTCGACTCCAGGGCTTTCCGCTGCCTTGCCAGCAAGGGGAATGCCAGGGTGCTGATCACGACGCCCAGGGCATAGGCCAGGCGGCGGGGGATGCGCGCGATCGCGCCTTCGATCACCCGGAACCCGAGATAGGTGATCACGACGACTCGAGCGCCGAATGCGCCGGTGTCCCGGGCGACTCGGTGCGCGTCTCCGGTCGCCAGACGGGCAAGAAGACCAGCCACTGGTCCGGTTCGCGCCGGATGATGCGCTCGAAGAAGCGCACGATTCGCTCGGTCGTCACCTGGATATCGTGCGCGGAGTCGCCCGTCCGGCTGACCTCGATCGGGGGCTCGATCTCCGCCACATAGCGATTGTCTCGCTGGCGCCGGCCCCAGGCGGGGATGATCGGAACCCCGGCCTTGAGCGCGATCGCGGCAGGGCCGGACGGGAACAGGGTCGGCCGGTTGAAGAAGTTCACGCGAATCCCGCGATCGCCGCGGTGCAGGTCGCTGGCGAGCGCCACCAACTCGTTTCGGGCGAGCGCCTTCATGATCTGCCGCAGGCTACTCGCGCCGACCGGGATCATCTTCATCCCGATCCGTGCTCGGGAAGCGACCACCACCTCGCTCAGGGGTCCGAGAGGGAGCTCGTCGGTCACCGCGTTGACCGGGTACCCGTAAACCGCCGAGGCGGCCGCCAGGATGTCCCAGTTTGAGATGTGGGCCGTGACGACGATCGCGCCCTTCCCCCCGGCGAGCGCGGCGTCGATGTGCTCCCGACCCTGCGGGCGGACCATGCCGCGGATCTCCTCCGGGCTCAGCGAGTCCATCAGGATGAAGTCGGCGAACATCTTGAAGTAATTCCCAAAGGCATGCCGGGCCGTCCGCCTCACGAGCGGGTCGTCGGTGGGCAGGCCCAGCACCTGGGCGAAGTTCTCGAAGGCGACGCGCCGTCGGCGTGGCATAAGGAAGAACACGCAGCGACCGGTCAGTGCCGCCAGCGGGTACCGAACCCGTGGCGGCATTGCTCCGATGACCCAGTTCCCCAGCCTGAAGAGGCGAGGGAGGATCATCTGCGGCGAGCGGTCTCCTGGGTGACGCGCTTCGGGGTCCCCACCTTGACATCCTTCACAACCTTCTCGATACCAGTCGAGGTGCCGGCGATGAAGGCCTCTGTCTTCTGGTGCGCCACGGAATCGGTGAACTGTTCGGGCGGCGACTTCATGAAGTATGAGGACGGCGCGTCGAGTGCGCCCCCGATCTTCCGGTCGAGGCCCAGCTTGCAGCAGCGGACCGCGTCGATGACCACGCCGGCGGAGTTCGGTGAATCCCATACCTCGAGCTTGAGCTCGACGTTGAGCGGCACGTCGCCGAAGGAGCGGCCCTCGAGGCGAATGTAGGCCCACTTGCGGTCGCCAAGCCAGGGCACGTAATCGGAGGGCCCGATGTGAATGTTATCTTTGCCGATGTCGGTCGCCATCTGCGACTTTACGCTGTTCGTCTTCGAGATTTTCTTGGATACCAGCCGTTCGCGCTCCAGCATGTTGAGGAAGTCGGTGTTGCCGCCGAAGTTCAGCTGGTAGGTCCGTTCCAGCTTGACGCCGCGATCCTCGAAGAGCCGGGTCAGGACCCGGTGGACGATCGTGGCGCCGACCTGCGACTTGATATCGTCCCCGATGATCGGAATGCCCCGCTTCTCAAAGCGCTCCCGCCAGTAGGGCTCGCGCGCCAGGAAGACCGGCATGCAGTTGACGAAAGCACAACCGGCCTCGAGGACCTGTTCTGCATACCACTTGACGGCTTCCTCGCTTCCGACCGGCAGGTAATTGACGACGACATCCGTCCTGGTCTCGCGGAGGATGCCGACGATGTCGGCAGTCGGGCCGGGCGCCTTGGTGATGATCTCGGACAGGTACTTGCCGAGCCCGTCGTGGGTCATGCCACGCTCAACCTTGACGCCGAGCCGCGGGACGTCGGCAAATTTAACCGTGTTGTTGTGTCCCGAGAAGATGGCCTCCGAGAGGTCCTTGCCGACCTTCTCCTTGTCGATGTCGAATGCGGCCGAGAACTCAATGTCCCGGATGTGGTAGCCGCCGAGGTCGACGTGCATGATCCCCGGAATCGCGGTGCCCGGCTTGGCGTTGCGGTAGTACTCGATCCCCTGGACCAGGGACGAGGCGCAGTTGCCAACCCCCAGGATTGCCACCCGGACTTTGCGGCGTGACCGCGCGTCGTTGCGGGCCGCAACCGTCCGCAGCGCTCCATGCGTGCTCCGGGCGGCGCCGTTCGCCTTTGAACCGTTCTTGTGTGTGCCGTTCGTCTTTGCCATCGCTTCCTACACCTCGCTCCTTTGATTCAGCGTCCGACCCGCGGCCGGGGCGCGATCCTTGTCGACAGTTCTCGATGGAAGGTATTGAGGCCTTCCCGGTTCAGTGAGCAATAAACGAGCCGCCCGGCGCGTCGCGCCCGGACCAGTTGGCCGCGACGGAGCATGCGCAGGTGCCAGCTCAGCCCCGGCTGGCTCAGGTCAAGAGCGTCGGCGAGCTCCTGGACACTGATCTCCTGGGTCCCCGCGAGGTACTCCAGGATCTTGAGCCGTGTGATGCTCGCAAGCGCCTGGTAGTGCGTGCGAAGCTCACGGAGCGAAGGTTGTGAGAGCAGTGCCGCAGATGCCATATAAAGAAAACTTTATGAATCATACCATGCAGCACCGATCGTGCGTGGCAGGCCAAATCGAGCCTCGCCAGCCGGCGTAGACGCTGCCTAGCAGGTCAGCGCGTCAGCAGGTGGCGGGGCAGGTGCGGGCGAACTCGCACTCGCTCCTGTAGCGGCACTCGTTGATGCCGTCGAGGGCGCGGGCGACAACCGCCTGCAACTCGGGAATGGGACCTGGTTTCTCTTGGTGTTCCGCATCCATCGTGATTGCTGCTCTGACGTGAACAAGACGTTGTGTTGCGATGCGAGATGCGATGATGCGCCAAAGATGACACCGAAGCTATCCGAAAACGCCTCCAGAATAGGAGTGCCCGTCGCCGCGGGTCAAGGAAAGACTTGTTAAGGTGACTTGATGGCCGCCACCAAAACGCGTCGCGGATCAGGCAAGGCGGAAGCCGCTGTAGGCTTGGCCCGGATTGCGGGCCATGAGCGCGCCGCGGGCATCCTGCAGGCGCAGCGTGCCGCCGGACGCCTCGCGCACGCCTACTGCCTGACCGGTGATGCGGGCATCGGCAAGACCGCGCTGGCGACGGCTCTTGCGGAAGAGCTACTGCTTGGACCCGGACAACCACCGCGACTGGAGGTCCATCCCGACTACTGGTGCGACGATCGGGCCGACGCAATCAGCATCGACGAGATCCGCTTTCATCCGGAGAAGGGGGCCCAGGCGCACGATCAGTCGCTCCAGCAGTTCTTGAGCCTGAAGCCGTTCATCGCCCGGCTGCGCGTGGCTCTGCTCGCCAATGCAGAGCGGATGACGGAGGCGGCGCAGAACTGCCTCTTAAAGACGCTCGAAGAGCCGCCACCCAATACCGTCCTGATCCTTACCACCGCATACCCGGATCATTTGCTGCCAACCTGTTTGTCGCGCTGCCAGGTGATCGCGCTGTCGCCGGTGGGACGGTCGGCGCTTGCGCTCTTCCTCCAGGGCCGGGGCTGCGAGGAGGAGAAGGCCCAGGTGCTCGCCGGGCTGGCCCACGGCCGGCCGGGATGGGCCCTCCAGGCCCATGGAAATGCGGCCTGGGTCGCCGGGATCGACCGCTGGGCCGAGGAGCTCGCCGGCCTCGCCTTCGAAGACGCCGATGGCGTGCTCAGCTACGCGGCGCGCTTTGGGCAGGGGCCCCAGGCCGAGATGCGCCTCAAGGCATCCGAGGCGCTGCGCGCCTTTACGGGATTTCTGCGGGACGCGATGCTTTTTGAGGCCGGGATCGGGGGGTCGATGCCGCCGGCCCGTCGCACGCTGCTCGAGGCCTGGACCCACCGCCTTCCCCCCGGCCACCTGCGCGCTTCGCTGGCGGGAGCGCAGCGCACCCAGCTTCTGATCGATCAGAACGTCAATCCACGGCTGGCCATGGAAGTGATGCTGCTCGATCTGCGCGTTAGACGGCCCGCATGAGGAACGTCTTCGTGACGCTCCCGCTGCCCTCCCCCGGCATCGACCTCCTTCGGGAGCGATTCCAGGTCACCATGCTCGAGGCCGAGGGGATGCCCGAGGAGACGCTCGCCGACCAAATCCAGAAAGCGGACCCGGTCGGTATCGTCGGGATGGTCGGTGTACCGATCACCGACCGGATCATGGGGGCGGCGCCACATCTTCGGGTGGTCGCCAACTACGCGGTTGGATACAACAACGTGGACGTTACCGCGGCGACCCGCCGGGGCATCATGGTCACCAACACGCCCGGTGTCCTCACGGAAGCGACCGCCGATCTCGCCTGGGCGCTTTTGCTGGCGGTTGCCCGGCGGGTGGTCGAGTCGGATCGCTTCCTCCGTGAGGGCAAGTACAAGGGCTGGAAGGCGGACCTGTTGCTCGGCACCGACGTCTACGGCCGCGTGCTCGGAGTGATCGGCTTTGGCCGGATCGGCCAGGCGGTCGCCCGCCGCGGGCTCGGCTTCGGCATGTCGGTCCTCTACAGCGACGCCCGACGTGCCCGGCCCGAAGTCGAAAACGAGCTGCGTGCGCAGTACGTCCCACTCGACGAGCTGCTGCGTAAGGCCGATTACGTCACCATCCACGCGGACCTCAATGCGGAGACCCGCCACATGATCGGCGAGCGGGAGTTGAAGTTGATTGGAAAGGATCATTACCTCATCAATGCCGCGCGCGGTCCGATCGTCGACGAGAAGGCCCTGGTGCGGGCGCTCAAGGAGGGCTGGATCAAGGGGGCCGGGATCGACGTCTACGAGAACGAGCCGCGGATCGAACCCGGGCTGACCGACTGCTGGAACGCGGTCCTGCTGCCCCACCTCGGAAGCGCCACCGTCACGGCGCGCGCCGCGATGGCGGAAACTGCCGCCAGGAACCTGATCGCCGCGGTCGAGGGCCAGCCGCCGCCGAACCTCGTCAACCCGGAAGCGCTGGCTGCGAAGCGCTAGGTGCCGATCCGCCTGGTGGCCGTCGATCTGGATGGCACTCTCGTCAACGACAAGCTGGAGATCCATCCGCGCGACGTCGCGGCGCTCAAGGCGGCGACCGCCGCCGGGATCCACGTTGTGATCGCGACCGGCCGGATGTTCCGCTCCTCGCTGCCTTACGCCCAGACGCTCGGCCTTACCGGCCCGATCATCAATTACCAGGGGGCCGTCATCCGCGAAATCGGGACCGGCGAGGTTCTCTTTCGCTGTGAGCTATCGGTTGAGATGCAACAGCGGGTGCTCGCCTTCACCGAGCCACGCGACTGGCACGTCAATGCCTACGTCGACGAACAGGTCTATACCGAGCGGGCACGCCCCGAAGCCGACCTCTATGCGCGCATTGCGAGCGTCCCCTACGAGACCGTCGGCCGGCTGTCCTCCTGGGTAAGCCGCGAGTCCACCAAGATGGTGCTGGTCGACCTCGATCAGGAGGGGGTGCCCGGGCGGATCGCCGAGCTTGCCGGTTGGATGGGATCGGTCGCCCGCGTGACCCGCTCGCTCGCCTGGTTCGTCGAAGTGATCAATCCGCAGGTCTCGAAGGCGCGGGCCCTCGCGATCGTCGCCGAGCGGCTGGGCGTGGCTCAGAAAGACGTCTGCGCCATCGGCGATAACAAGAATGACGAGGAGATGATCGCCTGGGCCGGCCTCGGCGTGGCAATGGGCGACGCACCTGCCGAGGTGAGAGCGATCGCGGGGCAGGTTACGCGCACAGTCAACGAGGGGGGCGTGGCGGACGTCGTCGAGCAGTTTGTTCTCGGCCGAGAGGCAGCCCGGACCTAGGCGGTCCCCCGCGGCATCCTTATATACTTTGGGCTCCGCGGCCCCGTGGTGTAGCGGTCCAACATGCCTCCCTGTCACGGAGGAGATCGGCGGTTCGAATCCGCTCGGGGTCGTTGAACTCCTCTTTTTGTATTCGTTTTGCCTGGTGGTAGATGTTTTGCGATTTGGTCAACTTCCGTGTTTTTCTTCGGGTGAATGCGCTCAGGGTCCAGCGGTCCAGAACCGCGCTCCGACTTTCTATTGCCTCGCGCGACCCGCTGCTCACTGATCTAAGCGAAACCCCCGTCATACTTCTTTGAGATGGGCGACGAGTTTCCGCGGTCGATCGAAGAGGCCTTAGATCGAAGCAAGCAGCCTCGGCCGGCACCGCGGTCGCACCAGCCGGGCTTCTACGTCGACATCCGCGACAAGCCCGCCTTTCTGTTGGCCGCCATGCGTTTGTTGGCGGGCGAGGCGCACATCTCATTCGAAGGGGAACTCCGTGAATGCGATTTCTCTGCAATCGGCGAGCTGTCATCCAAGGAAACGCGTGCGCTTCTTCGCAACACCGCCCTGCCCCGGCAGGACTTCATCATCCTCCCCTTGGGACCCAGAGACGATCGAAGCCGTCATGCGAGGCGTCCCCCCGGCGGTCTTAGTCAAGAAGGTCGTCCACGTCCAGATCGAAAAGGGCGGTCGCCTTGAACTGGGCATCTACGATCAGTTCCATCCCGATTCGTCGTGGCTGGGAGAAGCCTTCTCGGCGGAGTTGTTGGATAGCCTTAAGGCCAAGACCGTCGTGCGCAGTTGGGAGCGAGCGCCCGCCCGGGGAGAATCCATGTCGGATGAATTTGTTAGCTATGTCGGACATCCCGATATGAACGATGGAACGATCGAAAGCGTCGAGCGAATAAGTGATTGGCATTAGTAACCATTAACGGTGGGAGCGGCAGGCGCCTGCAGCTCCAATTTTCGGGAGTTCGTGAGGGCGCGGATCACCGATCGATCGGAATGCGGTTGTATAGGCTGGCCGAAATGATGACCGAGAGGCCATGGCGCCGGTTCCTCTTCGCAAAGTGGGATGAAGCGGATGACGCGCGGCTGGAAATCACATGCCCCGACTTTACTTACAAGAGGCCCGCTAACTAGCTCTTGGGAACACCTGGGCCTGCCCTTGGCATCGTTCAGCTCACGATTAACGGCGCATCACCGTCCTTGAGCGACCCGCCACGGATGAGCTACGGGGAATAGGCCGCTGACATTGGTTTAGAATGAAAACCTCAATGTTTCCATCTGCGACCTACCGTGTGTTCAGCTCGAAGGCCGTCCGTGCTCTGACGCGGCTAACCGCTCGTCAGTTGCAGTACTGGGACGAGACGGGCTTTCTTAAGCCCTCAATCTCGACTCGCAGAGGTCGCGGCACGTTAAGGCTTTATTCCTTCCAGGACCTGGTGGCTCTCAAGGTTGCGGCAGAGCTGAGAGGGACTCTTCCGTTGCAGACGCTTCGCCGGCTGGTGGCCTACTTCCAGAGGCTTGACTACAAGTTGCCCCTGGCCGAAGTGCGCTTTTGGGTTGAGCCAGGAAAGGTCTACTTCCGTGAGGCTGGCGTGACCAGGGAAGCACGCCGACCTGAGCAGAGCCTGATTGAGGGGACTGTGCAGATTCGCGAGGTCGTTGCGGACCTGGGCCGTCAAATCGACCGGCTCGATGCCCGGACTCCCGGGAGGATCGAGCGTCGTCGGGGAGTCATGTCGGGAAAGCCGGTGATCGCCGGCACGCGAATTCCCACCGCCACAATATGGCGCCAAGTCAAGGAAGGCCTCAATGTCAATGATGTGCGTAAGGGCTACCCTGGACTGACAAAAAAGGACATCGACGCGGCATTAGCCTTTGAAGAGAGAACGCGAGCGTCACGACGAACGGCATAGCCTTGAATAGGTCGTGGGCCGGTGTCCCGGGAAGCAAGAGATAGACGTCGTGCGCGCCGGGCCGCCCCGAAGGCGCAGCTCAAGTTTCTCGTTGATCACAATGTTCGAGCGGAAGTCGGCAGCCTTCTCGAAGGCTCCGGCTTCCATACGCGGCGCACCTATCAGGAGGGCCTCGGGCAGTTGGATGATCGGGAGATCGCTGCCTATGCTGCGGCGGAAAGCCTGATCGTGGTTACCCACGACGGGGCGTTCTACAACAGGCTGCTCCGTTCCTCTCAACGGGCGGTCCTACTTCGCGTTAAGGAATCGCACGCTCGTCGCCGCCTACGGGAGACGTTGCCAGCCCTCATCTCCGCGCTGAGGAAGGGTCGATGCGCGGTTCGAGTGATGGAGGCACAAATCGTCGTCGATCGGTTCGAAAAAACCAGGTAGCGATAGGTGGGGCGGGGTTCTCAGAGCTCAACGTATTTGGCTAATGCTGGTGGTATTTGCACCCCCGAGTCCGCTCCGGGTCGCCATCCAGAACAAGTTTCGAACCGGGCTGGGCGAATTCAAAAGCCGCTGAAAAGGATTATTAAGAGCCCAAGCCCGGGTCCGAGAGTATGGTCGACGGTTACGCGGGAGAACAGCAGCTCTGCGAATTCTCGCCGCCGCTCCGCCGTCCCGCACCGGTCCCAGATCATCTCGAGGCTCGACAGAATCGCCAGACTGGCGGCGACTGTCCTGACGGTCGCGTTAGATGTCTGCTTCCGCGCCACGAGCCCAGGCCGGTAGCCTGAGGGTGGTGGAGAAACAACCCGGCGATGGCCTGCGGGTCGAGCGCCTCACGAAGCACTTCGGCTCCCTTGTTGCCGTCAACGAACTGTCGATGGAGGTCCGCAAAGGACAGATCCTTGCCCTGCTGGGGCCCAATGGCGCCGGCAAGACGACCACGTTGCTCTGCCTAGCCGGCCTCCTACGTCCGGACGATGGCCGGATTGCCTGGGAGGGCAAGATCCTGGGACCCGACCGCACGCGTGATCTGGCGCTGATCCCCGAGACGCCCGAGGTCTACGAGATGCTGACCGTTTGGGAACACATGATCTTCGTAGCGCGCAGCTGCAAGGTCGATGCGGACTGGCCGGCCCGGGCCGAGCGTCTGCTCGACCGGCTGGACCTGGCCAACAAGCGCGACGCGCTCGGCGACGCGCTCTCGAAGGGCATGCGGCAGAAAGTCTTGATCGCGGCCGCCGTCCTCGCCGGGACGCCGGTGCTCTTGATGGACGAGCCGATGATCGGCCTGGATCCAAAGGGACAGCGGGAGTTGCGCGACATCCTGGTCGAGCTCAGAGAGCGAGGTGTGGCCATCGTCGTCTCGACCCACCTCCTCGAGTACATCGATACGCTCTGCGACCAGCTGCTGATCATGAAGGAGGGCCACGTCGTCCTCAGTGGTTCGCGGGAGGACGTGTTGCGGGAGCGCGGCGACAAGCGTCTCGAAGAGATCTTCCTCGAGGTCACTCGATGACGGTGCCGCCGTCCTATGGGAGCGGCTTGCGGACCCTGGTCTTCCTCGACGCCCATATCTTTATCAACCGCCTGCGCAGCCTCCGTCGGGATCCAAAGCGCGCGGTGATGTGGGGCATCTTCATTCTCTGGATCATCGCGTTCCTGCCATTGCGCCTCATGGGGGGCTCCCGGACATCGCCGCTCGGCCCGGGCATCTTCAAGCTCTTCGCGACCATCGCGACCTTTATCCCGGGGCTCGTCCTGCTGATTATCGCGGTCGTCGTGGCAGGATCGCGTCGCCCGTTCGCCCTCTTTCGCTCCGCCGCGGACGCCCGCTTTCTCTGCGGCTCGGCGCTCCCTCGCCGATTGGTCATCCTCTGGCTCGACTTTCGCGTGATCCGCACCACGCTCCTGCAGCTTCCGTTCTTCGCGTTCTGGGTCATCGTCTTCCCGGCCTCGCTGGGCGTCACATTGAGCCGCATCCTCGGCATCGGGCTGGTCCTAGCCCTGTTCGGGGCCCTCATCCTGGGGTTGAATTTGCCCTTGTTCGTACTGCGGCGAACGGAGCCGTCACTCCCTCTCCCGCTGATCGCATGGGCGATTGCCATTCTGGGGCTCGGCTCCCTCGCAATAGCAAGTAACCAGGCAGCCCATGGGATCGCGATCCCGTCCATCCTGGCCGATCCGCTGCTCGGGCTTCCGCCCGGCGCCTGGGTGGTTGGTGCCATTCGTGGCGACCTGCTGTCGCTCCTCGCCGTCGCGGTGACGGCGGCGGTGGCGCTGACGCTGACCGCGATCGTTGCCGACGACGTCTATCCCGAGCTTTGGCAGGCTTCGACCCGGGTGATCGCGCTCCAAGGGTTGATGCGGCGGAGCGGTGGCTTGATCACCCCCCGCCAGGCCCGCGACGCGATGCGTGAGGCAGGCGTCCCACAGATGCCGCGCCGGCGCGCCACGGCGTCTTCGTCACGTGGCACGCGAGTGCCAGGCGGCAACTGGACGCTGCTCTGGAAAGACTGGCTCGCCATGAGGCGGATGCGTGGGGGATTGCGATGGCCCCTGGCGGGTGCCATCGTCGCCATCGCCCTCGGCTGGACCATCGGCGGCGGGTTCGGGCGGCCGCCGCGCGCGATCGCCGTGGGGGTGGCCGCCAACGTCACCTACCTGTGGTTGATCTTCAACCTTATGGTTGCTCTTCGCCTCGCCGTGGATTTGCGCAACCCTTTGTGGTGGCTCTCGGCCGCCAGCCTCCGCGCTCGGCTGGCCACCATGGCGCTGGGTCGCGGCCTGCGGCAAATTGGTCCGATCGCGGCGGGCCTGCTGGCCGCGACAATCGCCTCGCGGTCTGCCCTGGTGTTCGCGCTGGGCTTGCCGTTAGTTACGGCCATGATCTGGGATCTGCAGGCGATGGGCTTCGCGACCTACTCGATCATCCCCACAGCGGCCGATGCCCGTGGTCCCGGTCTGCTCCTTCGCCTCCTGCTGTTGCTGCTGCTGCTCATCCCGCTGGCGGTCACTTTGGCTGGCGCCGCCGTGGCGACGCACCACGTCGGCGTCGGGCTCCTCGCCACGGCCGCCGCAGCCCTGCTGGAGGGCTGGCTCCTCCTCCTCCTTGCTACCTCGCGCCTCGAGGGAAATGGGCTGGCGTTCGCGCAGGCGGAGAGCCGATAGCTTGTATCAAACGTATTTGAGAAGGACCGGTAGTATTTGCGCCCCCGAGTCCGCTCGGGGTCGCCAAAGATCGAGGCTAACTGGCAGCCGTCGTGCGGTGCTGGACCGACCCGATCTGCTGGCAGAACCCGAACATATCGACCACGTTCCAGTGCTCCGCCATCTTGCCGTCGCTGATGCGGTAGATGTCGATTCCTTTGAATATGAAATCCTTGCCCGTTGGGGCCATACCGAGGAATTCTCCTCTGTGGGTTCCCGCGTGACTCCAGCGAATCACCACGAGGTCGCCTTCAGCGATCATGTCGTGGACGGTCCACCGAGGGTCGAGCGCTCGAAACAGGGTTGCGAGCCGTTGCTTGAGTCCCTGGAGTCCTGGGGCCTGATTGGGGAAAGCGGCGTGATCGAGGTAGTCGACCGCGACGATTTCGTCCAGTGCGCCCAGGTCGCGACTGTTAAGAATGTCAACCTTGTAGCGGCGTACGATCGCCTTGTTAGCTTCGATCGTCACGGCGTCTCCTGCCCAGGCCCGGCCTAGGCGGGTGCGCCGCTGGCAGCGGGGATGAGTCCAAGCTGCTGCATCTGTCCCAGCAGGTCAACCACGTGCCAGTGCTCGGCTATGCGGCCCTCGCGTACGACTTGGATGTCGATGCCGGCGATGCCAAACTTCCTTCCGGTGGGCGGAATACCCATGAACCCGCCGCTATCGGTGCCAGAGTTTGTCCACCGGACCACAACCTTGTCGCCCTCCGCTATGACATCTTCGACGTTGAAGCGCAGCGGGTTGAAGGCCTTATGGAAGCCGGCCACCCGTGCCTTGAGGTCGGCCCGGCCGTTGCCCTGACCCGGAAATGGGTCGTGTTCGACGTAGTCCTCGGCTGCGATCTGGTCGAGAACGTCGACCCTTCGCTCGTTGAGAACCTCCTGATAGAAGCGCTGCACGACCGCCTTGTTATCGTTGCCTGCCATGATGTTCCTCCTTGTGGGGCTGCTGCTTACCTGGCACCACGATGGGGTAAGTCGACGCGAGGCGCCATGACGGCTACCCACCGTCTTGCCACCGGGTTCGGCCAGCGAGTGAGGTCACTTCGCGTCGCCGCCGGGCTGACCCAGGCGGAGTTGGCTGAACGGGCCGGCATTAGCGAGCGGACGATCAGCGATCTCGAACGAGGCCTGCGTGGGACGGTCTACCCGGCCACTGCCCGCAAGCTGGCAGCGGCACTTGACGTGAACGGCGATCAACTCGCGGACTTCCTCGCCGACGCGCAAGGGGAAGATGCCCGACGCCCGCCGTTGATTAGCCGAATCCCGTCGACCCAGCGGGCCCGTCTTCCTGTCCCGCTGACGCGGCTGCTCGGCCGAGCGTCAGAGGTCGCCAGAGTCCATGGACTGGTGCGCGACCCTGGTGTGCGACTTGTGACGCTGGTTGGGGCCGGCGGCATCGGCAAGACCCGGCTCGCCATCGAAGTCGCATCAACAGCCCAAGTCGACTTCCCTGGTGGCACCTTTTTCGTCAGCCTGTCCGACGCAGACGACCCCAAAATGGTGCTTCCGTTGATCGCGACAGCGGTCGGAATGTCCCCGGTCCCTGGGGATATGCAGAGGGCGCTGGCGCGACGTCTCAGTGAGGACAGGGCACTGGTCGTCCTGGACACTCTCGAGCACCTGGTCGCCGCGGCTCCGGCACTCGCCAATCTTCTCGAAGCTTCCCCAAACTTGACTATCCTGGCGACCAGTCGCGCGCCGCTTCGGCTGCGCGGCGAGCACGAGGTTCAGGTGCCGCCGCTTCAGATAGGCGCGGAACCCGACGACGAATCGGCGGCGGTGGAGCTCTTCCTCGAGCGCGCTGCTGCGGTAGCGCCTGGCTTCGACCCCTCCCCAGCAGCAATCGAGTTGGTGGCCGACATTTGTGCACGGACCGACGGGTTACCGTTGGCGATCGAGCTTGCGGCCGCAGGGGTGAAGTACATCTCCTTGGGCGAGCTGCGGATGCATCTCGAGCATCGCCTTGAGCCACTGGTTGGCGGCGCCCGTGACCTTCCGGCACGCCAGCGGACCATGCGGGGCACGCACGACTGGAGCTATGCCCTCCTCGGTGCCAGCGAAATGCGGCTGTTCCGATGTCTCGCCGCCTTTCGAGGGAGTTTTGGGCGAGAAGCGGCAGAGGCAATGACACGTCCGACGGGCGCGGCCGACGTGATGGGTGCGCTCGGCGTCCTGGTGGATTCGAGCTTGGTCCAGGTTGAACGCAGTGCGACCGGCGAAGGGCGCTATCGCCTGTTGGACATCACGCGGGCGTATGCGATGGAGCGCTCGGTGGCGGCCGGAGAATTCGACGCTCTGCGGCAGCGGCACGCCGACTATTTCCTCGCACTGGCCGTAACGGCGGAGCCAGAACTGCGCGGCCGACAACAGCAACAGTGGCATGCGCGGCTCTTAGAAGATGAGGGCAACTTCCGTGCTGGGCTCACGTGGGCCCTGGAGGTCGGCCACAGCGAGGTGGCACTTCGCCTCGCAGGCGCCCTGTGGATGTTCTGGCGGTGGGCCGGCCTCTTCGCCGAAGGCAGAGCCTGGTTGGAGGCGGCGCTGACAGGTGGCAAGGACTGTGCACTGGAAGTGCGCTGCCAGGGGTTCTGGGGGGCCGGTTGGCTCGCCTTCCACGCCGGCGATTACGGGCGAACGCGCGAGCTGGGGGAGGAGATGCTGCAGCTGTTGGCCGGACGGGACAACGTCTTGCACCGCCGGAACGCGCTAACCCTGGTTGGAAGCGCCGCGCTTGCGGAGGGTCGAAACGATGCCGCTGTCGCCGCCTATGGTGAGGCACTGGCGGTCTGCTCTGGGCTGGGCACCAGCTGGCACCTGGCAACCTCCCAACTCAACCTCGGCACTGCGGAACTTCAGTCTGGGCGCAAACCGGAAGCGAGGGCACTCTTCGAGCAGGCACTCCGGATTTACGATGACCTGGGTGACCAGCACTTCACTGCCAGAGTCCTGGTCCAGCTCGGGTACGTGGGACTTCTGACAGGCCAGGTCGCCGAGGCGACCGCTCGGATCAACCGTGCCATGACGATTTTCGCCGAGTTAGGCGACGGGTGGGCGATCGCCGAAGGCCTAGAGGCCATTGCCACCCTGCGCAGCGAGGGCGACGAGACATCCGCGGTCCAGCTGGCCAGCGCGGCACAACGGTTGCGGGAGCGGATCGCCATGCAGCCCCATCCGCCCGACGCCCGCATCAACCGCGCTTACCTCGAACTGGCGCGGCGCCGCCTGACAAGAGAGGCTTTTGAAGAAGCCTGGATTAAGGGCACTGGGATGACGATCGAGGCCGCGGTGGACCTGGCGCTAACACGGTCGGGCGGCAAATTCGCGTAGCTCAAACGTATTTGAGAAGGGCCGGTGGGATCTGCGCCCCCGAGTCCGCTCGGGGTCGCCAGACTTAAGACGTAGCTGGATCCCAGCTGGTAGACGGGATCTGCCTGGCCGTCATTCCTGGCCCGCAGAGCCCGGCAAGTAAACGGCCGTCAGGACTTCGGTTTGCGTCGACGGGAGGGGGGTCGCACTGGCCCGGGTTGCTCGGCCACTTTGAGGAGCGCGGCAGCCACGATGCGACGTTCCGCAGTCGACAGGCGCGAAATAAAGTAGCGCGTGATGCCCTGGGCGTAGACGGGCCATGCCCGCCGGATCGCGTCGCGACCGGCCGGCGTGAGCACGGCGGCCATTCCTCGACGATCGCCGTCCAGCCGTTTGCGCTCGATCAAGCCCGCCGACTCGAGCCGGTCGACCAAACGTGTCGAGTTGCTCCGTGTCAAGAGCAGCCTCTCGGCCACATCCATCATACGTAGCCGGTGGGCGGGCGCCAATCGGACCGCCACCAACAGGTCATACCACTCCAGCGGGATGAGGCCGCGCTGCTGGAGGTCGGATTCGATCCGAGCGACAGCTCTGGCCTGGGCTGTTAGGAACGTGCGCCAGACGGCAACTTCTGGGGTGGACAGCCGATTGGTCACTGGCCCAAATCGTACTAGAAAGTTGCAATTCGCAACGATCTCTGCCTAGACTGAGGGAGCTTATTTGCATATTGCAACTATTGGAGATGATCAACATGACGGAACCAAGCCCGACCCGCCTTATCGACAGCAGGTTAGTGCCGGCGGTGGGCACCTGGGAGTTCGACCCAGGACACACAATCGTCAGCTTTGAAGGCCGCCACTTGATGGTGAGCCGGATACGCGGCACCTTTCAGCGGTTCTCCGGGCGGATCCACGTCGCGGAAACCCCCGAACAGTCGTACGCCGAACTGGAGATCGACGCCGCCAGCGTGGAATCGGGATTCAAGGATCGCGACGACCATCTGCGGGGCGCTGATTGGTTTGACGTGGGACGGTACCCGACCATCCGTTTCAAGAGCAGCGATGTGCACTACGTCGCACATGGCCGGTGGCGCGGCGCCGGCCTGCTCACCATCCGTGACGTGACGCGGCCCATCGGGGTGGACATCGAGTTCGACGGCGGAGCCACGGATCCGTGGGGCAACCAGAAGATCGGCGCAATGGTGACGGCCACCGTCGACCGCGAGGAGTTTGGGCTCACGTGGAACATGCCGCTCAAGGCCGGGGGGTTGCTCGTCGGCAATGAGATAAAGCTGCTGGTAGCGGTCGAGGCGGTTCGGCAGTATTCACGAAAGTCGCGCGCCGCGAGGCCGGCAGAGGTTGAGGTTGCATAGGACCGATCGTGAGCGTGTCTTCCCGGAAGCCGAGGCACTTCCCTAGCGGGCGGCTGTATCAAACGTACTTGAGAAGAACCGGTGGTATTTGCGCCCCCGAGTCCGCTCGGGGTCGTTGAACCCTCCCTTTGGCCATTCTGGCCAATGCGGCCTACCTCCCGGTAATTGTGTCGCCCACGCGGATCGTTCCCGGTTCAGTCGGTGCATCGACAACAACACTAGCCCCGGCCAAGGGCGATAAGGGAGCCGGCTTAGGTTTAGCCTTCTCGCACCGCTCCCAGATGACTATGTTGAACGTTTCGCGCGATCCTGCTTCCATACAGCTGTCACTTTTCCGGGGGCCACGTAGCCTCCGAGAGGCGCGATCATCAGGCATGCACCTCGATGATGGTCGGAACCATGTAGTCGAGGGCATCCCTGTCGGCGACGTTTGCGAAACGATCGTGCTTACGAGACAAGCAAAGGATTCCGCAGCTGGCGCGTATGGCATATAGAGTCTCGACGCAGGAGGCCCGGTGAAAGACCCCGATGCGGCGCTCAAGCAGGCGGCTGTTGCCGGGGACCCGGTTGCCATCGAGCGCCTCTTCGAGGAGCTGTATGCACCAGTGTACGGATTCTGTTTCAGCATGACGCGACGACAGGACGACGCCGAAGATCTCGCCCAGCAGACCTTTCTGCGAGCATTCAACAGCCTGCGCCAGTTTCGGCCGGCGCGGCCCATTGCTCCCTGGATCCTGCGCATCGCGCACAACCTCTTCATCAGCCAGCTTCGCGCCCGTCGTCCACAGTTGGAACTTGACAGCCCTGATGCGCCGCAAATCCCGAGTGCCGACCCGATTCCCGAGGCCGCCGCGCTCTCGGCGGAGACGAGGGCCGAGCTACTGCGTGCGGTGTGGGCGCTCGCTCCCAGCGCCCAGGTGGTCCTGGTCTTGCGCTATCAGCAGCAGTTGTCGTACGAGGAGATCGCGGCAGTCATCGGCAGGCCCGTTACTACCGTAACCAACCGGCTTTTCGAAGCCAGGCGCGATCTCGCTCATGCGCTGCGCCAGGCCGGTGAAGGAGGAAGCGATGCGCTCCAGTTGGCCGGATCCTGAAATCGAGTCGGCGCTGGCGGCGGCGTTCCGTCCGGTAACAGTACCGGCGGGGGCGACCGAGCGCATGCTGGCCACCCTGCCGAGCCGCCTTCCGGAGGTTCCACTATGGCGGCGGCGCCCGGTTCGTTACGCGGCCGCTTTGGCGGCTGCGGTCATCCTGCTAATCATCGGTATCAGCCCGCAGGCGCGTGACGCGCTAGCGAATGCGGTGCAGAAGGTTTTCTACTTCCTTCCCGGCCAGGGGATTCGTGCTACCGAGGGCGAGAGCCTGGTGCTCGCTCATCCAGTGGCCGTCACCCGCAATGGCATCACGCTCACGATTATCAGCGCGCTGGCCAATACTAAGGGCACCACCTTCGCGTATACCGTCACCGGATTGCCCGGCGGTAAGGACGAGAAGATCGGCTCCGCCTCCGACGCCCCTCAGCCCTACCTGGTCGACGCTACTGGACATCGGTATCAGATTCACGCGCAGAGCTTCGGCGAAGGCGGCTCGGCCACAGAGAACCATGCCGCGGGCAACCTCGGATTTGACCCGCTGCGACCTGGGATCCGCGACGTGACGCTTGTCATCGACTCGCCCTCGCTCGCCATCCCGACCCGGCTGGCATCGGGGTTGGGCCGATGGACATTACAGCTGCATCTCGAAACTCCGGCCGAGGCTCATCTGACCCCCGCGGACATGTCCACTGGCGGCGTGACGGTCCATGGCATTACTCTGCACGTCGATCAGGTCGATCGCACCGCTAGCTCGCTGATCGTCCATCTCTCCGGCTACGGCTCGCGTGCGAGCGGCGTCAACTACCTCGACCTCGCACCTCCGCTGGGGAGCGACAACTACCTCTCGGGAAGTGGTCGGGCCGGCGAGTGGGACCTGACGCTGCCTGCGAATGCCACCACGCTGTCCGTTCTCCGGATTCACGAGACCGAGGCGGGCACCGCGACGGTGCAGTTCTCGATTCCATCCTCGGGGTCGATGCCGCTGAACATCCCCGTTGCCCTGGGGCGCTATCAATTCGTGCTCGAGCGGGAGGCATGGATCCGGGACGCCAACGGCAGTCGCCTGCGCATCTACTTCCGCGCCGGGCAGCCGGTAGATGCCGGTCGGGTGGAAAGCTGGGAGCTCGATGGCGTCAACTCATACGGCTTTGCCTGGGGCGCTACCGAAGGCGCCGATGGGTATCTCGAGCTGGACAACCCGAAGTCAGGACGAATCACTCTCCACATCAAGAATCCACACGTTCTGGTCGAGGGTCCCTGGTCAGTGCCGCTGAGGCCGAGCTAACGGGTTTCTGATAGGCGTCTGATGCGGGGCCGCTCGACGCGCTATATGGGGAGCTTGCCCTCGATATGGGTTCCCTTGCCGGGCTGGCTTTCCACTTGCAGCGTTCCGCCAAGCGCTTCTAGCCTGTCCCCCATGTTCTGCAGTCCGGAGCTGGCGACCGTCGTAGCCGGGTCAAAGCCCTTGCCGTTATCCGAAACGCAAAAGACCAGCGTCGAGCTCTCCACACGGGCGCGCACCTCGACCCTTGTCGCGCCGGCGTACTTGGCGACATTTTGCAGTGCTTCGAGACAGCAGAAGTAAACCGCGCTTTCGGCCTCGCGCGAAAGTCGCGGAACGCGGTCGACGTCGAGCTCGACGGCAAACGGGAGGCGGCGCGCGTGTGATTTGAGCGCGGCCGGCAGCCCCTCCGATGCCAGCAGCGGCGGATAGATGCCGCGGGCAAGTTCCCGAAGATTCTCAATCGCCTCGTCAGCATCCTTCTTGAGCTGCGCCAGGACCGGTCGGGCCCGGCTGTTGGGCTCGCTGAGTGATTCCGCCACGCCAACCTTCACCTTGAGCGCGACGAGATGCTGCTGGGCGCCGTCGTGGATGTTGCGCTCGAGGCGACGCCGTTCCTCATCCTGGGCGCTAACGAGGCGCTGGCGTGAGGCGCGCAGGTCCTCGAGGCGCGCCAGCAGCTCTCGGTTGAGCCCGACGTTCCTGAGCACGAGGCCGGCCTGGCCGGCCAGGTCGGTCACCAGCTTGTGTTCGACGGCGTTCAAGGTCTCGCCCCGTTTCATCGCGACCGCCAGGGCGCCCAGCAGCTCGCCCTGATGGGTGACGGGCGCGACGCGGTCGCGCTCCATCGGCGGCAAGTTGCCGTTCGTCACGGGAAGTTCGGCTGGCGCCGAGCCGGTGAGTGGGGGCGACGACGACGCCAGCAGCATCCGTGGGCCGGCCCGCACCCAGACCTCGGCCCGTTCCGCGCCGGTGCCCTGGGCGAGGATCCGCGACATGCGGTCGAGGATGTCTTCGTGGGAGAAGGCTTCGGAAAGGTGCTCGCTGAACTGTGAAAGCGTTTCGTAGGGCGTCGCTCGCTTCCCGTAGACAAGCCGGTTGGCCAGCCGCTGGGCCCGGTAACGCAATGGCTGGAAGGCGAGCGCAATGATCGCGGTGGTCACGATCGAGAGCAGGAATTGTCGGCTGTTTCCGACTAGGGCCCCAATACCAACCACCACCAGCACGTAGGCGGCGGTGATCACGGCGGCCAGGCCGCCGTACACGAGCGCCTTGTTGATGATGAGATCGATGTCGTACAGGCGGTTGCGCAGGACAGCAATCCCGATCGCGATCGGAAGAAGGGCCGCCCCAATCGGAAGCAGTGGGGCGTTTGACAAGGGCACCACCACCACCTGAAGGAACACCAGGAGAAGGAGGAGGACAACCGCGGCCAGGAGCCACTTGAGCTGCTGCCGTTCCTGCTCAGCTCCCTGCCGGTAGCGAACGATCAGTGAAACGATGCCGAGGCTGCAGAGGAGAAAGAAGTAAACCGTAAAGGCCGGTGAGTTAAAGATGCCGACCAGGCCCGACAGGGCTTTGACGCCGAGCGGGTTCGGCAATGGATCCGTGGCACGGGGATCCAGCGACGAGACGATGACCACCAGGAGAGTTATGACGAGCAATGCAATGGGGGCCAACCATCGACGGCTCAGCAGCCGTCCGTCCGGGAAGAAGAGTGGGAGCAGGACCAGAAGTTCTCCAAACAGCAGGAACCACGTGATCTGACTCAGCCAGTAGAGCCAGTAAGCGCCGGACAGGCCGAGGTTGAGGGCTAAGGCGTAGGCCGCGTAGATGCCTGGAAGAGGCAGGGTCGCGCCGGTGATGGCGACACCGATCATCAACCATCCCACCGGGTTGCGAGGCCGCCGCACCGCGATCAGCCAGCCGACCGTACACATCGCGAGCAGCGCAATCGCTCCTGTCAGTGTGCTGGTGGTGGGTGCCAGCGTTTCCGGCACCCGGCGCAGGTCTAAAAAGAAGTGCGCCACGACCTGGGCGACGGCCACTCCGAAGATCAACAGCCAGAGCAACGAGGCCAGGTAGAAGGAGCGAGGTCTCATACCGGATCCATGCGGGCAACGGCGAGCTTTCCCGCCACCCAGAAGACCAGCCCGGCCTGCGCCGCGAGGTCGGTGAGGAGCTTCGATTCCACCGCATTCATGGTCTCCCCGCGCTTCGCTCCGGGCGAGATCCACGAAAGCGACGTCACCGGGGACTCGATGCGCATGACCACCTTCCTCCTGGCTGGCGAATTAGCCATCCCGAGGGTACGTCCTGACCGGCTATGGCGTCGAGCAAGGCGCCCCGTTTGAGATCAGTGGCCAGCATCCCTGTCCGTTTCGTGGCTGCCACCCTTGACAGCTCGAGAGCCCCTCGCGCCGGCGAGTCGTGGTCGCCAGAACCCCAGGTATCAATCTTTAGTGTTTGGTGTCGGCCGGTCGCGTCGGTGTCGATCCAGAGCGCTGGTGATGACGGCTTGCGATAGCCGGACGCTAGAATCATCGCAAGCCCTGTGAAGACCGCCACCCAGGTCCGAACGGCGATTGAGAAGTCACCGGCCGATGTCTATCGATTCGTCGCCACCGAGCACGCCCGCAACCATCCACGGTGGGATCGCAAGGCGGTCGAGTTCGTCCAGCTGGACCCGGGCCCCATCGGGGTCGGCACGCGATTCGCCTATAAGCGGAAGGGCACGTTCCCTCGCCAGCTCGATGCCCTCCAGCTCACCGTCACCGACATGGAGCCAAACCGCCGGTTCGCGTGGCGTATCAGCGGTGCCTGGCAGGCTCAATTCAGTTACACGTTCGGACCCGGTGCGACTCCCTCAGCCACCGCCATGGAGTGCGTCAGCGACTTTGAGCTCCCCGTTCCACAGTTGCTGGCACCCCTGGTGAGGGGAGCGATCAACCGGGAAGTCGGTGACCACCAGCGGCGGATCAAGCAGATGGTCGAGACCGGCACCTAACCCTTCGCCGTTCCTGGATGGGCGCCGTCCGCTGCGCGTTCCCCGCCAGCCGGGTGAGGATGTCTGAGTTCAGCAGGACCTCGACTTGTCCCGTTGGGGTCGCCAGTCCGCAACTCATATCGCTGCCGTCGAACTCAGCGTTCGAGGGAGGCGTCCGTTTCGTCCGGCGGTACCTCAAGGACCAGGCGGCGAATCGAATCCGCCAGCCATTCCTCGTAGTGCGACGCTGACCAGCCGCGCTCCAGGACCAGCTCCCGGAATGTTTCGGACCCCGTGAGTACGTAGAGCACATCAGCCGCTCGGGCTTCGTCCAAACCTGGGCGGAGCGTCCCACGGGAGCTTGCCTGGCGTGCGACCCGGCGGACGGCGTCCAGATGACCGGTCTGCCACTGATCCCACATCGACTCCAGCGCCGGATCGTTCCCACGGCCCGAACGCAGGATTCCGGTCAGGCCCGCCGTCCGTTGGTGGAGCTCGCGGATTAGGCGCGCACCCACGGTCGCCTGGCGCTGCGGGTCGGGTTCCGCGAGAACCTGCTGCACGTCGAGGGCTGGATCCTGGCGCGCTTCGGAAAGGAGGCTGGACACCAGCGCGAGCTTGTTGCGAAAGGCGAGGTACACGGTGGCCGCCGAGACGGCGGCCTCGGCGGCCACCGCTTCCATCGTTGTTCGGCCGAAGCCACGGCTCGTGAAGAGCTTCCTCGCTGCATTGAGGACCTCACGCCGGGTGGCACTCGCCTGTTCAGCCCGTTGCGGCGAGCGGTAGCGCCGCTTGACACCTCGGCCCTTTGGCTTTAGACTCGCTCTACTCATTTAGAGGGTCACTATAGCGAATTCGGATTGCCGAGGTGGTAGAGCATGCTGCGATCTGGAAACGAAATCGAGAACGCACGAACGGGCCAGCGCAAGAAGTTCCTGATTACCGGGACGGAGAGCCGGGGCGACGCCAGCCTGAAGGCTTTCATCAAGAGCGCAGACCACGCCGTGGCCCTCAAGCAGTTCGAGCACGACTTGCGCGAGAGAACCATCTTCGTCCGCTACAGGGTCCTGGGTCAAGACCTTCCACTGACCTGGCCGGAGGCAATCGAGCGTCAGAAAGCCCGGCAAGAATACGTCTCGCTGAGGTAGGCGTCACCGACCCGGGGTCCACCAGCGGTAAGCTTCTGGGTCCTGCCGCCGATGCGATGAGGCGACGCTATGCTAGCGCCGTGGGGCGCGACAGCCGACCGGCGCACGTGCGAGTCGCCGAAAGCCGACCGTACAGATTCCGCGAGCACCGCTTTCGATTCCTCCTCGACGCAGAGGAGACGGGCGGAAGCTATAGCGCGATGCACATCAACTCACCGGGCGGGACCGGACCGCGGCCGCACGTCCACGAGGCGGCTGAGGAAATTTTCTTCTTGCTCAGCGGCCAGGTGACGTTCCACACGGAAGAGGCTGGGTTCCAAGCTTCCGCCGGCGACCTAATCCACGTACCGCGAGGGACGATGCATCACTTCGTCGTCGATTCGGACGATGCGACCTACCTCGCATTTTATGCGCCGGGCGGGGATGAGCGCGGCTTGCGGGAGGCGGCGGTGCCGGAGGAGGACGCCGGGGACATCAACTAAGTTCTGCTATCAGGTGACCGCCGAGCGCCGGCCACCTTCACCGGCGTTGAGAGCCGCCCCACCCTCCCCCGGATGGGGGAGGGTGGACGGGTATCGTTTATGCGAGGTTCTGACTGCGAGCTTCGTCCTGAGCCGCCGCACCCGCACGTTGGGCAACGCGTGAGACCTTCTGGGTGACGTCCTGCGCCGTGTCCGCCAGCCGATCCCGGGTCTCACCGAGCAGGCGGTCCTCCGTGGAGGTCTTCGGCACCATCAGGGCCACGAGGGCCCCGAGTCCAAGGACGGCCAGCCCAACCGGAAGCGGATTCTCCTCCATCGTCTTCTGCAGGTTGGTCTGAACTCGCTGGACCTGCTGGCCAGCCTGCCATGCCCACTGGCCCGTCGTGTAACGGACCTGGTCGGCAGTGTTGCCGAGCGTCTCGCCAACCTGGGATGCCGTCTGGCCAACAGTTGCGCCGACCTGGTTGGCGGTTTCGCCCACGGTTGCGCCGACCTGGCTGGCTGTTTCGCCCACGGTCGCGCCGACCTGGCTGGCCGCGTCGCCGATCGTACCGGTCACCTGGCCGGCAACCTCACCAGCCTTATCCGCGACTCGCCCGGGAGCCTGCGTGATGTCGCCCTGACGATTCGGGTAGCTGCCCGCGTAGCCGTATTCGGGTTGGAAGGACGAGCCCGGACGGTAATACCGCTGGTCATAACGGCCGGCGGGCTTCTTGCTGAAGAACAACCAGGTCAGGCCCAGCCCGGCGAGCGCGGCCGGCATGGGATTCTGGCGAATTCGCTCCACCACCCCACTGCTGTTGTAGTTGATCGAGTCTTTGACGGTACCGATCTTCCGTTCCATCTGTCCCACCGTTGCCTCCTTGACTGCATGTTTGACCCGTGCCTTCACGGCATCGGGTTTCAGGCGATCCTCGATCGCCCGGATGGTCTGATCCATGTCGCTCCGCGCCGATTCGATCCGCACCTTCGCGTCCGCCATCTCGGCGGTCGACGAGGGCGACGGCGTCGTTCGGCCGTTTGTTTCCGCCACGTTACCGATCATCGGTGACACCGGTGTTGTCGTCTGTGGTCTCAAGTTGCCTTTTACCTCCTGTGCTCCGGATTGGCTGAGCACCGTACCGGCGAGCGTCAGCGATCGCTCGCCGGTCACCGTCACCGTGCTCTTTCCGGAACGCTCTTCCTCGGGAAGCAATGATTCCAGCAGGCCCGGTACGGAGTGCTCGACCTTGATCTGGTTGGGTGCAATTCCGGCCGAACGCAGATGCTCAACCGCCTCGGCGGCGTCCTGCTGCCGCCGAAAGGTGGCAACCACAGCCTGGTCAGTTCGGCCCATCGCTTAGCTCCGGCGAGCGTTGCGGATAGTTGCCAGAGATGCGATCGCCTGCCGTGGCAAGAGATCCTGGTGCTTGACCTGCTGCAAGCCGGTCTGGATCAGGAACCAGCCGGCTCCGACCACGACCAGGCCAACGAACAGCGCCGATACCCAGAGTGGGACCAGCGCGTGCAGAAGGATGACGGCCGCCGCCACAAAGGTGAGAAAGCCGGCGTAGGCGATCAAGCCACCGGCCACGACGAACCCAACCGGCCGGGCGACCCGGCTCACCTTGGTTCCCATCTCCGCGCGAGTGAGCCGCACCTCCTGCTGGATCATGACCGCTATGTCCTTGACCAGGTCCTGGAAGAGCTGCCCCAGGGAGCGGGTGTCTTTAGTGTCCATTGGTGCGCGCCCGCGGGAGCGTCCCCGGAATCTCCTCTGCAAGCTCCTGCGCCGTCGGTTCGAAGCTGGCGGCTTCATCGGGCAGTGGATCGATCTCCATCGCGCTGTTGCCAGTCGGCACGTAGCGAGGCGAAGTCCCGCTGGTAGGCGAGGACGACGTGATCCCAATTGGCGCCATGCGCGGCGCCGTACGGGGCGCCGTCTCCGATAGCTGCTGTCGGCGACCGGCCGTCTTGACCAGGCGGGCCGCCATGAATCCAAGAAGCATCGTGCCGCCGATAAAGATCGCCTTGTTGCGGCGCGCGTAGTCCTGGACGTCGCCGATGACATCGTCGACGTCGCGCTGGCGGAGGTACTCAGTCACGCTATCGACTCGCTGTGCTGCCTTCTCCGCGTACTCGGCTACCGTCGGCTGCTGCTGGCGGACATTCTGGCCGGTCTGCCGGATCGCGTTCGCGGTAGCGCCCAGCCCGCCCACCAACCGGTCTTTCTGGGTCGCCGCCGACTGCTTCGCCTGCTCGGAGACCTTCTCGATCGCCTCGCCGGCCTTCTCGCCTACCTGCTGTCCGAGGTCCTGGGCCCCGGGTGAGGGTCGCCGCGTTGTACGTGATACGCCTTGAACTGCCATGCCAACCTCCTGGAGTAACGGCCGCTTTCCAACAATGAGCCCCATCCTAGCACTTCTGGTGATAGTGACGCTATAAGGTAGGAAGACGACGCTCCCATCGGGTCGCGCGGCTACACTGCCGAATATGGCGCTGGCGGTTGTCCGTCCCCGCGGCAGGCCTACCGAAGACCGGGTTGAGCGCTGCGCCGCGATCTGGCGAGCCGTAGCTCCCGAGATACGCAAGCGTCGCTACCGTGGGGTGACGATCAAAAGCCTGGCGCGAGTGTGTCACCTCGCGCCTGCCTCCTTGTATCACTACTTTCCGAGCAAGGAGGACCTTATCCTCTATCCACTGCAGTCGTACGCCCAGTTTTGTGAACGAGCCGTTGCTAGGTTGGAGCTTTTGCCGGCCGACCCCAGGGCACGCCTCAATGCCTACCTCGAGATTGCCATCGGGCTCCATGTCGATCTCACCCTGGCTGCCGAGCTTGCCGCGGAAGCCGGTCTACAACAGCGTTACCGGAGCGCACTGGTCGAAAAGTACGATCGAGCCAGGCGGGTGCTTACACGCCTGATCGCGACGGCCTATCCGACCATGAGTGCCGAAAGCGCGAGCGGTCTGGCCGACCGCCTGGTTGCGCTGGTTGCCGGCTGGTACTCGAGCGGTCGCCGGGGCGGGACGGATAGCGTTGTGCATGCGTGCCAATCGGAAATCGACGCAGCCGTCAGGAATTAACCGAAAACTTTGATGAGGGATTCGGCCCGCTTCTGACTATCCTCGGAGGGTAGGCCTTCCAGGCATTCATCTCAGGGGCAGAGGGCCCGACTAGGAGGTTCTAACGTGGAAACGCGAACACGTCCGCGCGTGGTCGGCGCAGGAACGGGTGCCACCGGCAAACCCGGCGAGGCAGCCAGGCTCCTGGGAGGTCAGACCGGTGGAGTACTGGGCGTTCTGCAGTGGAATCTGCCGGCGGGTGTGCTCGTCCCACCCCACTGGCATGAGCACGAGGACGAGATTTCGTACACGCTGGCCGGCCTTGTCGTCTGGCAGCTCGACGATCAGGTGCACAGGACCGAAGCTGGGACGACCGTCTGGCGTCCGCGCGGCTCGTGGCACGGCTTGTGGGTGCCCCGGGAGGCGGGGCCGGCGCGACTGCTCGAGGTGATCGTCCCTGGAGGTTGGGACGCGCAGATAAACCATTTCGTCGAGGAGATCCTCAGCGGAAGACTGACCGCGACCGACTTTGTCGCGACAGCGGCGAGTCATGGCGTCCACTTTGACCTCGAGGCCGGTCGTGCGCTGGCGGCCAAGAATGGTGTCGTCATGCTCGGAGATTCCGCAAGTCCGGCGACGTGATTTAAGCGCTGGCATCCTCCGCCGCCCTGGCACGCATAATTAGGACAACCCATCGGCAGCTTGAGGAAGGATAGAAGGATGACGGCGGATACCCGGGGCACGGTGGCGTTTAAGCGCCGAGCGACGTAGCACAGCGAATTGGACAGTCCCGAGGATCAGGTTTTCCGGCTGATCATCGGCTATCGGGCCGCCCGGCTCGTAGCGCTGGCAGCCGAACTCGGAATTGCTGATCAGCTGGCGGACGGTCCGAAGACCGCCGCCGCGCTCGCGGAAACCGTCGGGGTTCACACGGGTTCGCTCGAGCGTTGCCTTCACGGCCTTTGCGCCCTCGGCGTTTTCACCCAGGACGAAGAGGGCCGTTTCGGCCTGACGCCCCTCTCGAGCTGCCTCATGTCCGGCCAGTGGGCGCACGCGCAAGCGCGGATGGCGCTGGAGGAGGGGTACTCGTCATGGGCCGAGCTCGCTCACACGGTTCGGACTGGAAAGCCGGCGTATGAGTTGGTTCATGGGCTTCCGCGCTGGCAGCATCTCGCGACCATGCCGGACGCCTCCGAACGGTTCAACGCCGCCATGGCCGCCTCGGCGCGGCTCGACGGGCAGGCACTACTGAAGTCGTGCGAATTCTCCGGGGTCTCGAGCGTCGTCGACGTGGGAGGCGGCCGAGGGGCCCTTATGGCCGCCATCCTCACCGCCCATCCCGACATGTATGGAACCATCCTCGACCTCGCCTCCGGCCTGGAGGGCGCCGCTGCCGAGTTGGACGCGGCCGGTGTCGCGAACCGGTGCCGCCTGGTCACGGGTAGCTTCTTCGATAACGTCCCCGCCGGAGGCGACCGGTACATCTTGCGCTGGGTTCTCCACGACTGGGACGACGAGCGTGCTCTGCAGGTCTTGAGGGTGTGCGCCCAAGCCATGCCCTCGCACGCGCGACTTTTCGTTATCGAACGCCTCATGCCTGAACGCTTCAAACCGACGGCGGCCGACCTTCGCCTGGTCATGGCCGACCTGCATATGATGGTCATCCTGGGCGGACGCGAGCGCACCGAGGCGGAGTTTCGCCATCTGCTGCATGCAGCCGGCCTGCGCCTGACCCGAAGGGCTCCACTGGCCATGGGGACCTGGGTGCTCGAGGCTTCCCAATCCTGAGGCCGGCTAATCCTGGCAGCCTGCCCTGCCAGCCGGGATCGCAAGAACAGGCGGACGTCGGCCTTACTGCTGACGGAACTCTTACTTAGCTCGGCGCCACGCGAAAAGGAGACTCGGCCCGAGGCCCAGGAACCCGGCCGTGATACCGGCGTGGACGACCACCGGTAGGAGCAAGGAGGCTGGCGGCGGCTGCCACAGATAGAGCAGGCCGAGCGCGACGCCGGCGACCGTGGCCCCGGCGACGGGGCGCCATCCCCAGCGGCCGAGCAGGTGGTAGGCGCCGAAGATGAGGGTGGTGATGGCGAGGGCGAGCGCGGGGATCTGCCACCACCGCATCAGCATGCCTTGCATGAATCCCCGAAAGAACAACTCCTCGACGAACGCGTTGGGGACGACGTAATAGAACGTCTGAAGCAGCAGGTCGGCGCCGTCTGGGACGAACCATCGCCCGGCGCGGCGTGACAGGTAGTCGGAGAAGGCGGCCGCGATCGCGAAGCCTGCAATCGCGCAGGGGATGGCGAGGGCGAGATCACGAAGCAGGTGACGCTCGGTCAGTCCCAGTGCGGCGGGCGAGGTCCGGGTGACCCACAGGTAGAGGACGGGAAGGGCGGTAAGGGGCACCAGGCGGACCGGGATATCCCACCACATCCAACGCCAGCTATCGCGGATCGTCGTCCGGAAGACCGTCCCGCTGGCCATCGGTTCAGTCTAGAAGGCAATAAGAGTGATGGCCTCTGTTATGGGCCACCCTTTCGAGCGTTCATCGCCGCCTGGTCGCAGGTTTGCAGCGACGGCTTCGGGACGTGGACAGCCTCGATCGTCCAGCCGTAGTCCGCAACCCGCCCAACCATCTCGAACCAATCTGGATGAGCCGCCGTATACGCGGCATACTCTGCGCGATTAGCTGGCAGCACCAGGATCGAGGTGTTCGTGCTCGACAGCCAGCATTGAAGCAGCACTCCTACCGTCACCGGATGGTCCACATAGTGGTAGCCAGCCGGTAGGTAATAGATCGGGTCATACAACTGGCTGATGAAGTGCCGCCCGTCGAGCCCGCCATAGCGCACGAGCGCATAGGTGACGGCCGGATCATCGGGCGGAGGCAGGTTGAGCGCGCCACTGCGGTAGGCAGGCTGATCGAAGATGCCGGCGATGTAGCGTCCCGCGGCAACGTCAGTGGTCCAGACCGATTCGGTGGTCGCATAGGCGCGCTGGATGGGGATCCAGGTCAGCTGCGTGCCGAGCAACAGGGCGGCCGCCAGTAGCCAGGCGATGGGCCGACCGCCGCGTCCGAGGTAGCGGGGCATGATTACAAACAGGCCGACCGCGACTAGCAAGGCGGCGAAGTCGTACGGGAAGGCGAGGATCCACATCATCCAGCGCCACGGGTACCACTCCGTGATGAACGCTGTCAGCCCGAACAACCCGAGGACCAGCGCGCATGACCCGAACCCATAGAGCAAAAGCAGATATGCCCGGGGCCGGCGCCAGAGCGTCCAGAGCAGGCCCGCGGTCGCAATCAGCCACAGCGCGACGAACCAGGGCCGCGCCGATTGCTGGCTCGCGATCATCGGCTTCATCCATTTGCCGCCCGCGTTCGCCAGGAAGTTCCAGTAGAACGGATAGATCGGATTACCGGTCCGGGCGTTGAAGAACGCCATCTGCGCGGCCATGACTCCGCCAAAACCGAAGAGCAGCGGAAGCCAGCGCCGGACGGTCCCCGGCCGCAGACAGGATGCCACGATGAGCGCCGGTGAAGACAGCCACGCCTCGGGTCGGGCCGCGGTAGCGAGCGCCCAGACGATCCCAGCCTTGAGAGAACGATCTGGCAGCAGCCAGATCCCGAGGAGGGAAAGGCTGACCGCCATCGGCTCGAGCATGCCGGACGCGTCATTGAAGACGCTTGTCGGGGCGAAGGCGGCAAACGCGGTCGCGGCGAGCGCAACTGAGAGGTTCCAGTAACGCCGGCAAAGGTGAAAGATCAGCACCACGCCGAGCGATCCGAACGTGAGGCTCTGGAGCCGCGCAAGCACGATGTCGGTCGACCCGGTGACGTAGAAAAGGATGACGAGCACGATCGGGTGCAGGCTCCCCCAGAAATACTCCACCCCCTTAAGGTCCCAGAATCGCAGGCCGTGGCTCAGCCCGATCTCTTTGGTGAGATAGGCGATCTGCCAGTGCTGGTAGGCGTCTGTGTAGAGCCCGTCGCCGGCGTTCTCCGGATTCGAGATCCCAAAGAGGTAGATGAGGCGAGGCGTCAGGGCAACGAGCAGCAATCCGAGGCTCAACCAGCTCCACAACGCGATAGGTGTGCCAGCTGGCCTGGCACCGCGATCGTGCCGGCGATCGTCCTCCTCTTCGTTCGCGAGGACCCGGGCCAGGCTCACGCGGTCGGCTCAAGCGCAAGCTCGGGAGCGGGTAGCAACCAACGAAAGGCGATCAGCCAGAAAGTAAAGAGCCAGGCAACCAGGAGCAGCGTTCCGCCATAGTCATGGAAGAGGATGGCCGGCATATAACCGGCTGCCGAAGCCAGCACGCCAACGGTTGCGATGCGTGCGATATTGACGAGCACCGTGCCCAGGATGCCGAAGAGAATGACCTCGACTCGAGACGCCCATCCCATCGGACCCCGCAGGCCGACGAATAAGCTCAGGCCAAGCAGGATCAGGCTCTGCCATCCCACGCAGTTCCACGAAATGAAGAGCGTCAGTGGGGCGCCGCTGGCATTCCAGACAACCAATTGATTTCCGGCTGAACCGGCGTGAATCCCGAACGCTCCGAGGACGGCAACGGTGAGCCCTACTTCGGCGGGAACGATCGCCTGCAGGGGGCCCGCGATACCGAGGCGGATACCGATCGCGGTCAGGAAATCGTTAAAGGTAGAAACGAAGGGCAAGACGACAAGCAGGCCGGCGCTCACGGCCAGCAGCATCGCAAACATCCGCGTCGCGCGTTCCTGCGTCATCGGTCCCTCACGGTGGCGCCGGACTTCGGCTTACGAACGAGCCAGGCGGCGGCCAGGGGCAGCAGAACGACAAGTCCAGCCAGGGGGAGAGCATGCTCGGGCACGACGATCGAAGGCGTCGTGATCGACGTCTGCTGCAGGTTTCCGTCGTAGCGCAGGTTCAGGCTTCCGCTAACGGTGATCACCGTGATTTGCCAGCAGAGATACGAGCGGGCGGGAAGGACGACGGCACCGACGTTCGACGAGACGGACGATCCACCACCGTCGACGAGCGTCGCTCTCCAGGTCGCGATTGGGACGATCACGGCGCATGAGGAGGTTGGGCTGGAGCCGAACGTCAGGGCCGCGGTCACCGTCGAACCACCCTGCCCCGACGTCCAATAGGTAAACGTGTAGGCGCCTGCCGGGATGGTCTGCCCGGTGTACGCGACCGTCGTTGCCCACGTCTGGCTCGCGCCCGGTGCGGCCATCGAGAAACTGCCGGGAGGACCGCCCTTCGGCGGCGTGTTGTCGATCGTGAGTGCGTTATGAAGGTAAAAGCTGTTTGACGCAAAGACACTGGACGCCGTCACGGCTCCGACGCCCAGGATGGTCAACACGAGAATCGGAGCGACGACGCAGATAATCCGGATCGCGCGACGAATCCGCACCGGGCTGAAAAACAGCGGCTGCGCTGCCTCCGGCTTGCCGGCGCGAGGACGCAGCCACCGTTCCAGGCTCTTGCTCTGTTCGAGGGGCACGACCCGATCGGTGACCCGTCCGGTCTTGGGCGTCCGAAACCAGGGGCCTTCGTGGCGCTCGAACAGGCCCTTGAGCGAGGCCCAGGCCTGGAAGGGCACGAGCAAGAAGGAGAGTGCCATGGCGCCGAGGACGCCGTTGTAGTCCTTGCGCGGTGCCCCCTCGAGCAGAAGGCCGCCCAGGTTCATGAGTGGAAGCGACAGCAGGTTTGAGAACAGCAGCGACCAGCCGAGCATCGCGGTCCACTCGGGGATTTGCACGCGCAGCACCAGCTCGGAAACCAGCCACGCCGCTGAGCCCAGCATGAAAAGCGCGGACTGCAGGTAGTAGAGGCCGTAGTAGACGAACTCGACCTTTTCGATGAGGCTCAGGTGCGGCGACCGGAGGATGGTGAAAAAGTGCTTGTTGACGTTGTAGCTGTGACCCTCGGCCCAGCGCATCCGCTGGCGCGCCAGCCGGCCAAAGGTCGCGACGCATTCCGCCGGAGTCTCTGCGTACGGTGTGTAGGCGACCTTGTACCCCTTCGCGTAGAGGCGCAAGGTGAGCTCCCAGTCTTCGGTGAGACTGCGGCCCCAGCCGAGCTCCTTCAAGAGTCCGGCACGGATCATGTAGGCGGTGCCGGCGATCATCTTCATCGAGCCCAGCACCTGCTGATAGGGGCGTTCCACCATGTAGCTGCCGGCGTACTCGGTGCGCACGGCCGCCGTCAGCCAGCTCTCGCCCTTGTTCAGGACATGCCACTGATAGCTCTGCACCGCCCCGATCTGCGGAATCGGACGCGGTGCCTGGCTATCGTAGGAGTAGAAGTGACGAAGCAGATCGTTCAAGACATCGGGAAACGGCATTGCGTCAGCATCGAAGATGGCCACGTAGGCGGTCCGCGCATCCATCGCACGCAGGGCATAGGTCAGGGCGCCACCCTTGTATCCATCCCGAGTATCCCGATGAATGATCTTGAACCGGTCGACCTGCTTCCAGCGCTCCAGGACCTCCATCGATCCGTCCGTCGAGTCATCAACCAGAATGACCTCGTAGTTCGAGTAGTTCAGCCGGGCGCAGGCCTCGAGCAAACGAGCGATTACGCGCTTTTCGTTGTAGGTCGCGATATGGATTGAGATAAATGGCTCGTAGACGAGCTTCAGCGGTCCATGCCTGTCCCCGCCGGGTCGTCCATTGCCAATCAAATGGCGCCGAAGGATTCGCGACAGGCCGTTGGGGCGATCGGTCCGCTGGCCCATTGCTCGGTCGTGACGACCAGGTCCGAAGAATGCCAGGAGGAGGATCGTCGCCGTGGCCAGGTAGTACTTGAGGGAGTAGACGAAGAAGAACGCGCCCATGCCGAGCGCGACCAGAGCCAGCTCCAGACCGAGCCAGCTCAGCAGGCTCGCATTGCCCGCGATGGCCAGCGCCATGCCCGCCGATGTCCCTCGCACTACGGCGAAAATCGGGAGCGCGGCGATCAGGATGGTAAGGAAAACCAGCGTCCCGATGAGCACGCGCCAGGCGCGTTCGCCGCGCGGCCGAGCAGCGCCAGGTTGCGGTTCGGTGTCCTGGCGCGAGTCTGACTGAGGCCGCTCCGGTGCGAGACTCATCCACGGTTCAGGCTATTTCCGCTTTGTTACAGGCTTCCTAGCGCCGGTCCCCGGGTTGCAACCGTCTTGTTACCAGGCGGTCACAGGCTGGAGCCGCGCAAGCAAAGCTCCGGGGCGGTCCGGCGACCGTGGATCTGTCCAAACCGTCAAGGAGCGCGTGGGCGATACCCTAGCTTCGTGCCTCACCTTCTGCAGGTAGCCTTGACCGTTTTTGTCGTCGTCTTTCTGGTAGAACTTCCCGATAAGACGGCGCTTGCCACCGTCGTCATGGCCACGCGGATGTCGGCCATACGAGTATTCGTCGGCGTCGCGCTGGCGTTCGCCGTTCAGTCGCTGGTCGCCGTGGTCGCCGGATCGATCCTGGGAATTGTTCCATCGAGGCTCATCCACGCGCTCGCCGGTCTGATCTTTCTGGTTGTCGCCGGCGTGCTCGTGTGGCAAACGCTTCGGCGGGAGCCACCAAGCGAGATCAGCGCCGACAGCCCATCGAAAGGAAGGCGGTCACCAGTCGTAACCGCCTTTCTGGTGGTGTTCGCGTCGGAGTGGGGGGACCTCAGCCAGCTGGCGACGGCGGCTTTGCAGGCGCAGTACCAGCAGCCCATCGTTGTCTTCGCCGCAGCCACGCTGGCGCTCTGGTTAGTCTCGGGGATTGCCGTCGTCCTGGGCAACCGACTGGGCGCCCTGCTCCCGCGCGGTCCGCTTCAACTCGGCGCAGCCGCGATCAGCGCAGTCATCGGGGTCATCCTGCTACTGAGCGCGCTGCGTGGCGGCTGACTCGCCCTTTCAATGCCCGGACTGGTGGAGTAGGTTAAGTCGGTGCAACTCCCGGAGGGCCTGGTCTGCTTCGTCAAGGCGGAGTGTCCCACCTGCCAGACGGTCCAACCCGTCCTGCGGCAGCTGCAGTATGCCGGACTGCCGCTGACCGTCTTCACGCAGGACGACCCGGGATTTCCCGCCGGCGTGCGGCCGGTTGATGACACCGCGCTCGAGCTCTCGTACCGTGAAAAGATTGAAATCGTTCCGACCCTCCTCCGCGTCCAGGGCGGGAGAGCGATAGAGAGGCTGGAAGGCTGGGACCGTCGGGAATGGGAGCGGTTCACCGGGCGCGACCACCTCGGTGATGGACTGCCGGACTTTCGACCGGGTTGCGGATCGCGCACGCTCGATCCCGGCATGCCCGAAACACTGTCGCTCCGTTATGACGGGTCGCGGACCAGATCGCGCCGGATCGCGCTCGGTCCCTCCGAGGATGAGGTCGAGGCGATGTACGCCCGGGGCTGGTCAGATGGCCTGCCGCTGGTCCCGCCCACGCCGCGACGTGTGCTCCGAATGCTCGAGGGAACCGCACGCGCGCCCGACGAAGTCGTCGCGGTCGTGCCGCCGGATCTGGCCGAGTGCACCGTCGAGAAAGTCGCGATCAATGCGGTCATGGCCGGCTGCCGCCCAGAATACCTGCCCGTCGTGCTGGCCGCTCTCGAGGCCGCCTGCACTGACGAGTTCAACATCCACGGCGTGCTTGCGACCACCTACTTCGTGGGGCCTGTCGTCATTGTCAACGGACCGATTGCGACGGAAATCGGCATGAACTCCGGCGTCAACGCGCTCGGCCAGGGGAACCGCGCCAACGCGACGATCGGCAGGGCACTCCAGCTTGTGATCCGCAACATCGGTGGCGGTCGCCCGGGTGAGATCGATCGGGCGACACTGGGCAACCCCGGCAAATACACGTTTTGCTTCGCCGAGGCGGAGGAGACCTCGCCCTGGGAACCGCTCGCGGTCGAACGCGGTCTCCCAGCCGGGCGCTCGGCGGTAACGGTGTTCGCGGGCGCCGGCGTCCAGCCCATGTTCGATCAATTGGCGCGCACGCCGGAGGCGCTCGCCCGCTCCCTGGCATCTTGCCTGCGCGTGGTCGGGCATCCCAAATGGGGCCTGGCGTGGAACGCGCTCTGCGTCATCTCGCCCGAGCACGGCCGGGTCTTCCGCGAGGCCGGTTGGTCCAGGCAGCGATTGCGTGCCGAGATCGACGAGCCGCTCACGTTCCCTGGCGCCGAGATGGTGAAAGGCGCTGGCGGCATGGCGGAGGGCATGCCGGAATCGGTCGCCGGCACGAGCGTGCGGAAATTCGACAGGGATGCGCTCTTGTTCGCCCACGCCGGCGGCACGGCCGGACTGTTTTCCGCCATCATTGCTGGGTGGATCAGCGGGCTAGCCGGGAGCCAGCCGGTGACGCGAGAGGTGCACCGATGATCGAGCTGCTCGATCCGACGAGTGAGCGCGTGGCGGGACATCGCCCGGCGGCTCCCCGGCGAGGATCGCTCGAGGGAGTCACGATCGGGCTCCTCGACATCGCGAAGGTGCGCGGCGACGTCTTTCTCGACCGGATCGCCGAGCTGATCAGCGATCGTGGCCTTCGCGTGCTGCGCTTTCGCAAGCCGACCTACACAAAGCCGGCTCCCGCAAACGTGCGGGGCGAGATCAGGCGTCGGTGTCACGCGGTGATCGAAGCGCTCGCCGATTGAGGCTCATGCGCGTCGTGCAGTGTGCACGACATCACCGAGCTGGAGGCATCCGGCATCCCGGCGGTTCTGGCAGCATCGTCAGAGTTCGAGTCGGCAGTCCAGGCCCAGGCCAAAGCGCTCGGGTTCAAGCCGGCCGTCGTCTACGTGCCGCACCCAATCCAGGACCGGACCGACTCCGAGCTGCGTGCGCTGGCCGACGACGCCCTCGAGCCCCTTCTCGCCGAATTGATCGCGGGCGGTTCTTAGCGGACTACGGCGTCGCTGAGGCCACGGTCATGATCTCGCTCCAAAGCGAGGCCAGTCGGCGTCCGACTACTTTTGACGCTCGAGAACCACAACCGGGATCACTCGGCTGGTTTTCTTTTGGTACTTGAGAAAGTCGGGCCAGACCTTTGTCTGTTCAGCGTAGAGCCGATCGCGCTCAGGACCGTTTGGCTGCACGCGAGCCCTGGCCCTGAACTTCTCTGTAGTGCCATTCGCAGCCACCTCAATCTCGACGTCCGGGTTTGCCTGAACGTTCGAGAACCAGAGCGGATTCGTTGGCGCGCCACCCTTGGACCCGATGACGATGTATTTGTCGCCGTCGCGCCGGTAGACCAGCGGCGTCGTGATTCGGTCGCCGCTCTTCGCTCCTTTCGCGGTCAGGAGGAGAACATGGTCCCCAAACGGCCCGATGCCGAGGCCTTTTTTGGCGTGGAATTCGTCGATCGTCTTCTGGTTGTAGGACGTGGCGGTCATCCCGACAAATTTACCCCAGCCGAAGCTCCCCGATTCCAAGCTCCTGCGCCTTGCGCTGCCAGGCCTCCGGATTCGCGTTCGGACCAGCGAGGTCCTCGACGATCGCGTGCGGTTGAATCACGGTGTCACCCCGTCGGGTTGCGATCGGGGCCCCGACAGGGGCCTCCATCGACCAGCCATTCGCCCCGAGCGCGAGCGTGAATGAATCTCCGATCAGGCCCACCCCCCAGAGTGCCGGATCGACACCGTCCGGGACCTTTCGACCCTGCGCCGCGGCAATGGAGCGCCCGAGCGCGGCTGCCTTCGTGGCCAGCTCCGGTAAGTGCACCACGGTGTCGTCCTTAACGAGGTGGCGGTAGGGCTCTATCCGTTTGCGCATCTGGGGGAAGATGACCTCCGGCCCAACCGCCTCCCAGGCTAGGTCCCGCAACGAAACGCCGGGTTTGAGCATCGTTCCCAGCAACTGGCGCTCGGCATCCAGCGGATCGCCGATCAGGGAAAGGGCCGGTGCCTCGTCGCCGGAGGCGGGCCCCCTTGGCAGCCGCTCGACCGCGGCCAAACGGGCGGCCAGCGGCGGATGGCTGTCGTATGGGTCGCTGTGCGGATGAGCGAGCTCTTCCTGAATGGCGCGTTCGAGGAGGCCCGACACGCGCTCGTTGGTGGTGAACTGTCGAAAGCCGGCGACGAACGGCACCCGGTATCCGGCATTGACGACCGGGACAAACTCATCGCGCCAGTAGGAGTTGAAGGCGAGCCCGGCGGCATGGATGCGGCGCAAGCCATCGGTCAGGGGCTTCGGCCCGACCGTTCGGGCCGCCAGGGCGTCGGCGGCGAACTCCTGCTGGCGGGAGATTGCCTGGGTGGTTCGAAGGAAGAGGCGGCCGTAGACGAGAAACGGCATCTGAAGCAGCCCGCGGCCGCGTAAGTTGCGAATCGTCCTGCCGATGGTTTCGCGGGTGCGATAGATCCACGGGCCGAGCCGGACGTCTCCGCCGTGATAGTGACCAAACTCGTGGGCGAGTACAGCTCGAAACTGCCAGACGGTCAGGGCGTCGAGCAACGGAAGCCCGATCACCATGACCCGATGGCCACCCCGGCCGAGAAATCCGCCTCGTTGAAAGACGCCAGCGTTGACCTCCGGCACGAGGTAAACCTCGCGCGGCATCGGCTCGTCGACCAGCTTTGCCACCGCCTCCGCCTCGCTGAACAGGCGCGGATTTTGCTCAGGCGGCAGCCGTGGGCCCGGCGGGACGAAGCGCTCTGGCCGGGGCACGATCGACCAGAGGATGATGCCTGCCCCGACGAGGCAGATGATGGCCAGCCGGCCGGTCACCCGGTGTGCCCAGACCCATTCGAAATAGGGGACGGCGAGCAGCGCGAGCGCGACGATCAGCGCCAGCCCGTAAAAGCCGATCGTCAGCAGGAGCGCGGCAGTCGCTCGCCCAGCCATTGAGGGGGACGGAGGGCCCGACTCCCGAAGCGCCATGCCCTTGAGCTTACCGGCCGTAACCGGGTCCGGTAATTGCCTCCAGGGGGTTTACCGGCCGGTTGCAAGATGTTATGTTGCCGCACAAGGAGGGAGGGTTGAGCGCACCCCAGCGCCCCGTTTTCGGTCGGCCCAGCAAGCTCAGCCGCCCTTACTTTTCGAAGAGGGAGGAGACATGAGCGCGACCTACCGACCGGCCGAACTTCAACGAGATGCTGTTGGGTTGGCCCCGACGCTCTTTCAGTCGATCACCCATATGGCGCCCGCCGCCGCCGTCGCCTTTTCGATCATCGTCGGCGCGCCTTACGCGGGGGGCAGCCTGCCCCTATCGGTCCTGCTGGCCTTGCTCGCCTGCCTGTTCGTCGCCGTCAGTATCGGCCAGCTCGCCCGGCATCTGCCGTCCGCCGGCGGTCTCTATACCTATAGCTCCCGTGGTCTTCATCCGTACGTCGGCTTCCTCGTTGCGTGGGGGTTCATGATGGCGGAGCCGATCGTGGCGCCGCTTCTGTACCTGATCTTCGGGAACGAGCTTGCCGCGAACCTTAACTCGCATTTCGGGTGGCCGCTGTGGTTATGGGCGCCCTTCGCTGCCGTCGCCGGGCTCATTGTGTGGGCGCTGACATACCGTGGGATTCGCTTCTCGACCCGAACCGGGGTTGCGCTCGGGACCTTCGAAATCGTGGTCTTCGTTGCCCTTGCGGTCACCCTGATCGTGGCGGCCGGTGGCAACAATACCCTGGCGGTCTTCGCTCCGAACACCGGTAACCTGAAGGGCTGGGGCTCAGTCTTCCCCGGAATGATCTACGCGATCCTGGCTTTCATCGGGTTCGAGGCGGCCGCTCCCCTCGCCGAGGAGGCTCGCGAACCACGGAGGACGATTCCTCGCGCGGTCCTCCTGTCGGCCCTGCTGATCGGGCTCTTCTACCTCTTCTGCTACTACGCCGCAACCGTCTACTTCGGTCCCAACAAAATGGCTGATCCAAAGACCGGCTTCTATGCCTTCAACAGCAATGACCCCTGGTCCGGATTGGCGCAGGCCGTCTGGGGCCCGGGAATCATCATCGTGATCCTTGCCGTCCTCAATAGCGCGATCGCCAACTCCAATGCAGGCGCCAACGCGGCCACCCGGGTGGGCTACTCGCTGGCGCGCATCGGGTTGTTGCC